>JAYQAK010000001.1:0-56898 GCA_038136695.1 Candidatus Poseidonia sp.
GTCACCAAATCGGCAATGAACTCGTGACCGTGGTCGACGACCCGACGATGATGGGCGGCTACGGCGCCTATCCTGTGGACGATGAAGGTGTTGACACGCGCGAAAAGGTCCTCATCAAGAACGGGGTGTTGACCGAGTACCTCAACCACCGAGAGACGGCTCACCATTTCGGCGTGGACCCAAACGGCGGCGCACGAGCCCAAGACGGCCTGCATCACCCCCTTGTTCGCATGTCAAACACCATGATTCAAGGTGGCAAGCACGCCGACATGGACGAGTTGATGGAAGATATCCAGTACGGTGTTTACGCCTGCGGAACCCGTGGCGGCCAAGTCGATACGGGCCGAGGATCGTTTCAATTTGCGGCCCAGGAAGCATGGCTCATCGAAAACGGCGAGTTGACCCGTCCGCTCAAGGACGTGAGCGTCAGTGGTCTCACCCTTCAGATTCTGAAAAACGTGGACGGCCTCACTCGAGATGCGGCCCTCGCCTCCCCCGGCTTCTGTGGTAAAGGCCAGACGGTGCCGGTTGGTGACGGCGGTCCTGTGATGCGCATTCGTGAAGCCTTGGTGGGATGATCGTGCTCCCTGAAGGTGCTGAAGACCGTTTGTTGGCGAACGCCAACGTCATCGCTGATGCCTGCAAGGCGAGCGGTGTTGAACAGTGGGATTTGGTCGGATTTCAATCCTACGGGCACGAACTCGATATCGAGGCGGGAAAAATCACCATGGCCGGCGGAGGAGGTGAAGGTGGCTTTGGCGTTCGGGTCGTTGACCAAGGCCGGTTTGGATTTGCTCACCTGGTCGATGTAAGCGGAGCTGAGCGTGCCGTTCAACAAGCCTTGGCCATCGCAAAGAAATCCCCCTCTGTCAACGGCTTCGTTCTTCCTTCAGAACAACCTGCACAACAGGTTGGTGGACGATTTGACAAACGTCTGTTGGATGTCGGCCCAGAAACCCTGTTGGAACAAGCCGACGGCATTCTCTCAGAAGTCCAAAGTTTGGACGCTCGGGCCATCGTCACCGGGGGGGGTGTCGGCGTTTCTGCGACCGCTGGATGCTTGATGAACAGCGAAGGCATTCTCTCGGTTGGCATGACCACCTCCCACGGCGTAGGATTGCAAGTTTCCATTGATGTGGACGGTGAGTTGACCAGTTCCTACCAAGGAGCCTCAAGCCGTACCCTCTTGCCCGATATCCCGGATTGCGTTCAACGAGCCGTGCATTGGGCACAGATCACGCAAAACCCCATCGAGGTCGAAAGCGAAGCCGTGGACACGCCGGTGGTGTTGACCAGCGAAGGGTTTTCGCCGTTGTTCTCGATGGTGGTTCCTCCTGCCCTCACCGGAGAAAAAATGGTTCGCAAGGAATCGTTCTGGTCGGAGAAATTTGGTCAGAAGGTCATCAACGAAGCCCTTAGCATCACCGATAACGGGCTGCTTGAAGGTGGCATGTCATCGGGCTCTCGCGACGCTGAGGGTGTGCCCCGAAAGCAGCAGAGCCTGATTGAAGAAGGTCGGCTCACCACCATGCTGTGGTCCACGCGTGATGCAGCGCAACAAGTCGCCGAAGGGCGTATCGAGGCTGCTGCTTCCACCGGTTCGGCTTCGGCAGGTGGTCACCAATCCCCACCTTCAACAGGCTGCACCGAGTTGTTCTTGACCAGCCAGCAAGGTTCACGCGACTGGGACCGCTTGTTGGCCACCATGGACAACGGGTACGTCGTCAACAGCGTCATGGGGGCTCACACAGCCAACCCGAGCAGCGGCGATTTCTCGGTGACGACCAGTTCCATCCTTCGCGTCCAAGACGGTGAAGTGGTGGGCGCCCTCAAGCAAGCCGGGCTGTCCGGCAACCTGGCGAAGGCATTGACCGGCGAGGTCATGCTTGGCAACGATGTCCGCCGCCAAGGGTCCTATTCCTCCGGGAGCATGCACGTTCCGGATGTGCTGCTCATGAACGGGTTGCGCGTCAACCCCGCTTGAGTCTTCATCAACATCTGAGGCATTCTTTATGACCTGTCGTCATGGGTGAGGTGTCCCATGGAGGTCAAGGGAGTGTCCAATCTTAACCAACCCGCACGAAAGCCCGCCGCCTGTACTCCAAACAGGCCACGAACACACACGCCTGTTGGAGGGTCGTTGCATGGCTGATGACAAATATGCCGATTACGTGAAGGCCATTCTCGCCGAGTGTCCGGATGCTGATGAAGGCGAAATTGCGGAGGCCTTTGCCAAGTACGAGAAAGAATTCTACATTCCTCCTCAAGATGCCATGCGTTCTGTCATGCGTCGGTTCAAGAGCGGAACCTCGCCTGCGCCGACCGCTTCTGGCGAACGAGCCCCTCGACAAACGAAGAAAGTCGCTGCCTTGTCGGAACTCACCGGATCGGATAGGGACGTCGAAATCGAAGTCGCCATCATCACGCACAACGTTCGCGACCAGATGATTCGAGGAGAAGAAAAACAAATTGCGTTTGGTATGCTCGAGGACAATCCTTGGGAGGAAAACGGTGAACGCACACGCTGGGACTACAAAGACTGGGGCCCGCATGCCAACTTGGCTGCCGGGAGCATCGTTCGAATCGAAGGCGGGAGTGTCAACGAATACAACGGGAAGATGTCCCTCAACATCAATCAGTCCACGCGTATCGTGGTGCTGAAGGAAGGCGTGGCAACGGTTCCATCCTCCAACGACCCCGTCGACATCGACCAGCTTCCTTCCGACGGATATGCTTGCGTCGTCGGTCGGGTGCTGGCATCACGGCCCGACCAAATTCACCGCAAGGACGGTTCAGGTTCCATCGACGTGGTGAGAGGTCGTCTCGCCGACGGCTCAGGCACCATTGGTTTCCTCTCTTGGGAACCGTTTGATCACGAAGTGGGCGCCTTGCTGAAAATCGACGGAGCTCAAATCCGTAGCTTCCGCAACACACCGGAATTGAACTTTGGTCGCACCACCCGCATTGAGGTGTTTCACGATGCAAACTTTGCCGACTTGGAAACCCTTGCTGAGCAGACCAACGTTACCATTTCTGACTTGACCGATGGGGCACGGGACGTTGATGCTGTGGTTCAAATCACCGAATTGATGAAACGAACGTTCGAGCGCGACGGTGAAGAAAAATTCCTCTGGTCCGGCCAAATTGCAGACCCAACGGGTCGGTGCCGCATCAGCCTGTGGGACACCTTACCGTTCGATGAGGCCGATTTGCCGGTGACCGTGAGCATCAAGAGTGCTCGTGTACGAGCCTGGCAGGGCATCCCCGACATCACGGTTGACAGCGCCGATCAGATGGAGGTGCTTGAAGCGCCTCCATGGGACGATTCGATGGATTTGACCAACCATGCGGTCAGTGTGCCGTTGGCTGAGTTGGCCACCGGTGCGAGTCGCGTGGGCATTGAAACCAGCGGCATGGTCGTGAGCGTTCGTGAGGATTCTGGTTTCATCATGCGCTGCACCGAATGCCGTCGTGTCTTGCGCGACGGTGCGTGTTACGACCACGGTGCAAACGATGGGCAGCAAGACATACGCCTTCGTTTGGTGGTTGATGATGCAGGTGCCACGACAGCCGTGTTGACCAACAAGGATGCCTCACTCGCTTCCCTTGAAATGACGGAGGATGGGATGAAGGCCTCGGTTGAGGAACACGGGGACCTTGGCTTTGTTCAACTCGTTCGGGAACGTTTGCTGGGGCGAAACGTCGCCATTACCGGGCGAACCATCGTGGACGAACAAGGTGCGATGATTCTTGCAGACGGGTTGAACCTCGTCGAGCAGGACGTCCAACTTCGAGCGACGGAACTCCGGGCGCAGTGGGGGTGGGCTTGATGGAACGGGCACGCATTGCTCGCCAGCCGGCTCATCTGCTGTTGGCCTCGGAATTTGGAAGCGCCACCCTTCACGAGAAGGGCCCCGGTGAATACGATCCTTCCTTTATCATCACCAAATTGGGTGCCAAAGTCAATCGCGTGGTTGCCGCTGGTTTGCTCGAACGTCTCGAACAACGCGACACCAGCAACGGTTCGATGTTGTATCAGGGGCAGTTGCGTGACCCAACGGGCCTGCATTACTTCTCCATCGGCGAATACAATTCAGAAATGATGCGAGAATTGGCTCACCAATGGGTTGAACGCATCGAGGACGGCGAACCCCTGTTGGTGATGATGACGGCCAAAACACGATGGTACCAAACCGATGAAGGAGCCGTCTACACGTCCTTGCGACCTGAGGAGGCCTGCGTGGTCTCTCGGGACGTCTACGCCAATTGGCTTCTCGATGCCTGCGAGAGCACCATGGAGCGAATGAATGCGTACGCCGCTTCTTTGGAAGTCGAGCCGACCATGGATGCATACGCGCGAGTGGGCCTGTCGAACAGTCTTCTCGTGTCACGCAACCATTACGGCGACATCGATGTTGAGCCGTTCAAACTCAACTTGATGCAAGCGCTCGATATCGCTGAAGGCCGCATTGAAGCAGCCACCACACCTCCCCCAATGATGTCCCTTCCCACCGCGGAAGAGGCGTCATCCACCACCGGAGACGGAGGGCAAAACTTGAGTGAATTCCTGCTTCAAGCCGTTGGACAACTCGACCAAGGCGAAGGTGTCGATTACGAAACCATCCTGAAAAACGCCGTCGCCCGAGGTCATGTGCGTGAGACGGCAGAGGCGTGCCTCGACGAATTGCTCGAATCAGGTCGCCTTTCAGAACCACGATTTGGGTGGTTCCGGATCGCCGCTGGTGAATAAATAGGCCCAACACATTCAAGTCCTTCTCGTGATGTGGGACCTATAGGGGTCAGACATGGCAGGAATGGATTTCTTTATTCGTCCCGCAACGGGTACATCAAGTTCAGATTGGGTTCGCATTGCGAATGCAGACATGAAAGTCCGAATGACACGACGCTTGACACGCACCGTGATTCGTGGCCAGGAAGGCGACGATCTTCACGACGAAGGGTCGGAATCAACCATGTACACCGTACGCGGCGAAATCACACTCGACGAGTACAAGCGCATCGTGGCCATGTTTCGGACCGGTCAGCCGTACATTCACGACCCGTTTGAAGAACGGGATGTGAAGGTCATTTTCGCCGTGATGGAATACGACAGCGCCAACGAAAGTTTCCATTTTGAGTTGCTCGAAGACGTCATTTGAGGTGAACAGCATGCGAAAACTGGAGGAAAAGCGAGAACTCCTCTACGTGATTCGTACCATGGACGTCTTGATGTCATCAGGTGTCGGTTTGGAAGCGGCCCTCCACACCATTGGGAGGGGCGGCTACGGCATCATTTCGCAGGACTTTTCCGCCATGATGGTTCGCCTGCGAAAAGGGAGCTCCAAGGGCTTGGACCGTGAACTCAAGGATTTGATGAAAATCGCCGAGTCAGCAGGGTACAAGCGTTTACTCAACACGCTCTACACCAACGTGACGCAGAACACGGATTTGGTCGAGACCCTCAAGAAGCAAGGAGCTCGAATGGAAGAAGAGCGCAGCGATGAGGTGGAGAAGTACATCGAAGAACTCGGTGGTGTCCCTGAAACCTTGCTCTCCATTGGAATGATTGGGCCGATCATCTTGGCCATCGTGGGGTTGGTACCTCAATTGATGTCGGGTGACCTCGGAGCGTTCATGTCACTGCCGCCGCCTTCAACCATCAACGCCGTTGTGAACATGGGTTTGATGATCACGCTCGTTGGCATGGCACTCATTGGGCTGAAGGCCCACACCAAAGATCCGGGGTTGTGAATCATGATTTTTGGCATCCTCGAATCTTTCAATGACGCTCCGTTGCTGCTGTACCTGACGGTGATTGCTCTGGCGTGTGCGGGAGGTGGCATTCCACCGATGCTTGAACGCCGACGTCGTCGCACGATTGAAAACGAACTCCCCTCCTTTTTGGAATCCCTTTCCGATTCCGTGGGAGCAGGACGGGGTTTGCAAGAAGCGATGAAAGAACAGTCCGAAGCAAGTGACGGGCCGTTGGCCATGCTCTTGCGTGAAACGCTTCGAGAAGCCCACGCCTCCTCCTTTGAGGCGAGTCTGTCAGCCTTCGCCGCCAAGACCCGATCCAGTCAGGTGCAGCGTGTCATGATGCTGATTGAGACGGCGCTCCAGCAAGACTCATCCTTGCGAGACATCCTCTCGGATTTGAGCCGTGACTACGAGCGACTCAACGATTTGATGAATCGCAGAGAGTCCGAACTTTCGGGTCGAGGCATGCTTATCATCATCTTTGTAAGCGTTGGCTTACCTGTACTGATCGCTTTCATTGTGGGGCTTTTCGCACCCGCCAGTAAGGGTTTTCAAATCGCCTCGTTCAATCAAACATTCTCGTTCTTTTTCGCAGCTGCCTCCGCCGTTGGTGTCGGTGTTTCCGGTCGAATGATGGGCCGTTTCAAAGACACGCTGTGGTGGCTCCCCTTGTGGATGGCCGTCTCAATGGGCCTGTACCTCGGGGCTGTGAAGGCCGTTGGAGGTTGAACGCATGTCAGAACAAATACTGGAACAATACGGTCGCGTGACCATTTACACCGAAGCCAATCACCCTTCGCCCATCTACCACGTTGAAGGCGATATTCAAGCGAACCCATACGGTGATCTCGCTGCGTTGTTTGAAGACGATGCGCTTGAGGAAGTGATGTACAACGGCGGCACGCAATGCGTCAAAGTCGCCCATCGCAACCACGGCATGTGTCGAACCAACATTTGGATCGACGATGATTCCGGTCTGCAAATTGCCAAAAACATCGCCTCGTTCACCAATGTCCCTCTTGGCGATGGTCCGGGTCTCGTTCCCATCTTTGACGGCCGTCTCCCTGACGGTTCCCGTGTCAACGGAACCATCCCTCCAGTGTCGCCGGACGGACCGACCCTCACCATTCGTAAATTCAAGGAAGACCCGCTCACGATGATTGACCTCGTCAACTTCGGCACGGTCAATTCACGACTCGCAGCCATGATGTGGGTATGGATCGAGGGCCTCGACAGCCGACCCGCTAACTTTGTGATTGCCGGCGGTACAGGATCGGGTAAAACCACCACGCTGAACTGTTTGGGCATGTACATCCCGTGGTCTCGCCGTCTGCTGACGGTCGAGGACACCGCTGAATTGCAGGTGTATCACGACCACTGGTTGCGCATGGAGACTCGTCGAGAGCGACCAGACGGCACCCCAGAAGTTGACATGAACGACTGTCTCAAGTCCAGTTTGCGTATGCGACCTGACCGCATCATCGTCGGTGAAGTCCGTGGACCGGAGTGTGCAACCTTGCTCACGGCCATGAACACCGGTCACGATGGTTCGTTCGGTTCCCTGCACGCCAACACAGCCCAAGAAACGGTGACGCGTATGATCAACCCGCCCATGAACGTTCCACCCATCATGTTGAGCGGCTTGGATTTGATCATCATCCAAGCTCGGCTTCACGTCAACGGGAAAACGGCTCGCAAGATCACCGAAGTGGCTGAAATCGCTGGTATGGAAGGTGACAAACCTCGTTTAAACGCCATTTGGAAGTACAATGCCGCCACAGACCAAATCGAAGAAACCGGCATCCCTTCCAAACTCCGAGAAACGATTTGCAACGCTGCAGGCGTGACGCCCGATGTGTTCGAGCGCCACGTTTCACAACGCCAAGCCATCATCGAAGATTTGTGCTCGCGAGGCATCTCCGATATCCAAACCGTGACATCGGTGGTTCAGAACTTCTATGCCCAACAGCACTGAAGAACTTGTGCGCTCACGAATCAACCTTTCAAGCGGTTGAGAAGGTCGTCGATGCGGTCGATCTTCCCCCGAACTCGTTGAATGTTTTCCGATGCGTCAACGACCGATTCAGCGACCATCGTTTCTTCTTCCTCTTCGGCCGTTGGTTCCGGTTTGAAACTGGACGCCAAGGCCTTGAGTTCGGTGACGATGGCATCCACTTCGGTCTCTGTGACGAGGACGCCAGGTGCAATACGAGGAATCTCACTGGGCGAGAGGAAGCCAAGCTCAGCCCCGAGAATGCCCGCACAAGCCAGGATTCGTGGACGAAGGTTGCTGGTGTTGACTTCGTAGCCTTTTGATTCCAAGAATCGAATCACCAACGCCTGCTCGGCTTCCTCAAAGCCCTCTTCTGCAGATTCAAGCACGGTCTGCACGAGTTCCTCAAACGCTGCGATGTTTCGCTCCAAGCGAGCGATGGTCATACGTTCACGCTCGAGCATGTGAACCGAGCCGCGATGCAGGATGCGCATCATGCGTTGGCGCCGTTGGACGACCGGGTCGTGAAGGGCTTGAGACTCAGCGATTTCGATGTGAAGGTCAAACAGGGCATGCAACCGACCGGAAACGCTCGGGACGCGAAGGTCGAGACCCATGGCGCGTCCTTCTTCTTCGAAGGCCATGCGTGCTTTGATGGGATCTCCTTTGTGGAGAGCGAGAATGTTTTCCAGTTGGTCACGAAGCCCGCTTCGGACTTCCTCAAAGAGTCGGAGGGCTTCTCGCTCAGCCCACGATTGGGGCATGGCGGTCGCAGCGTTTGATTCGTTCTGGATTTGATAGTCCAGTTCCATGATCATGTTGGCCACCGCTTGGTGGACGGGCGGATGGTCGGTAGCAAATCCTTGATGACGCAACGAGGCGATGAACGCGTTCATGTCGTCTTGGTTGGTGGTGGAACTGACCATCAAAAAATCACGTGCAAAGGCCCTGACTTCGGCCATTCGTTCATTCAGTTCCATCAAGGCGGTTTCGACTTCGAGGCTGTGAACTTCCATGTCCACGTGTTGAATCATCGGGGGTGGAGATGCTGGTGCTGGCTCGGGCTCAAACGAAGCATCCAACTCGTTCCCAGCGGCTTGCATGGCGGTGTTTTCTTCAAACATCCATTCCTCATTCTGCTGTTCAACAACCCCCGCGACGGGTGAAGGAACGCTCTCTTCGGCGGTGGGTTCTGCAACAACAGGTGCTGGGACGGAAGGGACCGTGATTTTGTCCTTGGGTCTACGAAGGCTCTTCTTGACCTTACCCCATGCATTTTCTTGGGATGCCAACACGCCTGCAACCCGTGCAAGGAGGCTTTGCTTGTTTCCGGAAAGCGGGAGTTCGAGGTCTTTGCACAAGCCGTGAAGATCGTCGCGAGTCATGGCGTCAAGGGTTTCAACGGTCAGCGTTTTTGGGTCGTGGTTGAGATGCAAAAAGAGGCGTTGGCGACGGGCTTTGATGGAACCGGACTTTTTGATACCGAACAAGCCCAACAACTCGCCGAGGTCGTTGTTTGAGATGGCTTTGATGCCGGAAGCTGAGAGGTCCCAATCGTGAAGGACGAGGTCTCGAATCAATCGGGTTCGCAACGATTCAACGGGGCCGGTTTTGGACAGGTTGTGAGCACCAGCAATCTCCTTCAAGTCCTCAAAGCGGGCTTGATAGAGTTCGGCTAACAATGCAGACCGGTCCATGTTCGCCCCACCTTGGGGCGATTTGCCACATTCAAAGGTTATAGGTCTTCGCAGTCCCATGAGGCCTTGCAGGGCGGTTCTTGCCCCTCTCACGATTTGCCGTTTAATCCTCGTCGTTGAGGTCCATCAGCCTCGGACTGGGGTCGTTAAATCCGGAAGGCATGCCGGGTATCGTCCGCTTGGTGCCTTCGTGGTCGGTGGTCATGATGGTGAGCAATTCCATGAATTCTCGCAACAGGTTGACCATGCCCGTGTGGCTGTTTTCTGGCAAAACGAGGCGCTCGCATGAAGCGGTGACCGTTCCTTGCGGGTTCAGCGTTTCAATCAACAATTCCACACGTGGTCCACTTTTGTAGACGCCTTTTTTCTTGTTCGGGTCAACCAAGGACGTAATCAATGTCTCATCGCCCTCTTCTTGTGCTTTTTTCAGGAAGGTCGTCATCTTGCGTTGTTCGACGAAAATTCCCGTGATGGGGTGAAGCGACGGGTCAAGGCTCTCGAGCATGGCGGTTTCGAGGCGATAGGCAAGTTCCGCCGTTGGGTCAACCATTTCCTTCAGCGTGGCCTTTGGAAAACCCTCTCGGCCAACGAGCAAGGTAAACCCGTGGAGCGGAGGTGGGACGAAGCGTTCGCGTTCGTTTTCAGATTGGTCTCGCTGCAGGCCGAGGGTATGCCTCCTGCTTTTCATGCGATGTCCGGCGTGAACGGCTCTCGGTACAATGAAGCCATCGATGTGACCCTCCATCATCTGTTGCTCAAACCACGGCCATCGTTCGTCCTCGGCAAGGCTTTCGAACGCATCGTTGGCTCCGATGTGGGCGAGGGCTTCCTGCATCGTCATCAAGGTCAGATCGGTCCTCATTCTCATCATTTGTCGCCGGACAAGTTCGTGGTCGCACATCACGATGGCCCCTTGTTTGAGGTATTCCGGCTTGTCTTCGGCAACCAGCACCCAGGTCGGTTCTTTTCGGGGCAAAACACCAGCGATGATCAATCCCTCAACGTTGTGCTGTTCCCAATCAAATGCACTCATGGCGACCAAATCGCCGTGGCCGTCGCGGAGTGCCCCGAGGGCGGTTTCCATGTGGGGCAGTTGCTTGAGTCGGAGGTCTCGCCGCTGGCCTTGTGTTTCAACGGTGCGCTCGATGTGAAGGCGGACACCGTCGTCACGCGTGGACGTTGTGAGAATGACGAGACGCTCGCCTGATTCCATCCATTCACCTCGGTGAGGGTCGCCCCCCACGGGTTAAGGGCGTGGACGACCGGTTAAGAAGCCCACCGTTGTGGGAGGGTTGTGCAGAGCAATGTCGAGGGGCTGAATCTGGCGCTCCAATCCATGCGCGACGAGGTCAACGAGGCTTTGGCGCAGTTGATTGAGGACGAAGTGGCGTTGGGGGCAGGTGAAGTGGCCCTCGAGGCTGGTCGAGTTCTGAATGCAGGTGGAAAGCGCCTTCGTCCAATTCTGTTTCTTCTCGCCTATCGATTGGCTGGCGGGACTCAACAAGGCGATGTCATGCCGTTGGCCTTGGCGTTTGAATTGATTCACACGGCCACCTTGGTTCACGACGACATCAACGATGAAGCCCAACACCGACGAGGAATCCCTACCATCCATGCCAAGGCAGGTCAGGCCAAAGCCGTGATCGCCGGGGATTGGCTCTTCGTCCAGGGCTTTGGGCTCGGAGGACGGTACAGCGAACAAATCGTCACCGTCATCGCTCGTTGTTGTGCCAACATTGCCGTCTCTGAATTCCACCAGCTCGACCACGTGCTGAATTTGGCGACTTCTCCAGAGGACTACCTTTCCATCGTTCGTGGAAAGACCGCAGGACCGTTTGCCGCCGGATGTTTTAGCGCAGGTTTGGTTGCTGGGCTTCCTGACGACCAGGCCCAAGCCCTCGAAACCTTCGGTATGGAGTTGGGGATTGCGTTCCAACTCGTGGACGATTTACTTGACCTGAGGGGCGATGACCGCATGGGTAAACCAAGAGGCGCAGATGTTTACGAAGGAAAGATGACGCTTCCCTTGATTCATGCCCTCACGTTGTCCCACGGCCGTCACCGCGAGCGCCTGTCGGAGTTGATCGAAGCCTTCTGCGACGATGACTTTGATGAGTTAATGGCACTCCTTGACCGGTCAAACAGCATGGAGTATGTGGAAATTCTTGTGAGAACACATCTGGAACGCGCACAAGCAGCGCTTGAGGTCTTCCCCGACAGCGAAGCGAAACAGATGATGCTTCACATCACCGATTTTGTCAAAGAACGACACACATGAGGGTTGCAGGTGGCAAGCAAACCGATCGAGCATCGCACCGTCATCATCGTCGGGGCCGGTCCTGCGGGCAGTGCTGCAGCACAGCGTCTTGCCGAATCCGGCGTCGATGTGCTGGTGCTTGAACGGCGCAACATCGTGGGCAACCCCGCACAATGCGGCGAATGCATTCCCAACTGGGGCGAGGTGGTCGGCACCTTCAGAAACCTCGACGACCATCTGTGGCTGAAGACCTACTTTGATTTTCCAGAACGCTTGATTCTCCATCGTCTTGACAACATGCGCGTCTTCCTGCCTTCGGGAAAATCGTATGACTTTGAATTGGATGCGTTCGCAGGTCATCGATTGCAATTCGATGGTTACCTCGCTGACAAAGCGGTTCGAGCAGGGGCTGAAATCCGCACCTCCACGCCGCTGAAGCGAATTCAGCAACAGCGCAAAGCCAACCGAGAATTGTTGGTGACCAGCGACGGAAGGTACACCTGTGACTACCTCATCGACGCATCAGGTAGTTTGGCCCACATCGGACGGTTGCGCCACGGACAAGACCCCGCCTACCGCCCCGACGATCAGGTGCCGACCGTCTACGCTCAAGTCAAAGGCGAGGTTCCGGAGACCTTCGATGTCTTTCTCGGGTCGGTGGCTCCTTCCGGATATGCATGGATTATTCCCAAAGGGAAAGGATTTGCCAATGTCGGATTGGGTGTTCGTGCTGGTAAATTGAAAGGCCCCCTCAAAGATCACCTCGAGCAATTCTGCAAGGACTTGAATCTCGAGATTCTTTCAATTGGCGGCGGCTGGATTCCGATGGGGGGGCCCGTCAAAACGATGGTCGACGGTACCACCTTGGCCGTGGGGGATGCGGCAGGTTTGGTCATGCCCAGCAACGGCGGTGGCATCAGTCAAGCCATCATCTCCGGGTGCTTTGCAGCCGAATCCATTCTGCAACACATGGAGGACGGAACGCCGCTTTCTTCGTATGAGAAAAGAGTTCGAGCCTCCATGGGTCCGGCGTTGCGCAATTCCTTGCGTAGCAAAAACATGGGGTATGCGTTCATGCGAGGCGATGTCATGACCGAACTCATCCTGCGTTGCCTCGGTCCCATCGGAGGCATCAAACGGGCCATGGAATGCGACCGCCCGTTGTGGGTGCTCTAGTGAGGCCGACGACCAACCGGTTGGTTTCAAAAGCGTGCAATGAACCGTCTCGCATCGGTTGGTTCAAGTGATTTGACCGTGTCGTGTTCTCATGCGAGGCACGCTTCGACGCAACGACGAGGCTGTGAGCCCCGTGATTGCCACCGTGCTTCTTTTGGCCATCACCGTGATGCTTTCCAGCATGGTGTTCGTGTTGATGCAGGGCGCCTTGACCACCGTTGAGAAATCTGCACCTCAGGCCACGGTGTCCGTCCGTGCGCTGGACAACGGTTTCCACGTGGTTCGCATCACCAGCCTTGACCAATCCATCGACCCTGCTCGCTTGGAATACACCGTGCAGCCGGCCAACCTAACGTCGTCGTTGCCAATTGCGGGGCATGTTTCCGATTCAAACGTCTACGGCGTTGTCGGGTCCAACGTATCCTTCCACGACCGGGATTTGGGCTATTCGGTAACGCAAGGTGATTACTTCGTGATCGATTCGCAAACGATTGGGTCAACAGACGGTACCTGGAGCTTCAAGTTGGTCGAGGAATCCGTTGGCGTCTTGCTCATCGATGTGACGCTTCCGGCGATGCGTTGACCTCATCCTCCGATGAACGACATCTCCACTTTGGAGGCGTCGGTGTTGTTCTCGCCACGTTCCACCGAATATTGGTCGGTTCGTTGGGACCAAATGCTGGTGATGGCTTGTTGAATATCGGCCAGTGAGGCTCCCATTCGAAGCAACCCCCTGAGGTCGTGGCCGTTGGTGGCAAACAAACAGGTGTACATCGAACCGTTTGCTGAAAGCCTTGCTCGGGAACAATCACCGCAAAAGGGCTCCGTGACAGAGTTGATGAATCCAAAAACATCGCCGTTTAACGTGACATGCCGTCGGGCCACTTCGTGGATGTTTTGTCCAACTTCAGGCGAAAGTGCCCCGAAACGTTGCTCAAGTTTTGCTCGGACCTCACGGCCACTCACGACCTCGTCCAACTTCCAAGCATTGGTGTTGCCAACGTCCATGTATTCGACGAACCGAAGCGGTACGCTTCGATGGCTGCACATCTCGGCCAACGCAAGGATTTGATCTTCGTTGACCCCTTTGCGAATCACAGCGTTGACTTTGACCCCCAACCCTGCGAGGAGCGCTGCATCGATGGCTTCCACCACGTGTTGAGGCGTGAACTGGTCGGTATCGGCCATGGTGGCGAACACCTCGGGCTCGATTGCATCCAAACTCACGGTGACGCGGTCGAGTCCTGCTTCAACCAGCGAGGTTGCATGTTTTGCCAGCAACGCACCGTTGGTCGTCATGGCAAGGTCAACGTCTGGAGCCGCATGCCGGATCATCCCAATCAGTTTCACCAAATCGTTGCGCAGCAGCGGCTCACCGCCGGTCAACCGGACCTTTTCGAGTCCCACTGGTAGGAGCGAACGAACCACGAGGACAATCTCTTCGTAACTGAGCAAGTCCTCTCTTGGAAGGAACGCATGGTCGGTTCCAAAATGTTCCCTCGGCATGCAATAGGAACACCGGAAGTTGCATCGGTCCGTAACCGAGATTCGAAGGTCTTTCAGTGGACGCATTCGGCGGTCCACGAGGGTCATGTTGGATGGACCACGCACGGGTTCTTGAACTTGTAAGCAAGGGTTGATGACACCCACGCACCACCTTGGCTCATGGGGAAGGCTTGGGTCAAGCGCTGGTCGCCTCACCGCAACGGCGGCAAAGGGAGCCTTGTTCCGGTGCTTTCGATTCGCCGAAAGACCTCTATAGAACGAATAAATTGGAGCCTACCCCCATCGAAGAGTCATGCCATTCGATGGCTCACCCTCGCCGCCCAATCCCAGCAAGAGGTCGTGTTGCGAGGGATGGAACACGCCGGACAGGACGTGATTTCCATGCGTCGCTGTTTGGTCCAGATGGGCGTCAACGTGAGCGATCTTGATCGAGATGGCCAACCACTGGCTTTGGCCAACAACGTTGACGAGCAACCCGCGAACGAAACGGCGGCATGGAAGGTCGCAGGCGTTGGCCCAAACGGTATGCACCCTCCAGTCAGCGTCCTTCATGCGGGGAACTCCGGTACGAGCCTGCGAATCCTCATGGCGTTGGTTTCACTGTACAATGTGCCGGTGATGGTGGACGGTGATGCGTCGCTTCGCTCACGGTCCTACGGTGCGATGCTCTCATCCTTCGAACAATTGGGCGTTGCTTGCTCGAAAGGAACGGATGCAGAAGGCTTGCCGTGGCTCATTCAAGGGCCCATCAACGCAACTGCTCCTCTTCATCTCGACGTGGGTTCCTCGAGCCAACCCACAACTGCATGGTGTCTAGCTGCTCCCGGTTTCTCTTCAGCGTTGCAGGTGCACTTCGAAGGCGACCCTGTTTCCCGTCGCCACGCTGCGTTGACCATGGAGATGTGCGAAGCGACCGGTTCAGACCCTCTTTCCAAAGGCGTCTTTCGTCCCTGGCAGCCGACCTTTTCCAGCGGCGAGGTGATTGTTCCACGGGATTGTTCAATGGTGAGCTTTGCCTTCCTCGCCGTCCAAGCCCTCCAATCGGAGGTGTTGGTTGAGGCGATGCCGCTGCCCGAGGACAGTCTGGGTCACGAGGTGTTGTTTGACATCGCGGCCTCGTTAGGGATCACCGTCTCCGATACGCTTCTCAAGCCATCTCGGACCTCCAAGAGCATTGACATCGATCTGCGAGATGCCAACGATTTGATCACGCCGCTTGCAGCCACCTTGGCGTTAGGGGCAGGAGGGCTCATTCACGGGGCACCGCATGCCGCCCACAAAGAAACCAACAGGCTCTCAGGGACGGTGAATCTTCTCAAACAGTTTGGTCTTGAATCCAGTCTTGAAGAAGACGGGTTGCGTGTGCCGGGAGGCCAACGCCTGGTGACGCCAATCGCTCCCGTCCAAACCTACAGCGACCACCGGATGCAAATGACGGCCCTGATCCTCGCTGCAGCCTGCGATGAAGAAGTTCTGGTGGAGGGGCCGAGCCTGCACACCGTGGCCGATCCTGACGCCGTTGACCGGTTGAGGGCATGCGGTGTGGAGATTGAGGCTCTGCTGCATCAACCTTGGTGAATCAACCGTGTCGGCCAAAATGATGGTCCAAACTGTCGATTGGAATCCTCAGTGAAGTGGGCCGTCCGTGGACACAGGCCCATGGATTGGGGATGCGTCGCATGTCGTCGAGCAGCCGCCTCATCTCGGGAAGCGAAAGCGATTCGTTGGCCTTGACTGCTCCTCGACAGGCGTTCATGAAGGCGATGTGGTCTTTTTTTGCCTCTATGGTTTCCAGCGGGCCACCGTCCTCTGCGAGGTCTTGAAGCAGGTCCAAAAAGAAGGGTTTCAGTTCTTCACCGCTCAACAATTGTGGTGCTGCAAGCAGGCTCCACTGCCCTTCTTCCCTTTGCAACGAAAAACCGAGAGCAGACAGGCGTTCATGGTGAGCATCGACCACCGCAGACTGTCGGGGATCCAACGCCAAGGCAAGCGGCGTCAAACGCTGCTGTGGCTCCCAGGCCTGACCGCTGTGGCGCAGCCGTTCGTAACGGACGCGTTCATGCAAGGCATGTTGGTCGATGAGCAGCAATTCATCCTCAGCCTGGACCAAGATGTAGGAGTCTGCAAATTGAGCAAGAGGTTCCATTAGGGGCAGGTCGTTGATGGCGCCACCAAGGGGCTCTTCTTGGGACGGCAGCGTGGTCGGTGCTGCTCCAGCATGCCGGTGAAGCGTACGCTCTGCGGTGGACAAGTGGGAGGCGACCGGGTTCTGGTCAAGGTTCGGGAGAACCGCTTGACCCAGCGGGGATGCTGAGACAGGACGTGGTTTGGATGGGGCTTCCGGTTGTTCTGCCTCGCTGCCCACCAGGTTCAGTTGACGTCCGGCTGCAACCGCCCAAGCAGGTGGCGCTGGCGTGGTTGGTGCAGGTGACTGTGGTGGAGCAACCGAGAGCCCTGCTGCACTGGTCAGCGCTCGTTCTTGTTGGTCGCTTGGCGAGGGGGCTTCTGGTGTTAAGTAAGTTTCAACAGACTTTACGCGATCAGCGGAAGCCAAGCCTTGCAATGCAGGTATGCCTCCGGTGGCATCCGGCTCGGTAGGGATGGATTCAAGGGTGTGGGAAATCGCTCGTTCCAGTCGCTCCAGGACGCGCCAAGAGTGTTTGAGTCGGACTTCTCGTTTTGTGGGGTGGACGTTCACGTCCACTTCACCTGGAGGGCAGGTGAGGTTGATGACCGCAAGCGGATGCCTTCCGTGCATCAAACGCGTTTTGTAACCACGACGAATCGCCTGCAAAAATGGACCGGGTGCAACCGGGCGGTGGTTGATCAGTATGTGGATGTCATCACCCTTTCCACGCGTGATATCGGGTGTGCTGATCCAGCCGTCCCATCGTTCCTCACCGGGTGCCTCCTCGTCGATTGGAGGGTGTTGAAGCGGGATAAGTTCCGTGGCCTGTGCGCCCATCAAGTCGTACAAGCGATCCATCATGTCGTCGGTTGGTGGGACATTGAGCAAGGTTCGTGTTTCGGATTTGAGATGGAATCCACATTGAGGATGGGCCAAGGCGTGGTCCACCACGACGTCCACGATACGAGCCGTTTCCGTCTCGGGTCGGCGTTGGAACGCCAATCGGGCGGGGGTGTTTTGGAACAAGTGTTCGACGGAGATACGAGTTCCATCGGGCATGCCGACGGGTTGAACATCCGATTTGATGCCGTTTGCCATCGAGACGCGGGCCCCTTCTTCGCCCCTTGGCTGGCTTTCAATGGTCAAGGTTGAGACCATGCCGATGCTGGCCAACGCTTCACCACGAAAACCCAAGGACACGATGGCGTTCAGGTCGTCCTTCGTGGTGAGTTTTGAGGTCGCGTGACGGTCCAGCGCCAAGCTGAGGTCCTCCCTTGCAATGCCTCCGCCGTTGTCTTCAACGATCATCCGGTCAAACCCACCGTTCTCAATGATGACCGAAATGTTGGTGGCACCGGCATCCAGACTGTTTTCGACCAGTTCCTTGACGACTTGAGCAGGCCGCTCAACAACCTCTCCTGCGGCGATGTAGCCGATGGTGGCATCATCAAGTTGCTGGATTCGTTGCGGCTTCACCGTTCCACCTCCAGCATGGCCTTGAGTTGGTACAGCACGTCGAGGGCCTGCCTGGGTGAGAGTTCGTCCACTTGCGTCTCCGAGAGATGGGTCATCAACTGCACGATGTGGGCGGGAATGACCTCTTGGGTCACCTGAGCCTGTGTCTGGAGCGCTGCAGCAGCGAAGTAACCCATCAAACTGGCCTGCCCTGCTTCTCGGGATTGTGGAGTGCCCTGTTCACCGGCTTTCGCGCCCCCAGCCTGTTGTTCCAGGAACGCGAGCAGGTCGGTAGCCCGTTCAACCACGTTTCGCGGCAGTCCAGCGAGAGCAGCAACCTGAACGCCGTATGAGTCATCGCAAGGCCCGTCAGCCACCTTGTGCAAGAAACGAAGTTGCCCTTCGGCATGGGCCACCTGAACGTGGACGTTGCACAATCCAGGTACATCGCCCTCCAGTCCGATCAACTGGTGGTAGTGGGTGGCAAAAAGCGTGCGAGAGCCAATGCGAGAACAGATGTCTTCGGTCACCGACCAAGCGATGGAAAGACCGTCAAACGTCGACGTCCCTCGACCGATTTCATCGAGAAGAACCAGCGAGTCCTTCGTAGCCCGCTTCAAAATATGTGCGACCTCAATCATTTCCATCATGAAGGTGGACCGGCCTCGTTTCAGGTCATCGCTGGCTCCAACCCGGGTGAAGATGCGATCAACGAGGCCGATTTTGGCTGTTTTTGCAGGAACAAAACAACCTGCTTGTGCCAAAATGGTGGTCAAGGCTACGGTTCGGAGATAGGTGGATTTCCCGCCCATGTTTGGACCGGTGATCAGCAAAAACGACCGTTTCGGATTGATGAGGACATCGTTGGGAACGTAGCCTTGCTGTGTTTCAAGGACGGGGTGACGCGCATCGGTAAGTTGGAGCGCGGAGGTTGTTGACATGGCAGGTTTGGTCCATTGGCGTTCCCGGCTGACCGAGGCAAAGCACTGCAGAACATCGATGGCAGCCACTCGGCGTGCAATGTCGGCGAGGGTGGAGGCGTGCTGTGCGCAGTAGGTTCGAAGTTCCAAAAATCGCCTGTATTCCAATTCCTTCAATTTCGAATCCGCCGTCAACAACAGATCATCACGCTCGGACAATTCTGTGGTCACGTAACGCGACCCGTTGGTCAGTTGTTGCTTGCGTCGCCATGCTTCAGGGACTTTGTCGAGGTGTGTTTGCGTGACTTCGATGAACCAACCAACTTGGCGGTTGTGCTTGACCTTCAACGAAGGGATGGACAACGAATCACGCAATTGCAGTTCAAGGTTCGAGAACCACGCTTTTCCTTCGGTCGTGATGGTGCGCAATTCGTCGACTTCGTCATCAACGCCGCCCTTGAGCAGGCCACCGTCCCTTAATCCGAGCGGCGGGGCTTCCTGAAGCGTCCCTTTGATCATGTGCGACATTTCTTGGAGGGCATCCAATTCCTGACTGAGCAGGATGAGCAGGGGGTCTTGACTGTCTTGGCACCACCGAAGAAGAGCAGGCATGCGTTCGAGCGCGTGGGCGGTAGCGACCAAATCCCGTGCGTTGCTTCGCTGGTAGGCCAATTGCGTGGCGAGTCGTTCCATGTCCCTGATGCCTTTGAGCGATTCTCTCAACCCGTCAAGGCGGCGAGCTGATTTGGCCAGCGTCCCGACCGCTTTGTGCCTGGTTTCAATGGCCGAAACCTCTGCAAGCGGGTGGAGAATCCATGTTTTGAGAAGTCGGCGGCCCATGGCTGTCCGGCATCGGTTCAGCGTTGAGAGCAAACTCCCGTCGTATTCTCCGGCCAAGGTGCTTGTTAACTCGAGATTTCTTAAGGTGGTTTGGTCCAACAGGAGGTGGCCGCTTTCTTCCACCACTTCCACGTCCTGAAGCGGGATTTCACTTCGCATGTGCACGGTGGCGACATAATCCGCTGCAAGGCCGGTCGCAGAAATCGCCAAGGGCGCGTGGTCCAAATCAAGGTGGCCCAAGTCGGCGACGTCCAACATGGTACGGAGGCGTTCCTCACGCTTGGCATGGGTGATGTTGTGCTGACTGATCATCGTTCCATGAAGGTGGAGGAACAACGGCCCCATCTGCTCATGTTCTGCATCCTTTGGCGATAACACGAGTTCCTGAGGCTGCCACCGCTGCAGGTCATCTTGCAGTTTCGCAAAGCGATCTGGACCATCATGTGTGCTCGCCCATGCCTTTCCCGTGGAGGCATCGAGGACCGCAAGTCCAAGGCTGTCGCTGGAAAGCGCAACGGCGGCCAGCAACGATTGTTCATCACCTTCAAGCAAGCCTTCCTCGTACAGGCTCCCGGGGGTGTACACCCGCGTCACCACGCGTTCCAGCAGTTTCGCCCCCTCACGGAGTTCTTCCTCCTGCTCCGCCACGGTGACTTTGTAACCTGCCCTCAGCATCGTGCGCAGGTGTTCCTCCAGACCATGCCATGGGAACCCGGCCATCGGAATGGGCTTCTCCGCGTTTTTGTCCCTTGATGTGAGCGCAAGTCCCAGGACGTCGGCAGCCAGTTCTGCATCATCGTGGAACAATTCGTAGAAGTCCCCCATTCGGAAGAACAACACGGTGTCCGGATGTTGTTCTTTGATGTCAAAGAACTGGTCCATCATTCCGCGTTTGGTCATGCATGTGCCCTCCATGGCTTACGCTGGAGTATGAGGAAGTTGACGAGGGCACATGAAGGTTCTCGCAACCATCGATGTTTGCGCCGTGTTTCGTGGTTGTTCACCGAATTTATCCTTGCAACGAGTATTCCTTGATGGCATAGCGTAGCATGAGGGCCAACACCACCGTTCCGGTGAGCAGGTACAGGAGGTTCAAGAAACCACGACCACTCTCTATAGAGCCATTTGCTGAGATGTCAATGCTCCATTGAATCGGTTGGCCCTGTCCGTCGGTACCGTGGACGTGGACATGGCTTGCGGTAGCGCCCACTGCACTTGGCTCGACGGGCATCGCTCGTCCGAGCACATGGGTTTGCAGTTCACCGTCTTCAAGCGTCCAAAGAAGATTTGAGCCGAGTTGCCCGAACAACCAAACGGTTCCTTCTGCATCCTCGACGAGGGCCGTGCTTCGCACGCCTAAGGATTCAATGTCATCGGGCCCTCGAACCAAGAGGCTCTCTTCGGTTCCGCCGACAACCACGCCATCTTCGGTAACGGCAAGTCCGTGAAACACACCGTCAGCATAGGTTCTCACCGTTTCAAGTTCGGGCGTTGCTTCGCTGCCGTCCCACACAATCCAACCCAACACCGGTCGAGGCTGCGGTGTTGCCGGACTTGAACCATCGGCTCCCGCCGTGCCGATGTGCGACCCCAAGGCCAGCCAACGATCGTTCCCAACCGCCGCAAGGCTGTGCCATTGCACGCCCGAAGAGGTCGACATCGGGTGCGTGGGTTGCATCCCATTCACGCCACGAACGGAGGTTTTGGCGCCTTCTTGTGTGAGCAACATGCGGTGGACGGTTTCACCGTTCTCCCTCTCCGCTGCGTCCAAAATGCCAAACTCGCCGTTGGTCGTTGGGTAGACATACGTGATCATTTCGTTGCCTTGAAGTCCAACCACTTCGTTGTTGGTGACAGAAAACAGCACTTCACCGTTGGGCATCGATTTGAGAAACTTCACATCCGCTGCTTTGTCCAACGTGGCAGGCGTGTATATGGGCGTCACCGTACCGTGGGACGTGTCTTCGGTGTACAATTCGTAGCCTGCCTGAGGAGAGTAAACCAAGGCGGTGTAGGCATTTGGCGAGGGGCCATAGACGATCTCGGTCACCAATCCACCTTGGTGGGCAGCTTGAACATCGACTTCTCGAGCACCGACGAAATGTTCGGTGGCGCCGATGGCGATTGCACCAAAAATGATGAAGGCCAAGAACACACCAATGGAAATCCATTGATACTCCGATTCCTCTTCAAGGAACCTACGCCAGCCACCTGCCATGATGGTGGGTGGCGGATGCGCAACATGAAGACTTTGCTCACCGACGGTGGTTGAGCGCCGCTCAAGCGGTGAACGACGCATGCGGAGATATCATAAAGGGAGCATCGGTCGCAGGGTTGCTTGGAGGGAGACCTATGGCACGAAAACCCGCAGTGATGTACCGCCGCTTGAAAGGCCCAGCCTACACCCGACGCAAGTACATCGGTGGTGTGCCCAACAACCGTATCCATCAGTTCCACGTCGGTAACCGACGGGCTGCTGAGACGGGAGGCTTCCCTGTTGTGATCGAACTGCGCGCCGACAACGACGTGCAAATCCGACACACCGCCCTCGAAGCAGCTCGTGTGGTGTCGAACTCCACCATCCGTAAGCAAGCCGGTCCCCAGGGATACGCACTTCGCGTTCACACCTTCCCGCATCACGTCCTTCGTGAGAACAAGCAGGCCACCGGTGCCGGTGCTGACCGTGTCTCGCAGGGTATGCGCTGCGCCTTTGGAAAGAACGTTGGAACCGCCGCCCGTGTCAAGCGAGGTCAGCGAGTCCTGTCGATTCAAGTTCATCCCCAACACTACCTTACCGCTCGAGACGCCCTTCGCAAGGCGAGCATGAAGTTCCCCACCCCGTGCACCATCCGCCTCATCAGCGGACACGAGCACTTGAAGGGACTCATTTGAGGCCACCAAGCCCCTTCACAACCGTCGGGTTCTGCCTGCCGGTTGGTAGGTGAAACAAAATAGAACAGACGAGAGGCTCGGACAGGTGATGACATGCGTGTTGCCGTTCTGAAGGAAGACAATTGTCAACCGAAGAAGTGCAACGATGAATGCCATGACTTTTGTCCACCGGTTCGTAACGGGCAAGAATGCATCGTTATGGACGAGCGTACCGGCAAACCTCACATTTCTGAAAGCCTCTGCATCGGTTGTGGAATTTGCATCAACAAATGCCCCCACGATGCGTTGATCATTGAAAATCTACCAAGCGAACTGGAAACCGACATGATTCATCGCTACTCCATGAACGGCTTTCGCCTCTTTCGATTGCCCACGCCATCAAAGGAAAGCGTCGTTGGTATCCTGGGGCCCAACGGCATGGGGAAATCGACCGCCATCAGTGCGCTTTCGGGTCGTATGATTCCAAACTTGGGTGATTGGCTCAACCAAGAACCGGTCTGGGATGAGGTCATCGATTCGCTTCCCAAAGGGGAACTTCGAGATTTTTTCATCGCCGTTCAGAAAGGGGACGTCAAGGTGGCGGTGAAGCCACAAAACGTGGACCGTTTGCCAAAACGCGTCCAAGGAACCGTTCTCGAGTTGCTCAGCCGGGTCGACGAACGATCCATCTTGAAGGAAATGACGGAGGCCTTGGGCATCGATCATCTGCTTGAACGAAAAGTCCAGCAATTGTCAGGTGGCGAACTTCAACGCATGGCCATTTGTGCGACGATCCTCAGGGACGTTGACGTCTATTTCTTTGACGAACCTTCGTCCTACCTCGACATTCACGAACGCTTGCGTATTGTTCGCATCATTCAGGAACTCTCAGCTACGAAGCGTGTCATCGTCATCGAACACGACCTCGCTGTGCTCGATGTTTTGGCCGACCTTGTCCACATCGTATACGGAAAGAAAGGGGCGTTCGGCATCTTCACACCCGCCCGTTCAACTCGACAAGCCATCAATTCCTACCTCGATGGGTTCCTGCCCGAAGAGAACGTTCGAATTCGGGACAAACCCATCAAGTTCCTTCGCCACCAGGATCGGTCGGCTGAAATTGGCACCCCCGTGGTGAGTTGGGGCGAGTTGAGCAAGCAACTTGGCTCCTTTACTTTGAAGGCCAGCGAAGGGGCTGTTCATCGGTCCGAGGTTGTCGGTGTGGTGGGTGCGAACGGAACCGGAAAATCCACCATGATCAAGATCCTTGCTGGCGAACACGAGTACGATGAAGGCTGGGTCACGGCGGATGCGACGATCTCGTACAAACCACAACACATCGATGTTGATATCGATGGTTCGGTCCAACTCTGGCTCGACAGTGAACTTGGCCCAAGATGGCGCAGCGGTGAGTTCAACGTGAACGTCATCAAAGCCTTGGGCATCGACCAATTGCTTCCCAAACGCGTGAAGAAGTTGTCCGGCGGTGAACGTCAGGCGGTCTCCATCGCCTTGTGTCTGGGCAGAGATGCCGATTTGTACCTGCTTGACGAACCTTCGGCTCATTTGGACGCCAATGCTCGAATGGAGGCGGCAAAAGCCATTCGTCGCACGATGGAAGCGAACGAGAAATCGGCCTTTGTCATCGACCATGACGTCTATTTCATCGATATCGTTTCGGATTCTTTGCTGGTGTTTGAAGGTGAAGGCGGTGTCCACGGCCATGCAACTGGACCGTTCAACCTGCGCAAGGGAATGAACCAGTTTTTGGCTGGTGTCGACGTGACGTTCCGCCGAGATCATGATTCACGGCGTCCCCGTATCAACAAAGGAGAAAGCCGAAAAGACCGAGAACAACGCAGCAGTGGTGACTATTATTCCTATGACGCTTGACATCGACCCGAAGAAGAGGGAACTGGAGGCTCGTCAATGCCTGTAGGCTTGCCCCCTCGAGGTGGTCCGATGGGGCGCTCACGAGGGCGTCTATCAGCCAGTGCCCTGACGACCTTTTTCCGCTGTCCACGCCAATGGTTGTTGAACTATCAAGGCGGTATGCAGGGGCCAACACGCCCGTCGCAAATTCTCGGCATCGTCCTTGAAGAGGCGTTCTGTGAACTGCTCATGCACCATCCTCCCGGGGACATTGAAAGCATTGAGGAGCTTCGGACATGGGCCTTAGAACCCTTGACGCAACTGGCGGAAAAAGCGAGGTTGGATGGTAAGAACATGTGGCAGAACAGCCTGTGGAAGGTGGAAGATGGCGCGTGGGAAACACTCGGTATCGACGTGTTTGTTCAGCGCCTTGAGGGCGGACTGGACCTGTATTTGAGTGAAGTCCAAGCCTGTTTTGATGCTGGAGGTGGGCCATGGTTGGATGCGCTTCGAAACGGCGACGAGCCGTTTGATGTTCCGGCGCCGACCTGGTCGGCCACACCCGTGTTCCCGCTTCCCGAAAAGGTCCCGGATGTTGAGTTGCGACGTTGGCCACTGCACGCACCGCCGGAATGGCGGCCTGCCGGGGAACCTCTTCGATGGAACGAGGCTTGGGAATGCGCTCGTCCGTGGTTCAAAGACCCACGAGTGCATCAACCACAGCGTCTTTATCATCCAGACGGATGGGCTTCTGGAGAACTTGATCTGGTCCTCCGTTGGGACGGTGCAGTTCGCGTGGTTGACATCAAATCCGGGACCTCCGATTCGGTGTTCGCCTCATCCCTTGAACACCAGCTTCGCTTCTACGCGTGGCTTTGGTGGGCGACCCACGACCAAGCCACCGCTGCGGGCATGGAGGGATGGTATCTTCAGAATGCTCAGCGGGTGGCGTATGACGTGCCCACGCGAGAAGAACTTGAACACCTTACGAACACCTACGGAGAGGTTCATCATCAAATGCAAACCATGGCAGAAGGTGTCTTGGTCTTCCCCGAAGGACCGGAAGATGCGTGCGATGGTTCAGCTGCAGGATGCAACTGGTGTTCGGTTTCGCGCGATGAAAACGGCGCTTGGACCGCACCGGATTATCTTCAATGGGTCACTTCTATCTCGCAAGTAAGCACACGCTCACCTTACCAAACACTTCAATCCATTCAGGGGCGAGTCGCGGTGAAAGGACGCCTCACGGGCGTGTGGGGTCCGATGCCAAACCACTTCGGGGAACCGGTCTTGGGTGCCGTGTTGGTTGTTGGGTCCCAACACATCACGGTCGAGGAAAGCGAACCCGGTGCGTTCCATCAATTGCACGAGTACAACGAACGAGAGATCGTTCTGGTGGATGCACTCCCCGGTGTTTGGCGTGACCAGCCAAGGTTGTATCTTGATGCTCGTTCCTCAGTCTTTCTTTCAAATGAGGAGGAGAAGATTCCAGAGGACACGGTCTTCACCCGTCTCGGGTTGTTGAGAACGAGGGCCAATGTCATCGGTCACGTGTTGTCCATTGGCCAACGGTCTGGCGTCCGAGTGGACGGCAAACCTTGGAGCATGCTTTCCTTGATGTTGTGGGACGGTCATGCCGTTGCCGAGGTCGTGGCCTTTGGTTCAAGCATCAATCAACGGCTTCTCGAATTGAGACCAGGGTCACCTCTTGCGATGACCGGGGTTGAAATCGGCTGGCGGTCTGGTGTGTTGCAACTGCGCATCGACAACCGAAAAACTCGGCTTGAAGAGTCGCTTCGACGGTGACCATCCCTTCCTTTGTGAGCCTTGAAAAGGGGTGAATTGTGTCCAACCCACATGCCCGTTCGAGCAGCAGACCCAGCCGCCGATAACGTGGGTCAGTACAACCGCCTTTCTGCCAGTCAAGCCAATCAATTCCGAGCCTGCCCACGCCGATGGTTCTACGAGAAGGTCTACCGATTCAAGATGGAGCAAATTCCGGTGCTCTATGTTGGTCGTGCGGTTGAAGAAGCGTTGTGCAGGGTGTTGATGGATTCTCCAAGTCTGGTGATGGCCAATGCACCGGCCGATGTCTTGGGCCCGAGCCCCTATTCCGAAGACGGTGTTCCCGAGGATCCAAACGATCGGACATGGCCTGCCCAACGTTTGCTGCCCCTCCAGCCGCATGAGCGTCCACAGACCATTGACGATCTCGAACAGTGGGTCCTCGGTCGCTGCAGAGTCCATTTTCCCGGAGCGATGAGCAGGGCGAAAGCGGAGTGGGAAAAAGACGAACGGCGTTCGGGGAGTTGGGACGAAGTGGACGAGGATGTTTGCTTTGAGATGCTTGCAAACGGGGCCATGTTCCACATCAACGAAGTCGAACGTTGCTTTGAGGACAACGGGGGGCAGAATGCGGAAGCATGGCGACGCGGCCAGCGAGGTACCTGGCCTGCACCGGATGGCTTTCCTCACGTTGATTTTGCAGACGGACATCCCTTTGCGGAGGAGGGGGACGTCACGTGTGCTGAGGCATGGGAACTCGCACGACCGTGGTTTGTTGACCCTGATGCTCCAAAATTTACCATGAACGCTGTTCATCCTGACCATTGGTTCCAAGGCGAATACGATTTGGTCTATCGCTGGACTGGGCGACCTCGAATCGTTGACATCAAAGCGAGTGTAGGTGCTGGGGATCGTTCAGGCGATTACGTTGACCAAATGCGTGCGTATGCTATGTTATGGTACGTAACGCATCAGCGGCAAGAAGAAGTCGCAGAGTTGGAGATTTGGTACCTCGGTCATCCAAGTGTCAAATCCATTCCGGTACCGAGCAAAGACGAGATCGCTCAAATTGAAGAGGAGATGGAAGCGATGTGGAAACGGTTGCGTGAAAGCACGCCAAGCATCGTTGATTGCCCTCCCGAACCGCTTCCTATGCGAGGTTACCATCCCGGCGGACAGCCAACCGATCCCCCCCAAACGGTTCGGTGTGAGCGTTGTGACTGGCGAGCGGTGTGTCCGGGAGGGGATGCCTCTGGTGAACCTACGGTTCCTTCGATGTATCAACTCCCGGGCGCCAGTCAACGAACACCGCTTCAGTCCCTCGGTTCGTTGAATCCACGAATCACGACCAGAGGCACGCTGTTTGATGTGGGATATGAATCAGAAAAACGTGCTCGAACGATGACCCTCAAGCAAGGCACGAACACAGCCTTTGTCCAGGTGGTAGCGACCGAGCACAGCGATGGTGGACCCACCGTTGATGTTGAGCTCGTTCGAGGCAAGGCGGTCTTGGTCGTCGATGCAGTGTTTACCGTCAACTGGAAGGGCGAGATTGTCCTCAAGATGGACCCGTTTACACGGTTGGTCGAAGACACCGACCCGAGCATTGAATCCAGTGATTTGTTTGACGTGCAAGCGAAACACAACGTGGCAGGAATCGTGGTCTACACCTATGAAAAAAGCGGTGTTGGAAAGGGAGGCCACCGATGGTCACGTCGAGGCATGATGGTCATGGACGGCACAGGTGCGATGAAAATCGAAGGGTGGGCGGACGATTGGAACCCGCAATATGAGATGGTGGAAGCGGGCGATACCGTGGTTGTAGCGAACCTTGGCCTCGATGCTTGGGCAAAGGAGGTGAAGGGTGAGTACACCCGAAATTCACGGTTGCACATTGCCGAGCGGGTTGACCGCTCATCCACCTGAAGAAATCGTGGTGACTCGCAGCGTCACGCTCTGGTTCAACGATGTTGAATGTGGCAAAACGGTCCCCTCATGGCTAACGATGACCATGGACGGCAGAAGGCCTGCTTTGAGGAGAGCTTCGCGAACCGTTGAGCCGGGGGACATCTCAGCCGTGTGCTCGTGCTCCCCGTCAGAAAACCGTACTTCCATGGCACATCCATGAAACATCATGCTTATGACCGTCGCGCAGAAGCGCCATGGCAGAGCCGAGGTCGCATAGCCCGGTATTGCGGTGGATTCGAAATCCACTGTCCCTTGGACGCGGGGGTTCAAATCCCTCTCTCGGCGCTCTCAGACCCGTTGTATCACATATAGAACGCATCATGGGAAGCCGTCATCTCGCCGACAAGGTCTTCTCTCACCTTTGGTGCCATGGCGTTCAATTTCTCCACGAGCCATTCATCTCCCTTCGTTGGCACATGGAGGCCGTAGTTGAACCACTGATTCAAATGCTCAACCATTCGTTTCGAGCCCAACACGTCACCGCTCGATCCGACCGTTGTGCCGATGATGCACGCCCCGTTGACGTCGTAAAGCGGGGCCATGGATGCCAACAACGAACCCAAGCCGATGGCTCCGTCTTTTGGTTCGTCCCTTCGAACGTCAACGCCCATGGATTCCATATCGATTCGAAAGGAGGCAGAACTTGCGACGGCAAAGGTTTCTTTTCGTTTTGCCTCAGCCCTCATGCCGGCCAAAACAAGCAGTGTTTCAACGCCGTGTTCCTTGAAGAACGATAACAACTCTCTCGCTGCTTGGGATTGCAACGCGGATTCATTCGGCTGGGTTTTTCCCGTCAGCGAGAGGACCGGCGTACCTGATGCTGTATGACTGAGGCACAAGGAAAGATGCGGTGGTGAAAGCAATCCATCTTCATCCAAATCGGCATGAGGGGGAAGGCCAAGCACGTGAAGCCGGGCAACTTCCGTGGTTTCGTTCAAGTCTCTGATCGACTCTACGGCGACTTTCCCAATGTTTCCAACACCGGGAAACGCCACAACCACGGTGGCGGAGGCTGGAAGAGAGGTGCATCCGTTTCTCCACTCTACCTGTAGGGTCATGAAGGTCAAAACCCGACGACACGCGTTATAATGTTTGATGTGGAACCAACGGTGCTGGTATGGGTTTTACGACCCGTCTTCGGGTGCGGTTTACTCCTCTTCTTGAGCAGCATCACGCATGGCCTCAACCGATGGCAGCGTAGGAAGAGAAGAAGGCCATGCAGGATCTTCAACCTTGTTCATCTTGCGTCGCAACGAGGCTCGGTGGTCTTCAGGCGACCACTTCAACGGTGCAGCGGCCTGCGCAACACCGCCGCACGCTGGGCACGTGGTGTTGAGGGAGAACGCTTGGCAGGATTGACATTGTTGCA
The DNA here is from genome assembly GCA_038136695.1 of Candidatus Poseidonia sp. Lineage (GTDB taxonomy): Archaea > Thermoplasmatota > Poseidoniia > Poseidoniales > Poseidoniaceae > Poseidonia. Next base: position 29,595 of record JAYQAK010000001.1, read on the forward strand.
TGCGTTGACGAGCCATGCGATCACTCCCGAGAGGTTGTGGCTTCACCGCCGGCCTTCGCCATGTGGTCAAGAACGACCTTGGTGGCCTGTTCCCACATGTTTTCAGCGACTTTAAAGTCGGGTGCGCGGAGTTCAAGACGGTAGTTTGGAGCTCCATCATAAAAGCACTTGACATCGATTTCTTCGGCCTCGTTGGTCAGCGCTTCTGCGGCTTCCAACGCTTGTTGAATGACGACGATACCGTTGCTATCGTTGATGCTCAAGGTCAACGTGCCTCGAACTTCGACAAAAGGCGGAATGATGTTTTCCACAGCGAGTTCAACAAAAGGCGCCAACCAGTCCCCTTCGAAGCCGGCGTTCTCAAGCGCCCCCTCCTGCATGGCCGCTTCTTCAAACGCAGCGTACAAGGTGCCAAACGCATCCGTCAACTCGCCTTCACGTTCGGTGATGTCATTTTCGTTCCAGCCGACCTTTTCGGCGAGGACCTTGACCAGTTGGTGGGCGCGCTGCTCGTTTTTCCACTCCTGAAGACGGTCTCGTCGTCGCTCCTCCGATACCGATTTGAGTGACAATTCGAGTGAAGTTCCGTCTCTTCGTGTGCGCATCACCTTGCAGATAACGCGTTGCCCTTCACGGACAAAGGCACGAATGTTCTTGACCCAACCCGAAGCAATTTCGCCAATGAAAATGAAACCTTCCGTCCCGGGATATTCGTCCAGGTTCACGTAGGCGCCATTCTGCTTAACGTTGGAAATGGTTGCAACGACGAGTTCCCCTTCTTCAGGAGCCGAAATGGTGTCGTTGGACATGGAGGCTCAGCCTCCTCATCCCAGCGTTTCAACGACGGTGCAGCCGACGAGTTCTGCTTTGCCACCTGCGGGCTTGGTCAGTGTGGCACTGCACACGTCGCAAGCAATGGTGGTGGTGGCTCGTGAGAAGATGGTGGATTCGTTACCGCAATCTCGGCAACTGACTTTCAAAAATTCGCTGGCCATGGTGTTCACCTCATCGGTCGATCAATTCGAATTTCTTTGCACGCTTGCAAGGGGCGTAATGCGCCTTGCCGGTTTCTGTGCAACGGTAGAGAATGTTCACCCGCTTGGTAGGCTTTTCGCGGCCATCGGGTTTTGGACGAGGGAAACCACGGTACCCCGCCATGACGCGGCGGAACCGGCGTTGACCCCAGCGAAGCTCAGAGGCTCGCTTTTTCTTCACACGCTCAACGGTGTGGAGCGTGTGCTTTCCAGCCGAGGGGCTGTATCGCTTGACTTGGCGTGGTCTCTTTACCATAGGAACACCTTAGCGTTCAGCCCACAGAGGTGGGGTATTTATGCCCTCCGCAACCCGATTTGGCGGTCTCTGGAGGACTGCGAATACATTCAAGGGATTCTCTATAAATCTCTCCGCCCTGCCTTCACCATGGAAGAAACGACGCAAGCCTTCGTTTTCTTCTGGCTCGCTGGCCTGCTGCTCTTGGTCGGACTCCTTCTCAACTTCTTTTCCAAGGCAGCCACCCAACGGCTGACCGGAAAAATCCTCGTGGCTGTTGGTTTTCTCTCCTTAATCGCCACGCCGTGGACCATCCCCTCTTCACCTTCGAGTGCGTTTGGCCATTTTCTCGGTAGCATCGTGGGCCCCTGCGTCTTGCTTGGTGTTGGTTTCTACCAAATCGCCTTCTCGGGTCATGTGCCGGTCGGGCGGCTTTCCGATACCGACCGTCGTCTCGGATTCGTGATGGTCATCGTTGGTGTTCTTTGGCTTGAATCGATGCACTGGTGGGTGATGACGCCCACCTATCCCGATGACGTCAACCGCTACTGGATGATCTTCTGGCCAACCATGCTGCTGTTTGGTTTTGCCAGTGCTTCCGCTGGTTACGTCCTGGTGGACGTGGTTGGACATCAACGGCAGCGTGAGCGACGCTTCATGCTGGCCCTCGGGGTGTTTCTGTTAACGCTGATGACCTTCGGTGTGCTTATGGACGCTCCCAACGTGTCGAGGGAAGCATTCACGCTGCAACTCATGCTCGCTGGCGCTGATTTGTTCGGTGTGCTGGTGGGTGCTGCAGGAGCAGTGTTGTTGTTTGCCGTTGTCTTGGCGATTTATGAAAAGCAACAACCCGTGCCCAAGCGTCTGCCGGCGCCAACCTCCGAACAACTCCACCAAGCAGCCGAAATCATCGCACGAAACACCTCAGGGGGTGAGGAAGAATGAACGCTCCATCATCCACCAACGCTCTGGCCAAGGTGTTCTTCGCGTTTACCGTCCCCGCGTTGGTGGTGGTACTCGCTGTTTGGCTCTCAACTTCGGTGCCGGTGGAAGACGCCTTGGTTCGCTTTGCCAACGCCATGCTCACCTCCTTTACACTCGTTTCCTTCATGCTCATGGTCACGTTGATCTCCTACGGTGATGCTCGGAAGCGCCCCTTTGCGCCTTTGTTTGGCATGCTGTTGGTGGTTGGTGTCGGCGTTGCGCTCACCCTCTTCTTCCTCTCGCAGGGTGATCTGTTGATGGAAGACAACGGCTCGGTTCGAGCCCAGGCACTCTCGAACATCATTCGCTTTGGCACCACCTCCATAGCGATGCTCGCAAGCACCCTACTGGTGGGCGGTGTTCTGTTTGCCTCGTTGTTAAACACGCCAACGCCTCCGGTCTTCTCTGAGGAAGAGTGAACTTCGTGGTACAGGGCCATTGCCGTTGATTTCATAAGGGGGAGGTCGGTGGGCAGGTCGTTCAGGTGAGCGCATGTCCAAAGGTACACCATCCATGGGTCGTCGTCAAAAGACCACGCACATCCGATGCCGAAGGTGTGGACGCAACGCTTACCACAAGCAAAAGTCGGTCTGTGCGTCGTGCGGTTACGGTGAGACGTCCCGCATGCGCAAATTCAACTGGTCCAAGAAAACCCACCGTCCCAAGGCCTGACCCTCTTGAGACGCAACGATAAGAAGCGTTCACCCATACGTTGCAATGAGGCAGACGCATGTGTGGCATCCTCGGTATCGTTGGCCGACAAGGAGTTCACGTCAATCAACTGCTTTACGACGGCCTCACCGTCCTTCAACACCGTGGCCAAGATGCCGCTGGAATTTTGACGGACACGGAAGGAAACTTTCGTCTCCGAAAATCCAACGGTTTGGTTTCCGACGTCTTCTACAAGCGACACATGCTGCGGCTTGAGGGCAACGTCGGCATTGGCCATGTTCGATACCCCACAGCAGGGTCCTCTTCCCGTGCAGAAGCCCAGCCGTTCTACGTCAATTCACCTTACGGTATTGCCTTGGCCCACAACGGGAACCTCACGAACGCCGAGGAACTCGCGGTCTACCTCCGCGATGAGTGCATGAGGCACATCAACACCTCAAGCGACTCAGAACTGCTGCTCAATGTGTTGGCGGTCGAGTTGGGCCAACGGTCCCGTGCGCTTCGCATCGAAGGAACCCCGCACATCAATATCGAAACCATCTTTGGAGCGGTGGAGGCCGTCAACGAACGTGTTCGGGGTGGTTATGCGTGCGTGTCTGTTATTTCTGGGTACGGGCTACTCGCCTTCCGAGACCCCAACGGCATCCGCCCTCTGGTCTTCGGTAAGCGAACTTCCGAGGATGGTGACGAGTACATCGTCGCCAGTGAATCCGTGGCCATCACGGCTCTCGGGTTCCAAATCATTCGTGATGTTGCACCGGGCGAAGCGGTGTTCATCAGCACCTCGGGACACATGTTTACCCGGTCGTGTGCCAAGGAGACGGACTACACGCCTTGTATTTTCGAGCACGTCTACTTCGCTCGTCCGGATTCAGTGATCGATGGCATGTCCGTGTATCAGTCGCGATTGAACCAAGGCCGACGCCTTGCTGAACGCTTGATTGAGCAATGGCCCGACCACGACATCGATGTGGTGATTCCCATTCCAGATTCCGGCCGTATTGCCGCTCTTCAGATGGCGAAAACCCTGAACCTCCCGTACCGAGAAGGTTTCGTCAAAAACCGCTACGTCGGACGAACGTTCATCATGCCGGGACAAGCGTTGCGAGAGAAGTCCGTTCGGCGTAAACTCAACGCGATTGAGCACGAGTTTAGCGGCAAGAATGTCCTGCTTGTGGACGATTCCATCGTTCGTGGCACGACCAGTGCACAAATCATCGAGATGGCACGGGAAGTCGGGGCATCGAAGGTGTATTTTGCCTCCGCTGCGCCTCCCGTTCGTCACCCCAATGTCTACGGCATCGATATGCCGGCTGTTAACGAGTTCATCGCCAACGGCCGAACGATTGAGGAAATCAACGACGTGATAGGCAGCGATCGCTTGTTTTACCAAACGCTTGAGGACCTCGAGGAGGTCACATTGCAAGCGACTTCCGATGTCACTGCCTTCGATTCAAGTTGTTTCAACGGGCAGTACGTGACCGGTGACATCGACTCCGCTTACCTTCAAGCGCTTGACGACCGCCGAAACGACGCTGCAAAGAACCGCTCGGATGAAGAAGACGCCGTCATTGATATTCACAACGACGAAGAAAATTGAGGATGTCCTGTCGGCACAACCTGAGCGAGTTCTTTTGAACACGGTCACCTTACCCAACGCATGGTCTTGACCCGTGTCGTGGATGTTTTGGTCAGGCCAGAAGGAAAGGTGCGCCATCTGGCGCTGGAACCCAATCGTTCATCCATGGCTTGGGTGGAGGGTCTCAAGCAGGTGTTCGTTGGCGATGTGAACGAGGCTGCATCGGTTGATGTGACGCAACGCATCGATCATCCTCAACGCATCAACCTCTTGCAGTTCCATCATGACCGTCTTCTGGTGGGGGACGATTTGGACGGCCTGACTGTTTACGCTCGTGACGGTTCCGTCGCCCAATCCTTTGCGGTGGACGGTGGGCTGCAGTGTCTTGAACGCCACGAAGAAGTCCTGGTGGGAATATCGGGTATGGGGCATCTGGTTGCACTCAACAACGACGGAAGTGTGGACGATTTGACAGCGATGCTCGGTCTTGAAGATTGCATTCATTTGGCCGTCCACGGAACGCGGCTCTTCGTCGCCACCCAAGCAGGCGATGTGGTCGCCATTCACCAGCGAGAAGTCGTTTGGAAGCGCCCGGCTCGCGGGGACATCGGTGAGCGAATCACAAGTCTTGGAACGACCTCAGAGGGGAGCCTCTTCCTCACTCGTGAAGGTCATGCATTGGTTGGTGGCGATGAAGAAGCCATTGAATTCGAATTTTGGGTGAACGATGGTTTGCTAAAGCGAGAAGACCTTCGTATGCGAATGCTTACTTCCTGCACATCGCCTCAAGGTGCTATCCTTGGATGCGATGATGGCAGCGTTTTGAGGTTGGACGAGCACGGTGATTTGGAGCCGTTGATGTCCACCAACCACCCGATTTTTTGCTGCCTCGAACACCAGGGACACGTTCTCGCCGCTTCATGGTTTTACATCCACGGAACAAACGGTGACGATGTCTGGAAAGTTGAACACCAAGGCATGCCTTCGAAGATGATCGTGCATCCCGAAAACGGGCTCGTGTTGTTTGCGGGTGACGACCAAAACGACTACACCTCGGCCGAACCAATCGGCGTCATTGACCTCAATCAGCCAGCAATTGACATGGATGAGGCCGAACTCACGTTGTGGTTTGATGTTTCAACATCAAGTCCACCTCCTACCGCTGAAGCGTTGTATGCAGATGCAGATGATGTTCTTGAACACCTCACGGAAGATGAGCGTGCATCCTACGGTCACCAAACCGCCACCCATGATGCTCACGACCGCCTTCTTGCCGCCATGGGTGAATCCGGAGAACCCCTCCTTACCGAAACAACCGGTGCAGGGGATGAATTGGATGCCGACCTCTTGATGGAGGCTCTCCAGGGCGTGGGAGAACTCACCTTGGAACAGGCCGACGACCTGCTTGATGCTCTTCAGGCTGCGGTTGAGGATGTGCATCGGCCTCAAGCCGTCGCTGGCGAAGACCAGCGGGTGTTGGCGGACGATGACGGCACGGCTATTGTCCATCTCGACGGGCGAGGAACCAATGATCCGCACGGACTGGTGGTGCGTTCCTCGTGGCACAACGAACGTGGAGAAGAGTTGGTGGCGAATCTTCAATTGAAGCTCAGGTTGCCTCTTGGCCTTCACCGGTTTGAGTTGAGGGTGGTGGACCGGGACGGTTCTTGGACCACCGATAGCCTCGCTGTCGATGTTGTTTCATCCTCAACCTCATGAAGGACAGGCCGCTGCCAAGGGTCATGGGCGTACGAAATCCGTGGCTTGAGCACTTCTTTGTGGGCCCGTTGCAAATGCGTTGTTCGGTCATCACCGACCCTGCAACCGGTGACACCCTCATCGTCGATGGAGGAGATGAGCCTCAGCGCATCATTGATTGGGTTGATGGGTTCGAAGGAACCGGGCCTAATTGGACCACCGGTCCAACGAATGCAGAAGAGGCTGAAGGCCTCCCCAAGCGCAAGGTGGTTGCCTTGGTCAACACGCATGCGCACTTCGACCACAGTGGCTTCATCCCCGCTTTGCGAGAGCACTACGGCGTGGAGTGGTATCTTCACCCAGACGATAATTTCCTTCAGACCTTGGCACAAGCATCAGGGCGACGCTATGGCCTGGCGCTTCCGGAGCCTGCGGTTGCCGACCGGGCTTTTGAAGCCGGTCAAACCTACATGTTTGGTAGTCTTGAACTGCATGTCCTTCACACGCCGGGGCACACCTTGGGTGGTTGCTGTTTGCTGCTTGCGGTTGAGGATGGACCCGACCACGTGTTTGTTGGAGATACACTGTTTGCTGGCTCTGTTGGTCGAACGGATATCGAGAATTCTGGAGGAGATTTTGATCTCCTCGCTCAATCCATCCACACGCAATTGTGGCCTCTGGATGAACAAACGGTGGTGCATCCGGGACACGGTCCACTGACGACCATCGGCCATGAGCGACGGACCAACCCCTTCGTTGGTGATGCAGCAGGTCCTGGAGGCTCCTACGGCTTCGGGAAATACGCTTGATCATCCCATCATGGATTGCAAGCTAGCGTGCAACACCGGGAGTGCTTCTTCCCACGTGGCGACGATGCCGTAATCAGCGTGCTGGAAAATCGGGGCGTCCGCATCCTTGTTGATGGCGACGATGTATTTCGAAGAACGCATACCAGCGAGGTGTTGAATGGCACCGGAAATACCGACGGCGATGTACAAGTTGGGGTTCACGGTCTTTCCGGTCTGCCCCACCTGCATGGCGTGAGGGATGGCTTCCCATGTATCGACGGCCGCACGGGAGGCTCCCACAGCGGCTCCGATGGTGTCGGCGATGGCTTCGAGATGAACGAAATTGTCGGGAGAACCCATGCCACGGCCACCTGAGATGATGATGTTCGCTTCGGCGACATCAAGGCGTTGGGAGGCACGTGCCATGAATTCCACAACCGAGGTAGCTACGTCACCGGTGGTGTCGATCACGGAAGCTTCGCTGGCTCCACCGGTAGCGGCGGGAAAGACATTGGAGCGAACCGAAATCACCGCAGGACCGGAGAGTGAAACGGTTTGCATGGCTTTTCCAGAGTACACGGGGGACGTGACGTTGTTGCCTTCAATGGCCACGGCATCCTGCACAACGGCCAAGTTGCGGCGTGCTGCGATGCGGGCTGCGAGGTCTTTTGATTGGGGACTGGCACCTGTGATGAGGGTGCCGTGAGGCGAAACGGCATCAAGCGCTGCTGCCCAACCTTGAGCGTCGTAGTGGGCAAAAGCGTCGGCTTTGGCAGCGATGATGGCGCCTGCACCCATGTTGGCCGCACCGCTGGCTTGGGATGCGTCCGTGCATGGGACGACCACGGTCGGGGCATCTCCAAAGGTCATGGCTGCGGAGATCAATTCCGCAGTGCTGGCGTGAACGGCGTTGTTGCTCATTTCTGCAATTACAATGGTCTGTGTCATTTCTTCACCTCAGAGTACGTTGGCTTCATCACGAAGCAAGTTGGCTACCTCGGCCGCAGCATCGCCGCCCTGGTAGGTTTTTCCAGCAGGTTTGGCAGGAGGGAGCGTTTGGCCCACGACGGTAACGGTCGACGAAGGAACCTCTATAGAACGAACGTCAACAGTGGCTTTCTTAGCCTGCATGATGCCCTTGACGTTTGGTTTTCGGACCTTGAAATCACCTTTGTCGCAGGAGATCACGGCGGGAAGGGGAACATTGAGTTTGGCGTTTCCACCACCGCTCGGGCTCACCACGGAGAGTCCTCCAGCAAAGTCAGCACCGATGATGTTGGAAGCAGAAGCCCAGCCAAGGCGTTCTGCAAGGCCGGGGCCCGTTGAGCCAGCGCCGGTGTCAGCAGCGGATTTGCCGCAGTACACCACTTCACCGTTCAATTCGGCAACTGCTGAGGCCAGTACGGTTTGGAGGGCATTCGAATCCAAGTCGCCCTCAGCGTCGATACGGACGATGTGATCAACACCAATGGCTTTGGCGTCCTTGAGGATTTTTTCTGCTCCTGCCCCGCCAACGGTGAGGGCCGTCACTTCACCACCAGCAGCCTCTTTGTGTTGCATGGCGGTTTCTACCGCAAATTCGTCGTAAGGACTCATGACCATTTTCACGGAAGAAAGGTCAACGCGGCCGCCGTTGACAACGATTTTGGCGTTGGTATCGGGAACTTGTTTGACAAGGACAATGATGTTCGGCATGTGGTGACGCTCCAGTTCTGCTAGAACCACCGAGACGCGATTCAAGAACCTTGTCACTTCACCTCATGGCCGGTCGCTTCGGAGGAGGAAATTCTCGGGTGCTGAGGGTAGGCTTATGAACCGTCCCGACACCGGAAAAACTCCATGTCGCCGCCAAATGAAGTGGACCTTGACCCGCAAGAGAAAGACATCCTCCGCGAATGGAGGGAACTGTTGGTTGAACACTACACCGAGGACATCAAGCGCTTGAAGGGAAACCCTGCGCTGGTCCACGGTTTTGAGATTGAACACGCCCTCATGGACCGTTCCGAGACCCTTCGTCGAGAGTTTCACCTCTCCCCCACACGCACGTTGAACTTGGGCACTCGCGTGCTTCAGGAGCAGTTTGAAGAACACACGGTTCGGATGCGCCCAGTCATCCGCGTGGTTGGTCTTTCAGACAATTACCTCCGCCAAGTCGACGATCTCCGGATGCGAGACCGCAATCAGGTCGTTTGTGTCGACGTCCACATCAGCGATGTCTCGCCGCCCTACGGTTGGTTGTGTTTGGCGGTCTACCAGTGCATCGACTGCTCTCATCAGGTCCATCTTTTCCAACGAAGAGGAAGGGAGCGAGAAAGCCCGACGTTTTGCGAACCTTGTCTCGACCGGATGATTGAACGGATGGGGGATGACGACGCGCCGGTTCCACCGTTTCCCAGGCGAGGGCGGTTCAAGATGCTGGTTGAGGATTGCAAATACGAAGACGTGCAAGATATCCGCATGAATCAAGTGGTCTACAACGACGATCACTTCATCCTCAACACGTCCTCCAAGCATCCACTGATTGGTACCATGGCCGATGATTTGGTCGGCGAAATCGGGCAGGTGAAGTACGCCAGAATCAACGGCATCGTGCGGGTGCAACCGGTTCCAGACCGCAACTTTGCGAAGGATACTCGGCGCATCTTGAGCCTTGACGTCTTGAGCGTTGAACCGTTGGCGCTCAAGGAATGAGGCCTCAGCCTTGGGTCAAGGCCGTGACCTTCTCCAACCATTCTGGATGCTGTTGGAAATGATCGTGCACGGCCATCAGGCCTTTTGCGATACCATCAGCAACGCCGAATTTTGCATCGAGCGGGTGGAGTGTCCCGTCCATGACAGCACCCCGAAACGCATCGAGCGAGGTCCAGGTTGACGGCTCACCAAAACGAGGGTCAGGCGTGACCACGATTTCTCCAAATTCTGCCAGCACGATGTGTTCGGCGAGTTCGTATACCGGCGAATCGGGGTCGTCGGGTGAGATGTAGGCTTTCTTCATCTTCTTTCGTACCTCTTCCTGGGTGTCGTGGACGAGCAAGGCACCCTTCGGGTCGGATTTGGACATTTTATGATCAAAGGATTCCATCCTTGCACCCGATGCTTTCAGCGAGGAAATGATCGGCGTGTGAAGGCATGTTGCTTTGAGCCAGCCGTACTTTGAGGCAACGTCTCGCATGAACATGTGCGCTTTTCGCTGGTCCATGCCGCCAATGGCGACATCGATGTTCATTTCAAAAATGTCAGAAGCTTGCATGGCAGGGTAGTAGAACTTTGAGAGGTCGTGGTCAGAAGAAGCCTCATCGCGGCCCATGATGGTGAAGGTTTTGCGAACCATGGCGAGGGTAGCGCCCTTTGAGCAACGAAGCACCCTGGCCCAGTATTCGCTGGATTCCATCACCTCGGAGGCCCACATAAATCGCAATTGCCCCGGCCCTTCTCCCTCGTCAGGATGGCCGAGCAAGGCCCGAAACGTCTCTTCCATGTAGTGGGCAGTCGTTTGTATGGCGTCCATGTCGCCGTTGAATTTGTCGTTGACCCAAGCGTGCCAGTCAGCGAGGAAAATCATCACGTTGGCGTTGGCATCAAGCATTCGCTTGCACTGCAAAGCCAGCACTTTCCAGCCAATGTGGGCTTTGCCACTTGGTTCGAAGCCGACGTAACAGCGAATCACGTCATCGCCTCCGTGGCTTTCTTGACCGTTCAACACGCCCACGAGATGTTCAACACCGACCACTTCCTGAACGTGGCCAACCATGTCCATGAGTCGGTCTCTGTCCTGTCCACCCAAGGCATCGTACCCTTCGGTTGCTGCAAGCAACGCATGAAGGTCTTGGGTGTCGCTCATGGCTTGCCCCTCAGAACATGTCGTTGAGTTTCTTCACCTTGGATTCTGAAGGGAGGTTGCCCTCTTCGATGGTGGTTTCGAGTTCATCAATCAGTGCGTTCGCTGCGTCGATGGTGCTTTGGTCAAGATTGTTCATCATCTCCATGGACTTGTGAGCCATTTTGATGGCGGATTTTGCCTTGGAGATCTTTTTGGCATCTTCTTTGGCCTTGTCACCCCGTTGCTTGGCGTTGTAGCCGGTCGCTTCGTCGAGGAACCCCGACCAGCGCTTTCGGGACTCCATGGCCTTCTCACGTCCTCCTTCGCTGTCCAGGAACGCAGCCAAATCTCCGCCTTTGAGTTGCTCAACATCCACAGCGAGTTTTCCTGCGTTGTCAAACGACCCTTGGACGCGCGTGAGGAGGCCGAAAGAGCCGTGAAACACACCGTCTGCATCCACGTTGATGTTCTCGAAATATTTCGTGGCCAGTTTTGCCAATCCGGCGTTTCCACCCATGGTTTTGATGAGGCCTCGTTTGACAGCAAATCGCTCCATGTGAGTGGCAGCGGTCGCGGTCTCATAAGGCTCACCGTCAGCAAGGCATGAATGGAGCCGTTCATAGGGGAGGAGTTTTGATGGGAAGAAAGGTGGGCGAACCATGCGAACCCGGGTGCTGCTGGCCGTTGCCCTCGTGGCGTTGTTTGCCACACCGACGGCAATGGCCTCAGAATTTGTAACCCGCATCGACATGACCGATGAGGGCGCACTGGGTGAGACCGACTTGGGTATCAAAACCGGGGCGGTTTCGCCGGACGGACAGGATGTGCTGGTGGCTGGTATGAACGGTTTTGCTCGTCTGCTTTCGGCCGACGAAGCCGACAACCGGGCCATGGACGTTGAATTGGTCACTGGTCGAAACAGCACCATTCATGACATCGCTTGGCACCCTCAGGGAAAAACAGCATTGCTGGTCGGCGAGGAAGGCTTCGCCATGCGGTACGATACCGACGACCACAGCGTGACCTACGTGAACGGAACGTTCTCGGTGTTGGGTTACGACCTCAGCGCCGTCGTCTGGAGGCCTTCTGGTGATTTTGCCTACGTCGCTGCCACCGACGGCTCGGTGTGGAAATTTGCTGAACACACCGGATTTGAGCGGCTGGAGAACCTCGGCGTCAGCCAAGTGACCGATTTGGACTGTCACCGCAACTACAACGTTTGCTTCATTGCCTCGCTTGATGAAGGCTTGGCGGTGATTGATCGTGACCACAGGGTCACCTGGATCAGTCAAACGGCCGGGCAAACCTGGGTCGGTGTTGATTGCTCAAGCCCAACGCTCAACGAATGTGTTGCATTTGCAAGCGGCCTCGCCAGCAACGTGATTCGCATTGACAACCAGTACCCCGAACGCTCTTCGGTCGAAGGCCTTCCAATGCGCGTTGAACTTCCAACTGGAGAGCACATCGGCGTGTCCAGGGGTCACGACGGAACGGCCCTGGTTCACTTGGCGCCGCTCGGATTGATTCGCCATGACGCCTTGGCCAATACGGTCTATTCCGTACTCATGCCCGAAGACGCCGCTGCGTGGGACGAAGTCATCGGTGGTCGTGCATTGGCGGTGGTCTGGGAAACCAGCCTCCATCGTGGATTCTTCATCACCGAATACGGCAACATCGTTTCGTTCATGCCCGCAACGGAGGAGATCGAAACAGGCATCATGGATGTGTTGGTTCTCGGTGCGGTGGCCATTTCGGTACCCGGGGTCATCATCGGTCTCGTTTACATGAACAGCCCTTTCCTGCAACGAAAATACCACGAATGGCGCTTCGGGAAGAAGAAGCGAAGGTAGGCTTCACTTCACGGTCAAAGGGTTATGTTGATGAAGCACCCGCGTGGCAGTTGAAACGAGGGAGCCCCATGGAACCGTTTGAAGGCCTCGATTTTTACGACGTTGACAGCCTCCTGACCGAGGAGGAAATCATGATCCGGGACATGGTCCGGGAATGGGTCGATGAAGCGGTGATTCCGAAGATTGAACAAGCTTGTGAGGAGGGTGTGTTCCTCGATGAGTGGCGCGTGGCGCTTGGTGAAATGGGCGTCCTTGGCGCCCCCCTCAAGGGATACGGATGCCCGGGGCTGTCCTACGTCGCTTACGGCCTGATTTGTCAGGAACTGGAGCGAGGCGACAGTGGATTGCGTTCCTTTGCTTCCGTTCAAGGCTCCTTGGCCATGTACCCCATCTGGGATTTTGGTACCGAAGAGCAAAAAGAATTCTACCTCCCCAAGATGGCGTCCGGTGAATGGATTGGGTGCTTCGGCTTGACCGAACCCGATTACGGCTCCAATCCCGGCGACATGGTGACCAAGGCTGAAGACAAGGGCGACCACTACCTGCTCAACGGCGCCAAAATGTGGATCACCAACGGAACCATCGCTGATGTGGCCGTGGTCTGGGCCAAGTTGGATGGCGTTATTCGCGGCTTCATCGTCGAAAAAGGAGACGAGGGCTTCAGTGCACCCGAAATGAAAGGCAAGCATTCGTTGAAGGCCAGCGTGACCAGCGAACTGGTGTTCCAAGACTGCAAGATTCCCAAAGACCGCCTGCTTCCGGGCGTGAAGGGATTGCGCGGGCCGTTTTCCTGCTTGAACAACGCACGTTACGGCATTTCGTGGGGAGCGCTTGGTGCCGCCATGGCCTGCTTCCACAGCGCCAAGACCTACGCCCTCTCCCGCATTCAGTTTGACCACCCCATCGCATCGTACCAACTCGTCCAGAACAAACTGGCATGGATGCTCCGTGAAATCACCAAAGGCCAACTTCTGGCCTACCACCTTGGCAAGAAGAAAGACGACGGGACGTGGTTCCCCGAGCAAATTTCACTGGCCAAGATGAACAACGTTGACATCGCCCTCGAAATCGCTCGCGTGGCCCGCGACATACACGGGGCGAACGGCATTTTGGACGAATACCCCGTCATGCGTCACATGGCCAATCTGGAGTCGGTGAAAACCTACGAAGGCACGCATGACATTCACAACCTCATTCTGGGACGATACATCACCGGGATACAGGCGTTTACTCGAGAAGCCTGAGGCGATGGAAGACTTGATTCATTTGAGGCAGAACCATGGTTGAATTGGGCCATTATGTGTTGTACGTGCGACAGATGGAGCCGATGGTTTCATTTTACAGAGATGTCGTTGGATTAAACGTTGTTGGAACCACCTTTGGTGGACGGGCAACCGCCCTCAGCGGAGGGCGCACCCACCACGAATTGCTGTTGCTCGAGGTTGGAGATGCGCCCGGCCCGATGCGAGGCCATCGCATTGGTCTTTACCACACGGGATGGTGCATTGGTACTGAGGATGAGCAGCTTCTGAAGGCCAAGAAACGATGCGAAGCACATGGGATCCGACTGATTGGTCAAAGTGACCATGGAGTTTCACACTCACTCTACGTCCTCGATCCCGATGGCAACGAAGTGGAGATGTACATCGATGTGGAGGACTACGATTGGAAGAACGACCCAACCTGGCTCGAGCACCCTGTACGCCCCCTCGATCTTTAATACGGGCGTCTTCATGGAGGCTCAATCGTAAAACTCATCCAGAACATCATCCAAGTTCTGCCAAACAACGTAGACAAGGTCAGTTTCTGGGGAGTGTGGGTAAGGCGATTGGTTCACTTCTGATTCCATGATTTGGATGTCAATGCCGAAATAACCGAGAAATTCAAGAATCTCGTTGAGGTCCTCTTCCGAATAAATTTCCACGCCACTCTCGCTCATCAGCGTGAGGAATTCGTCAAGAATAACAACAAAGACATGGTCGCATTCGACCTCCTGCATTTCTTCCAGCAATTCCTGAGTAAATTCTCGATACCCGTCCAACGCTTCGGGCTGAGATCTCTTTTCTCTTAGTTGCTCAAGGAGATTTTTCCCCTCCGATTCATGTTGTCCCATGTGAGTGGAGAGGGGTTATGAGATCGGATTTGAATCGTGAATGAGATGATTCAAATTTACTCGTAGATTGGGCGAGCCCCTCAAAAAAGAGAGCATCAAACGGCCGGAAGGAGGCCGATCCGAGCGAGACCACCCCAGACGGGGTCGAGGAAGGCTGGGAGGAATCGATGACGCAGGTACACGGCTGCAGCAAGTGAGATTTTTTGCACTTTGTTGAGCTTGACACGTTGCGTAAACACATCGCCTTGCTGCTTCTCAATTTGGCGAAGGATCTTGTCGTAGAAGGCAATCATCGCTGCTGGAGAATAACGTGAACGCCGAGGGAGAAGCGGGAGCAGGGCTCGTGCTTCCTCGAGGTAAGTGCGTGCACGGGCAGCATAGTGGCGGCAGTAGGGCTCCCAATGTTTGTTGAGGACGATTTTACCGTCGAGTTCCGTCTCAGTCATGCCGTTGCGTTCCAATTCATCGAGGGGGAGGTACACGCGGTCTCGTTGAATGTCTTCGCCGACATCTCGCAACACGTTGGTCAACTGCATGAAGATGCCCCATGATTCAGCGTACTTCTTTGCCATTGGGTTGTCGTAGCCGTACACCTCGATGCACATCAGGCCAACGACGGAAGCAACTCGGTAGCAGTAGACATAAAGTTCGTCAAAGGTGCGATAGCGGTTGTTGTAAAGGTCGTCCTCCATGCCGGAGATGAGGTCGTCAAAAACGTCACGAGGGATGTTGTATCGCTGAACGGTGTCTTTGAGCGCCAGGAAAACGGGGTCGGTAGAATGCACATCGCCGTAACATGTGGAGAGCTTCTTGCGGAAGAAGAACAACTGGGTGATTTTGTTGAGGTACGCCTCTTCGTCGAGAATGGTTCCTTGGTTTTGGAGGTTCTCGAGTTGGTCTCGGTAGGCCTTGGCTTCCGGGTCCATTTCACCTTGACTTCCGGGGAATCGGTCCGCCCAGTCCCCGTCAGCGATGTCATCTGCACGTCGGCAGAAGGCGTAGATGGCGCACATGGCCAGGCGTTGTTCGTCGGGCAGATACTTGAACGAGTGGTAGAAGTTGCCTGCTTCACGCATGGTCAGTTCCTCGCAGTATCGGTAAGCAAGTTTGTGAAGTTCAGCAGGAGGCTGTTCCGACCAAATCGGTGCATCCAAGTGGGCAAAGGGATCGACGAGTTCGTTTTTCTCCCCCACGATACCGATGAAGGATGCTCCTTCTCGAAGGGCTTCCATGGCCGTGACGCTCACGGCCTTCACGGCATCTCGAGCGAGCGTAACACCGGCGCGAACACGGTCAAGGGTGGATGGGGTGGTTGTTTCTTGCTCGCCGGTTCGACTTGACGCATTCCCCTTGAGGGGGAAGAGAAGGTCAAGCGGTTTGCGGCGTTCCAGCATCCTAACCGCTTGCCCCTCGCATCCCTTGTTTATGAGACCTCCTCTTGAAGGTGTGAACAACGAGGTATTCCTTGACCAAAAGTAAGAAAAAACCTACTTCCTATATAATTTCTATAGAACCGTTACTTGTCTCTGTTCTTTTCCATGAGTCGGCGCACGCCACCAGGAATGAACAACGCTCTGAGCAACTTGCGGGCGTAGCCTTTCATTTCGTCGCGTGTGACTTTGATTTGTTCTTCCGAATTGAGGATGTTTCCCTCTCGCAGGAGGGTGACGGTGCGTTGTCCAATCAAGACGGGCAGCATGCACGAAGCTTTCAGCCGGAATTGGGTTTCAGGAATCATGCGGATGTATTCGGTTGCTGCTTCCAAATGCTCGTTGGTCAAGTCGAGGTAGGCGTCGTAGAGGGGTCGAAACGTGGCGAGGTTGCTATCATCAAGCAAGTCGGCAGGTTGCAACCCAACACCTTGAAGGGCGTCAACGGGAATGTAACATCGGCCAAATCGGAGGTCTTGTGGAATGTCTCTGAGGATGTTGATCATCTGCAAGGCTTTGCCAAAACGAATACCACGTTCCATGAAGACCGCTTCGTCTTCGGGCGAGAGTTTCATCATATGGGCGAGGGACATTTTGGTCCAAAAAACACCAACACAGCCTGCAACCCGGAAGGTGTAATCGTCCAATTCTTCGTCGTTTCCAAGCCCTTGCACGGTGCCGCCTTCGTTGGCAGGGCCGAACCGTTTCAAATCCAAACATTGCCCACCTACGATGATGTCCAGGCATTCAAGCATGCGCTCACGGTCCTCCGGACCGTAGACTTCGAGCCCTGCGATGACTTCCGGTACATGGCGCAGGAGGGTAGCCTCGTGGGGGTTGGTCTGCAAACCCGCAAGATCCGTGAAGTCGGGCAAATCGCTGCTGCGACCCTGAACAACGTCGTTGTAGGCGTTGAGATGGTCAAGCAGAAAAGCAGTTTCGCCGTGCTTGGTATCAGCGATGGTGTCGGCCACCCGGGCGAGCAAGTACAAGAGGCCGATTTGACCTCGGATTTTCTTTGGAAGGTACTTCAGGGTTGGGTAAAACGAACGCGATGTCGTTTCGAGCAAACGGTCGATGTGTTCATTGACCAAGACCGCCATCAGCATCCCTCCGATTCCTTCCAGCCTTGTCCTCCGCATGAAGATATGCGTGAAGGGGCTTCGCTCTTGCTCAAATTTGTGTTCTTGTCGGTCTTTGAACCCAATCGGTCGCAAGCCTTTAGGAAGGGTAACACGAGCAGTGAAGTGCGAGGGGGGAGACCGTGAACTGTGGTGCATGTGGCGAAGCGATTCCAGCCGACAGCATGTTCTGTCCGGAATGCGGTGCTCGTCAAGACACTTCCATGGCAGGAGGCTTTGCCCCGCCGCCCCAGCAAAACATCCCTCCGTTCCCCCAGCAACAACGAACATTCGATCCTGTCTCTGGAGAGCAACAACGCATGCAACAGCAAGCCAACATGAACCAAATGGGACAGGTTCCTCCCGACATGCTTCAAGGCATGGCGCAAGGTCTCCACCAGCATCAAAATTTGCCACCCGGGCAATACCCGCAACAACCCGTGCAAGGTGGTTTCCCACCGCAACAAGGTTTCCCGCCACAAAGTAACGTTATGCCTACTTCGAACGTGGCGCCATTGAACGACATGCCCAATGTCAATCGAGGCCCTTCTCTCGCCAGCGGGGCAATTCCCAATGCAAACAACGCGGCACCGTTGTCAGCCGGAGGAACAAAGATTGCCCATAACCCTGCCAATTCTCCAACCGACGCCATGGTGAATCGCTTGGCGGAAGCCGAACGTGCGGTCAAGGAAGACCGTCGAAGCCAATGGTTGTCCATGAATCAATCGCCGGCCTCTTCCGTGTTGGCTAATCTCGGGGGGGGCGAACTTCCCGCACACTTGCGAGGTGGCAACGTCGATGGTGGAAATGCAGCCGCAGAAATCATGGCCGGTGCGCTCGGTGGTCAAGGAAAAGACGCTCCCAACGACGCCCTTCTTCGTCGGATTTCGGAGGTGGCCATCCGTCGTGTGGCTCGCAAACGCGGTGTCGCCGTCGAAGCACCCCAAACCAAGCTCGTTGACGACACGTTTGAGGTCAATGTCACCTACGTGGACGACGGGCGAGTTTTGGATTCACCCGAGGATTTGACCCAAGCGTTCGAACAGGCGATTCAAACCGAGCTCGCCCTGAAGGGCTATGATTTGAGTTGCAGCATCACCATGTTCCGCTCAAAGGACGGAAAAACCGAGAAGATTGGCGAAGAAGCGGTGGATGAGGACATGTTCGCTTGCGAGATTTGCGACGGGTTGGTCAAAGAAAGTGATCCTACCTGCCCCCACTGCGGTGCGATGTTCGAAGACGATGGCGAAGAGGAAACCGACTCGGCTCCTCCCAAGCGTGGAGGTGGCCCCCCTGGACCCAAGAAAGGCGGTCCTCCCGGCCCGAGCAAGCGCGGTGGCCCTCCCGGTCCGAAGAAAGGCGGCCCTCCCGGTCCGAAGAAAGGCGGTCCTCCCGGCCCGAGCAAGCGCGGTGGCCCTCCCGGTCCGAAGAAAGGCGGCCCTCCCGGTCCGAAGAAAGGCGGTCCTCCCGGCCCAAGCAAGAGCGGTGGTCCTCCCGGTCCGAAGAAAGGCGGTCCTCCCGGCCCCAAGAAGTCGGGCGGTCCTCCCGGTCCGAAGAAAGGCGGTCCTCCCGGCCCGAGCAAGCGCAGTGGTCCTCCCGGTCCGAGCAAGAGCGGCGGTCCTCCCAAAGGCGGCCCTGGTGGCGGTCCTCCCGGTCCGAAGAAAGGCGGTCCTCCTGGTCCGAGCAAGAGCGGTGGCCCTCCCAAAGGCGGCCCTGGTGGCGGCCCTCCCGGCCCGAAAAAGGGTGGTCCTCCAGGCGGTCCAAAACGTGGCCCACCTCGATGATCACGGTGTGATTCATGGGTCATGGTTTTGGAAAGATTCGGTTTTCTGGCCGTTTGAGACCTTCACAACTCGCTGCTACCTCAGTTATTGAAAAGCAATTGAAGGCGGGAGAAAAAGAACTCTACATCGTCGCTCCCCCCGGTTCAGGCAAAACCATTCTTGGTCTCTACGTGTGGTCCGATTTGGTTCGATGCCCTGCACTTGTTTTGTCGCCCAATTCCGCCATTCAAGCCCAGTGGATTGACCGGACATCACTCTTTGATTTGGACGGCCGTGAAAATCGCCTCACCCTTTCGGCAGACCAACCCGGGTTGCTCACCTCGTTGACTTATCAGTCGTTGACCATGGTGAGAACAGAAGGAGAGGATTTGGAACACGGTGCAGTCGAGGTTTGGGCAAATCGCCTCATTGAACAAGGCGAAGCCATTGACCACGATACAGCGATGGCGTGGTTGGCAGATCTCCGGTCCAACAATCCCTCTTATTTTGAAGAACAGATGAAGAAGCATCGAAAGCGTGTCAGAAACCAACACGAAGATGAGCAGGGAAGCATGGCATGGCTTAATGAACGGTCACGGACGTCCATTCTTGCCTTGAAAGAAGCCGGTGTCGGCTTGGTGATCTTGGATGAATGCCATCACCTCACAGAACATTGGGGAAAGGTCTTGGCGGAGGTTCGAGATTTACTTGACGACCCTGTGATTCTCGGACTTACGGCCACGCCTCCAGATAAGGAAAAAGCCGAAGCTCCACATTACATGCACCTCTTGGGTGAGATCGATTACGAAGTGCCGACACCCGCTTTGGTGAGGGATTCGAATCTCGCACCCTACCAAGATCTCGCCTATTTTGTTCGGCCAACGGCTGATGAGTTGACCTACATCGCAAAAGCCGACCAAGCGTTCATCGAGGTGGTGCGAGATATCGGTCAACCGCGAGAAGGGGAAGGTCGGGCACTGCCCTTTGAATCATGGTTGATGCATGTCCTTGAAAACAAAGAGATTCCCGGCCGCCAGAAGATGACCTGGAAGGCATTTTACAACGCCCTCCCCGATTTTGCGGATGCAGCGCGTGCCTACCTCCTTGCTCAAGGTCATGCGCTGCCCGAAGGGGTCCCGTCTTTCCATGTCACCAGTAGCGCAAAGGATTCGGGTGAACAAATCCGCTTGTTGAGGCCATTGCTTGACCGCTATGTGCGATTTGCCTTACGCCGTTCAAACCATCCAGAGGATCATGAACTCGCGAAAGAGGTCACGGCCCGTTTCCGGCTTCTTGGATACCAAATCACCGAAAGTGGAGCACGGCCGTGTGCGTCACCCGTGGGTCGAATACTCGCCTACGCTCAAGCGAAATCAACCGCCATATCCGACATCCTCCGGGTTGAACAACAAGCGCTCGGGGACCGTTTGCGATGCGTCATTGTTACGGATTTTGAAAAGACATCATCCACGGCCGTGGTGGAGGGTGTTCATGACGACGAGGCGGGAGGTGCGATTGGTGTTTTCAAAACCTTGGTCGCTTGTGAATTCGGAGATCAACTTGACCCGGTGTTGATGACCGGTAGCACGCTCTTGGTGGACGATGACCTTTCTTCTCGATTTCTCGAAAAGGCTCGGGACTGGGTGGAACAACGAGGTCTCAATATCACGTTCCGTGATGAACCGATGGGGCGGTTCCATCATCTCCACGGTTCTGGGAAGGATTGGGCGCCGCGAAATTACTCGACGATGGTGACTGAATTTTTCCAAGAAGGGTTCACGAAATGCCTGATTGGAACCCGGGGCCTCTTGGGAGAAGGTTGGGATGCCTCTCGCATCAATGTCCTGATCGATTTGACGACCGTGACAACGAGCATGAGCATCAACCAATTGCGAGGTCGCTCGATGCGCCTTGACAAGGAATGGCCCGAGAAAGTGGCCAACAATTGGGACATTGTCTGTTTGGCCGAGGAGTTCATCAAAGGGTTTGATGACTATGAGCGCTTCCAAAACAAGCACAAGAATTTGTACGGTGTATGCGATGATGGTTCGATCGAACGAGGTGTAGGTCATGTTCATCCAGCGTTTACAGAACTTCAACCAGAGGGTGTGAACGAGGGGATGAACCTCATCAATCAAGAGATGATGGAACGAGCACGCAAGCGCCTTGAATCGCGAGAACTTTGGGGGATAGGCCAACCCTTTTCCGCGGTTTCTCGCACCTCATTGGAGTTCAAACCACCAACCTTGGGTGGAGAGACACAATTTGGCTTTGGAAAGCAGAAAACCCCGTGGTCGGTTGATTCATTGAATCAGGCCATCACCATGGCGGTTGCCAATGCCATGTGGGATGCAGGTCTTCTGCCATCGCAAAGCAAACTTGGTGGAGGTCAACGAGGCGGGGGATGGTACCGTTACTACCTCGAGGGGTGCACAGAGGAACAGTCAACGATGTTTGCCCAAGCCTTGAGCGAGGTGTTCGGCGGGCTTGATGATGCTCGATATGTTATCGGGCGAAGTGCCCGCTTCTTTGACGAGACACTGCTTTCTCGATTACTGCCAGAGGTCTTGGCCAAGTATGTTCGAAAGGAGCGACGGGAGCTGGTGATGTTCCATCGCGTCCCGTCTTGCTTGGCTGGAACAAAAAAGCACGCGAAATGGTTTGAAGCCCATTGGAACAAACTCGTGAGCCCGGGCCAGGTGATGTACGCTCACAGTGATGAAGGGAAGGAGGCCATCGCATTCGCTCAATCAGCGGGTCTTTCCTCATCACCGCTTCAACGGCTCAAAGATGTGTACATCTGATTCAACGCAAACCTGCTGCCTTCAACGATGCCAGCAGAACGGCGCCGAGTTCCGACGGGTCCTTGGCACAAGCGATGCCAGCGGCCTCAAAGGCGGCAAACTTCTCCTCAGCCGTACCTTTGCCGCCGGAGATGATGGCGCCGGCGTGGCCCATGCGCTTGCCGGGCGGTGCGGTGGCGCCTGCAACGAAGCCGACAATAGGCTTGGTGACGTTCTCCGCCGCCCAAGCAGCTGCCTCTTGCTCAGCGTTCCCGCCGATTTCGCCGATCATCACGATGGCTTCCGTTTGGGGGTCGGCCTGGAACGCAGCGAGGCATTCGATGAAACCGGTCCCGTTGACCGGGTCGCCACCGATGCCAACGCAGGTGGATTGACCTTCATCGATGCTCATGGTTTGCGCCACGGCTTCGTAGGTCAAGGTTCCAGACTTTGAGACGATGCCGATACGGCCCTTGGCGTGAATGTGGCCAGGCATGATACCGATCTTGGCGCCTCCGTTGTCACCGGGCGTGATGATGCCGGGGCAGTTGGGGCCGATGAGGCGAACGCCGGGACGGTTCTCGACGAAGGCGACGGCTTTGACCATGTCAAGCGTAGGAATCCCTTCGGTGATGCAAACCACCACGCCTTCGCCTTTGACGGTGTCAAAAGCATCAGCCGCTTCCATGATGGCTTCGGCAGCGAAGGGGGGTGGAACGTAGATGACGGTGGCGTCGGCGTCCGATTCCTTGATGGCGTCGAACATGGAATCCCAAACGGGGAAGGGCTTGCCTTGGAGCTCAACGGTTTGGCCGCCTTTGCCGGGGGTGCAACCGCCGACGATGTTGGTGCCGTATTCCACCATCTTGTCGGCGTGGAACATACCTTGCTTCCCGGTGATGCCCTGCACGAGAACCTTTGCGTCTTCTTCAATCCAAATCGCCATCAAGCCTCACCTCCAATCAACTGAACGATCTTTTGGGCGCCTTCGGCCAAATCGTCTGCGGGATGGATGTTCAGGTCGGAGGCGGCAAGGATGGCTTTGCCTTCGTCAACGTTGGTGCCCGCCAAGCGAACGACCAGCGGAACTTCGAGCGAGAGTGCTTCGGTGGCTGCAATGACGCCACGTGCGATGATGTCGCAACGCATGATTCCTCCAAAAATGTTGACGAGGATGCCTTTCACGTTGGGGTCCTCAAGAATGATCGAGAAGGCCGTCTTGACCTGCTCTTCGTTGGCGCCACCACCGACGTCGAGGAAGTTGGCAGGTTCGCCACCGTACAGCTTGATGACGTCCATCGTGGCCATGGCGAGACCGGCGCCGTTGACCAAGCAACCGATGTTGCCGTCCAGCTTGACGTAGGAGAGTCCCGTTTCTTTGGCTCGGATTTCCACGTCTTCCTCCTCGGAGAGGTCGCGCAGGTCGTCCCAACTCTTGTGACGGAATTCGGCGTTCTCGTCAAAGGAGACCTTTGAATCAAGAGCAATGATCTGGTCGTCGGCCGTTCGCACCAGCGGGTTGATCTCCAACATGGAGCAGTCGTTGGCGACAAACATGGCGTACATCGCCGTGAGCGATTTGGAAAAGGCCTTGTGGGCAGCTCCAGAAAGACCGAGCGCAAGGCCAAGGTCTCGCTTTTGGTAGCCGAGCAAACCGGCGTTGGGGTCAACCGAGACCTTGTGGATTTTCTCGGGCGTGGTCTCGGCAACATGCTCGATGTCCATTCCGCCTTCGGTTGAGGCCATGATGAGCACGGATTTGTTCTCTCGGTCCACCAGGATGGCGAGGTAGTATTCGTGGGCGATGTCGCAACCCGCCTCGACGTAGAGGTTGTTGACGACTTTTCCTTCCTCTCCAGTCTGGATGGTAACGAGCAGGTTGCCCAGAATGTTGGTGGCGTAGGTTCGCACATCTTCACGGGAAAAAGCGATCTTGACCCCACCGTCCATCACGTGCTCACGTGTCTGCGGGTGGTAGAGGGTGCCCTTTCCACGTCCACCGGCGTGGATTTGCGATTTGACGGCCACGACCTTGCTGCCAAGCGTGTCGTAGGCGGCCAATGCCTGGTCGACCGTGGTGCAGTGAACGCCGTCCAAGACGGGGACACCGTTGGCTTTGAGGAGGGCTTTTCCTTGGTACTCGTGGATGTTCATGGCCATCTCCGAAGCCAACGAACGAAAGCCCGTCTTTGAATACTTTGATGGCCGTGTCTGTGATGGCCTAAAGGGTCGTTTTCATATTGGTGAGGCCTAAGGGAGGCACGATGCAGGTTGTTGTTTTGGCCGGAGGCGTTGGGTCTCGGCTCAGGCCGTGGACCAACAAGGTTCCCAAACCGCTGCTTCCTGTTCTTGACCGAACCCTGCTCGAGCACGTTGTTGGCTCCCTCCCTGAAGAATTGGTGGACGAGGTGGTGGTGGCTGGCGGTTACAAAGTTGACCAAATCGAGGCCTACTTCAAGCAGGCTGACGCTCCTTTTGATGTTCGCATTGTCCCCGAGGATGAACCTCTTGGAACCGGTGGTGCCCTCGGCAATTGCAGGGATGTTGTGAGCGGAACCTTTGCCTGCTTCAACGGCGATATTGTCTCGTCCTTGGATGCCTCAAGTTTGTTGGCCTTGCACCGAACCAACCGGTCGGTTGGGACCCTTGGTCTTTGGGAAGTTGAAGACCCCACTCGATTTGGTATCGTGGGTTTGGACGATCAGAACTTGATCACGCAATTCAAAGAAAAACCCAAGCCCGAGGAGGTGTTTTCCACCCTCATCAACGCTGGCTCCTATGTGTTCAACGACGATGTCTTTGACTGGATGCCCCTCGGCAGACATTCTATAGAACGAGATGTGTTTCCGAAACTTGCTGCTGAAGGTTTGCTAAGCGGTTTGCCGTTTGAGGGCTATTTCATCGATGCGGGCACACCTGAAGCTTGGAATCAAGCCGTGCACGCCTCAATCAATCACCATCGATACCGTTCCGGGAAGTTGGCAGGTCAAGCACCTTCCTGGTACGCAGACGAAGCCTGTTTTCGACAAACCAGCACTCCCGACACCATCCATCACTCAATGATCGCCCGAGGTTGCCGTGTAGGCACGTCCCGACTCTCCAACACGACCCTGTTGGAAGATGCTCAGGTTGGGCATGGAAGCCACCTTGTTTCCTGTTTGGTTGGCCAAGGAGCCTCCATCGGAGACGGCTGCTCGCTGGAAGGCGTGGTCGTTGACCACGGGGCGGTGGTCCCCACCGGCACGCAACAACAAGGCGGCCAGTGGCCCGGCAAGGCATGAGATTCAGGGCTTTTCCCGTGTATTGGGGCAAACTTGCTAAAGGCAGGATGGCAGGCGTACCACCATGGACCGCCCCCTCATCGTTGTGAACTTCAAGACCTATGCGAGCGCATCCGGCGAAGCTGCAGACCAACTTTTGCAGGCCATGGACGCTCATGGCGACGGTCCTGCCGAGATGGTCGCTGCTGTTTCCGCCTTTGATTTGGGAGCCTTGGCCACTCTTTCGAAGAGCGTTCATGTTTGGTCGCAGCACCTCGATCCGGTCGGTTTGGGAGGCTTTACCGGCTGGCTGGAGCCACAAACGGCCATTTCGCGAGGCGCTGCAGGCACCCTCATCAACCACGCCGAGCACAAGGTCTCCCTCGAGCACGTCAAAACCTTGCTGGAGATGCTGCCCGATGGTTTTCCGGTCTGTGCATGTGCGGCCGATGTTGACGAAGCAAAGGCGCTTGCCGCACTTGGCCCCACCTTCATCGCTGTCGAGCCACCCGAACTGATTGGCGGTGACATCTCGGTCACCACGGCCGACCCTGCCATCGTCAGCGATACGGTGGCAGCGGTAAAAGCCGTGAACCCAGACGTGCGTGTCCTGTGCGGTGCTGGTGTCAAAAACGGGGCTGATGTTGCCAAAGCCCTTGAACTTGGTGCGGAGGGCGTGCTGTTGGCCAGTGGTGTGACCAAGGCGGACGATGTTCATGCCGTCCTTGCCGACTTGGTTTCCTCGCTTTGATTCATTTGCACGTCCACAGCGTTCGTTTTCGCTGCGTGTAACCCGTCTCTTGCCGGACAGGCTGGCCGGTGCTGACAACCAAGGCAGGTGTTTTGCGAAGACGCCAATGGAACGCTGGAGAGGGATGGGTCGGCCATCGCCGTTCGCTGAAGCCATTTCATTTCTTGGACATCGTGGTGAATCAAGGCCATGGCTTGATCGAGCATCTCTTCAGAAACCGCGACGTTGTGCTCAATCCATCGGTTGATGTTCCATCGAACAACTTTGATTCGATAGGCTTGCCAATCCTTTGGAAAACCCGGTTGATTCAACGCCCAGTGCACCATCAAACCGTGCTCCAATTCCTGACTCAGCAAGGTCGTGGAAGGAGATCTGAACTGCAACCGAACAAGGGTCCAACGATGTTGGTGGTGAACGGCGACATCCGGGGCCGCATACAAGTAAAGGCTTGGAAGAGAAGCACCCTCTCGTCGGTCGAAGTAAGCCCAACGATGCGGTTTCGAACCGAACAAGGGACGCAACGACAAGGTGTCCTCCAAGAGTTGCAGTTGTCGGATACCTCGATGAAGAGCCATGGTGATGTGAAGAGGGGGGACGGGATGTTCGAAAGACGTCATGGCTTCGTCCAGATGGTGTTGCAACCTTCGCTCGAGATAAAGCGGCGACCATGTTTTGCCGAGAAACTGATCTTGCATTCGTTCCTGCCACGTTGTTCGCATGCACTGGACTTGGGCCTCATCGAAGGTTCTTGGACGGCGAGACGTCGGACGAGGCCCACGCTGTTTTTGGAACGGGGCGTTGGTCTCGTGAGCGTAGGTGAGGACCCACGAACGAGGACAAGCGTTGAGCAAGCGGGCGCTGGTTTGACTCCAGTGAGGGAAGGTGTTGTTCATAGGTCGGTTGATTCACATCAACCGTCTTAACGCATGTGCCTAGAACACGCTGAGTTCGAAGACGTTGATGGTGACATTCAGCGCCATCCAAAGTGCAATTGGCGTGAGCACCCAGCCGACAAATTGTGCAAACACCTCGCCGCCGAATTTGCCGAAGAGCCGAGAAAACGGACCTCCCCACGAGGCCACAATGCGAAGCAACAGCACCACCAAGCCTCCAGAAAGGGTCAGCAACACCAAGAACAACACTGCCGGCAGAATGCCCGAGGTCCCCGAAAGTGCTGAGGAGGCCACGGCTTGTGGGAACAAGTGAGGGAAGGCCAGCCATCCAAACCAACCAAGCCACACGCCAAGCAGCACGTCTCGGTTCATGTCGACGGGGTCACGCCAATCTTGGAATCCTTTGGGGAACATTCCGTGAAGGAGTTTGCCGAGGAAGTCAGCTTCATACGGTGCACCTCGCTTCGCCGTGAAGAAGCACATCTCGAGCATCCACAGCATCATCACGATGTCGAGGACGAAACGAACGG
>JAYQAK010000002.1:0-8550 GCA_038136695.1 Candidatus Poseidonia sp.
AGTTGTTGGCTGGTGGTTCCGTGGCGCATCGTGCTGTTGATGTGCTCGAGGATTTCAGCGGTGTTCCGTGGGCGGTCACCCAGGAATTTCTTGATTTTTTCACGGATCCTTGTTGTTTTCATGTTCGTTCCCTCCTGTCATTGTTTTGCGGTCTCCATTGGATGTTGCCGCTGTTTCAAAGGAGCGAGGCTGCTGATATAATGGTTCCCATCAAATTGAACGACTTGGTTACCGTTGGTGCCAAAATATAGGTGTAAATCATACACTTGGCTACCGAGAAGTAAGTTATTTTCCACGTTTCCACCGGAAATGTGTAACTTAATGTAACAATTTGTTGTTATTATGTGGCGGATTTAAGAAGGAGTATCGGTTGAGTCGGAATGAGGTGACTGCTGATGTCGGCGAGAGGCATTCGTTCGAGCGCCCACCGACAGGTATTGACATGGTTGCGACACGGACCCGCAACCGTTTCTGAAATCGCCAAGCAATTTGACATGCGAATGCCGCACGCATCGCTTGCGTGTCGCCAATTACGGTCTGACGGGCTGATCGTTCGTGACGAAACAGGGGGGTTGCGAAACGCTCCGATGTACCTTAGCCAGCACGGTGTTGAACGGTTGCACCAGGATGCTCTCGCAAAATTGAGGCACTATGCAGACCGTTTTGATCGTCAAGGAGAACATTGCGTCCTGCAAGCAGATGCAAACAACGTGTTGGTTGGTTACGTTGAATCTCCCGAATCTCCGTTAATTTTCATCCCGAGTGCGACCGATGGAAGTCAATCAACATCCAGTGGAAATGCAGGGGGGGTCTGGGTTCTCTTGGAGAGCGAACAGACCGTGTGGATTGACCTCGCCGATTTTTCTGTCACAACACCGCCGGCTGCACCCCAAGGCGTCACGCTCGAGGATTTTCACCAACGCCCACAAAAGGTGGGTTTGATTCGTGGAGAAGTCTTCGAATCAACCGCCAACAGCGGGCTTATCGAAGGGCATCGGTTCAAAACGCTTTCAAAGATGGAGATGGCACCGCTTCGCCTTCGACAAGGCGAAGTTCCTATCGGAACCGTAGTGGGTACTGAGCACGCCTATTATCCTCCTCGGGGAATGGTCGCTCACCTGCCTTCCTCAGTCGACCGTGCGTTGTTGTTGGATGCATTAAGTCAACACGCCGTTCATTTCTCCGACCGAGAGGGTCTCCGCCAGCGTACATTACCAGTTGGTGTTCTTCGCGCATGGCTTGCAATGAAGCACTCACGAATGTCGGAGGAAAAAATTCACCTTGCTCATCAAGACTTGGTGGCTTCGCTCAAACAAACGTCAGCACCCATCGCTCCGTCCCTTCGTAGGGAACTTGCGACCGATTTTGGCGAGGTTGAATGGAGCGAAGAAGATTGGAAGGCCGGCCTCATTGACATCTACGGCATGTCGCATCGAGGCCTCGAGGCCGCGCTCACCCACCTCGCAGAGTCCACCTCGCTCCCGTTTTCGGTTGATTGGCCGTTCGAAGACGCTGCTTTTCGGATGCAGACCAACATGGACGAGCACCCGTTGTGTCAGGTGTGGATCACGCGAAAAGGAGGGGATGGGCGTCTCACGTCCGTCAATCGCTTTTCACCGACTCCAGAGGTGGCCACGGTTCACGTCCATCTCGGCCGAACGACCGTTTTGCCCGTGCGTCTCGGCTCAAGCAATTCGATGTTCGCCGAACAACAGCGGCTGGACCAGGTGCCCGCCAATGCCGTGGAGTTGCTCGAAGGCCACCGCCTCCAGGGAAACGAAGGATATACACTTCCATGCCCCAACGGACCCGAAGGCGTACGCATGAACACCGCGTTACGGTTTTTTCCAGTCGGAGATGAGCACTCGGCCAATGCTTGGGAAGCAGAGGATGCGTTGGCGTCGTGGATTGCAAGCCCTCGGGACCAACGGCCTGCACGTTGGATACGCCTGCATTCTCGCTTGCCAAAGGGATGGACCGACCTGATGGAGGTCGCCAGCACACCACCATCGCATTTCGTTCAAGCGATGGCCAAAGCCAACCCGGATTGGCTTATGCACGCCTTCCATCGGTTGCGAACCGACCTTCTCGCTACGCCCTCGGTGATGCTCGACCTTGTCAACGGTCTGAGCGACCCGGACCTTGGTGCTTGGTGCGCCACGGCCCTGCTTTGTGGCCTCGATCCAGCTGCCACGGAGCATGTCAGCGTGATTGAGCAGGCGACGCAACGTTGGTTTGAACAACCAATCTGCGAACGATACGTTCTCGAACAGATGTTTTCTTCTCCGCCTGAAGGTGCTGCCCACGCAGAGGAACGATTGACATCGTGGTTGGCCCTTGCTCGGCAACAACCCAGAACATCACTGCTGTCTTCCTGGGCCGAGGCGGTTGAGGTTGCTCGAAGCAACGAGCCGTGGGTTTCAGAACGGCAACGGGCGTTCATGCAACGGTTGCCCGCTGCGTGGTGGTCATGTTATGCAGAGGGTTGGTTGACGACACAACTGAACAGCGCCTCGGGGAGGTTGTGGCTCAAGCAGCATGAACTGAATTGGCTTGCCCAACTGACCCTTCCCTCCGGATGGGTGACAGGATTGCCCGGGGCTCAACGCCCCCACCCCGGCCATACCCTCACGTCGGATACGTTGATTGGCGTGAAGTTGCTTGGGGATGGTCCCGGTGTGAACAACCTCAACGACACCTATGAGGCGGTGTATGCGATGGAGCAAGGGCTTCCCCCCCCTCCCTTAGAGGTTCATCCTTACGGGGGCTGGATGGTTTATCCAGTTGACCGTTGGCCTCGCTTCGATTTCGCCGTCTTGGAGGTTGGTGATCCGCAAATTGGTCGCCTTCTGTTTGCCATCGGCTTTGGAAGTCGCCTTCAGGAATGATGCCGCTGCCTTAATATGGAGTCGGCGTGAGCGTTGCTTACCGTACCTGCAACATCGGGCTGAGCTACTGTGAAATTGCTATGATGTCCGACACCACGTGTACGGCCGCAATCGAAGACTGGGACGACCCTTCGGGGGATGAATCTCGGTGCAAATGCGGTAAACCACCGGTGGGTTATGGGTCCTTGTGCGACGCAAGAATGAACGCAAGACAACCACCTTACCGGACAGCACACCCCGCCACCGAGGGTCAGGCCTCCGAGGAAACTGTGAACGAGGCCGTTAGGTGGCGGGGTACAGCCTGCTTAAATCTTGAAAATCGCCTCTCAACGGGCGATGAAATCATATTCCTACAGCATGACCACAGCGCATGGAAGGCGGACAACGGTTCCAACGTTGTTTGGTCGGCGGCACCTTTGACCGATTCCATGCCGGCCACCGCTTGCTCCTCGATGCAGCCCAGCGTGCCGCAACCCATGTTGAAATCCACGTCACCAGCGATGCGATGGCCGATGCCAAATCGGATCATATCCAATCGTTTGAGACCCGTCGCGATGTGTTGCTCGACTGGGTTGAGGCCCACGCCCCCAACCGGGCCACCGTTCATCTGCTTGAGGACGTCCACGGGCCTGCACCAACCCATCCTACGGCTGATTGCATCGTTGCTACCCCTGAAACCAGGCTTCAGTGCGAGGTCATCAACCAGCGCCGTGAGGAGGCGGGCCTTCCTACCCTTGCCGTTCTTGAGGTCCCCCACATGGCGGACATGACCGGGAACATCATCAGTTCCTCCCGCATTCGTGGCGGCCACATTGACCAAGAGGGCCATCCTTGGTTTTCACCGTCGTGGTTGGAACGAACACTTCGTATGCACCCTGACGCCGAACCGGAATTGAAGACACCCATGGGTGTTCTGTACAAAGGGCCTGAATCCAATCCCGAGGTGGCGATGTATGCGGCGCTTGATGAAATGGACGTGGAACGAACCCTTCTGGTAGGGGTGGGTGATGTCACGGTGGCGACGATGCTCGCGATCGGCGTGGTCCCCGACCTCGCTTTGATCGACGGCCAAACCAAACGTCAAGCCCTCAAAGAGCGCGACCTGGTCGATATTGAACCGTTTTCCAATCGAATCACAGCGGTCAATCCAGCCGGAGAATTAACCCCTTCCTTGCATCAAGCCATCCAACACGCTTTGGGTAACGATGGTTCAACGGTCATCGTGGTTGATGGGGAGGAAGATTTGGCGCCGTTGTTCATCCATCTTCTCGCCCCTGTTCACGCTGTGGTGGTCTACGGTCAACCCAGGGAAGGGGTGGTGGTTCAGTCCAGTCGGCTCGAAACAAAAGCACGGTGCCGACGATTGCTCGAATTGTTTGAGGTGCTTTGATTGCCGCAACCCTTGGTTTCCATCACGGTGTGCGTTCGCAATGGAGCACCCTGGATTGCGGGTTGCCTCGATGCATTGAAGGCTCAGACCTATCCAAACATCGAGATTCTTGCCGTCAACGACGGTTCGGATGATGGAGCCGAGGCCATCATGGATCCCTATCACGACCCCGATGGTACGAACGGTCCTTCGGTACGAATCCATCATCAAGCGCCCCTTGGGCTGTCGGCGGGCCGCCAATGGGCGCTTGAAGCGGCCCGGGGGGAATGGGTGGCCATCACGGACATCGACGTCCGTCCCGAACCCGACTGGATTGCCAACCTGATGGCTGAATCAGAGCCGATTTCCCACGCCGAACGCATCGTGGCCGTGACGGGAAGAACGGTGTTTGAACAGGCGAGCGACTTGGTCAGTCGTCTTCGTTCGGTCGAGATCGCTTCGAAATACCGTTCCCGACCACGACGGACAAGCTTGGCCAACGGGCCGTGTTCGATGTTCCATCGGCAGGCGCTGGTCGAGGTGGGTGGATTTGACCCTGCATGGTACCATGCAGAGGACATGGAAGTCAGTTTGCGACTTCTCGACGCTGGTGGCACCATCGTCTACGCACCAGAAGCCATGGTGAGGCATGTTCCCGAATCCGGCGTCAAGCATTTTCTCTCAAAACGCAAACGGGATGCTCGTGCCCACGTCCGCATTGTTCGCCATTTCCCACGACGTAAGCGCCAAGGCCCGGGCTTTGACTTTCTCGGAAGTTCAAGCATGGTGTTGTGTTTGCTTCCGTTGTGGTTGGCTATACTCACGGCCGGCGTTCCGTTCGTTTGGTCCTTGACAAGCGGTGACCTTTCGAATCCCACAACCTCGTTGGGTCGCTGGGAAGTGCAGGTGTTGGGTGTCTCAGCAACCTTGTTGTTGATTCACGAATTGTTGTTGTGGCGCGGCCCGCTTGGTGTGGTCAATCGGGAAGTAATGCGTTCCACCACGGGCAGCAAATTCTTCGCCATGTTTGCTGTTCGAGGGTTGACCCTTCGTTGGTCAGTCGCCCTCTGGCACGGCTTGTTGCTTGGGTGCATGGACGCCTTGCTCAGGCGGAACGGCCATTGAACCGCATCAGTCGATGTTTTCGTCGCCTGGGGGGACTCGGCTGGCGTGGTTCAATGCAAAGCCAGAACCCATCAAAGCGATGGTGACCGAGTACACCCCGACATCCATCCAACCCGTGTGTTGGATGCCGAACCAGAAGTAGAAGGCGATGCCGGCGAGAAGACACCATGCGGCAAGGGTTCGCTGACCACCGCCAACGGACAGGTCGTTGAGGGCGGGCCACGTGTCGTTGTTCAGCAGACCTTTCAACCACGTCGAGACATCGCTGCGCTCTGAAACGGTCTTCAAGCCGTAGCCGATCATGGCCAAACAAGCAACGAGGAAGATGGAATCGCCCAAGAGTTCGAAATGGAAACCATCGATTGCATCGCCAAAGGCAGCGTTGGTGGTTTCAAAGGTCAACAGCCCACCCCACGAAACACGCTGGTTCGGGAGCGCCAAGCTGAACATGTTGAGGACAGCGAGCAGAACCCCCCATGCCCCCATGAACACCATGGCAGGAGCGTAAACAGGAACAGGGCCGTCCACTTTTTTCGTGGTGTCCGTGCCACCAGCGTCGTCGCTCATGCCCTCGCCGACTGGAGTGGTGCATTTAAGCACACCGAAGGGTGAAGCCCTTGTTCAGACCACCTGTTCACAACGACGTTTGATGGTGGTAGTTGGCAGCGAAGACGACGCCCATTTCTTCCTCAGCGGTGGACATGATCTCCTGAGCGTTGATGTTGTGGGGGATGCAAGAGTTGATCTCTTTTGAACGACCATAACGGCCCTTGCTGACCGTACGTGCGGTGATCAGGCCGAGCATGTCAAGGTTGGAAATGAGTCCGGAAATTCTGCGTTGCGTCAGCGGGTTTTGCCGGATGTGTTTGCACATTTGCTGGTAAATGTCGTAGACTTGGCCGGTTTGCACGTTGCGCAGGCCGTTGCGTTCGTTGATGATGACGGAAGCCAGCACCAACTTTTGTTGACTTGGTAGCGAGGCGATGACAGGGGTCATCTGGTCGGATTCGATTTGACTTTGGGCGACGCGAACATGGTTTTGATCAACGTGCTCGTCCCCGGCTTGTTCAGCCTTTTCAGCGGAGATTCTCAGAAGGTCGAGTGCGCAACGGGCGTCGCCGTGCTCTTGGGCGGCGAGTGCTGCACACAATTCAATGACACCTGGGCTGAGGACGTTCTCGTTGAGGCCGTTTTTCGCACGCTGGCGAAGGATGTCTTGGAGTTGTTCAGCGTCGTAGGGTTTGAACAAGACATCGAGTTGGCCCAATCGGGAGCGAACGCGTGGGTCGAGGAAATCGGTAAACTTGAGGTCGTTGGAGATGCCAATAACGCACGCACGGGCGTTGTTAAGGGATGAATTCATGCTGGTCAGGTTGTAGAGGAGATCGTCCCCCGCCTTGCGAACGAGGTGGTCAATCTCGTCCAGAACGATGACAAACACCCCACCCCGCTGGTCCATTCGCCGCACAAGTTCGTTGAACACTCGGTCGGTTGGCCAACCCGTGAACGGAATCTCGTCTTGCTCGTGAGCCTCGAGCAATGAATTTCCAATGTGACTCAGCACCCTGTACTGCGTGTCGATTTGGCGGCAATTCACCATGATGGCCTCCACCTTACGATTCATCGTTTCACCCTTGACTTTGAGGTGATGGCAAACGTAATCGGTGACAGCGGTTTTCCCCGCCCCGGTGACTCCGTACAAGGTCATGTTGGAGGGAATGTGGCCCTTGAGCGCCTCCCAAAGGTTGTAGGAGATTTTCTCGATCTCTTCCTGCCGATGGGGCAGCTGTGCAGGGCGGAAATTATGGCGAAGATTTTCCTTGTTTTTGAAGAGGGTTTTTTGAGAAATGAACTTGTCAAAGATGTTTGGTTCCATCTCAGTTCATCTCCTATTTATACCAGCGACTGAAGAGTCCTCACCAGACTCACCGCCATGGTTTCGGTCAGTCCGAGTCCCCCTTATATGCCTGTCCACGGCTGAACTTGGATGAGGTTGAATTCAACAGGAATCAACCAAATAAAATGCAATATAAAGGCCCTCCATTTTTTTCAAAAATGAACATTTTACAACTGCGCTCGCGTTCACGAGGGCGGCAGGGTGAACGACCATTCCGAACCGGTCCAAACCATCACTTGCCCGTCGCGAAGGTGGTGGACATGGGAGGGGTGGTCGGGAAGGGCGTCGGTCAGGACCGGCAGGTAAGGGCTTTCGTCGTCGATGAACGTGTGGGTGACCCCGAGAGGTGTTGAACATCGCCGGGCCAACGCCTCAATATCGGCAGGCTTGTGATGATGCGTTGATGGGACCCAATCAGGGAACCCCATCTCAATGACGGCCAAATGGGATCGTTCAATCGCTTCGTAAAGGGTTTCGCACGGGCCAGAGTCGCCGCTGTGCACGAAGGAGGCGCCGCTTTCGTGTTCGAATCGATAGCCGTGAGGTTCAACAGCATCGTCGTGATGGACCTCAAAGCGTTCCCAAGACCATCCGTCATCGGTCTTCCCGACATCCCTCATGTCCCATTCGATGGCGTCGAGCATGCTTTCAAGCGAACCAGGGAAGGCCAATTGGCAGAGAGAGGAAAGGCGCTCCTTCACAAAGGGTGTTCCAACCACACGTAGGGGCTTCGCACCCTCTCGGTCGGAGATGTATTTCCGTTCGAGCAGGAGAAATGGAAAACCAAAAACATGGTCGCCGTGAACGTGGGTGATGAACACGGTCTCGATGCTTGCAAGATCGTGACCCAGCCGACGCAACCCCACAAGAGCAGTGGGGGGTGCATCGATGATGTGCTTGCCGTCAATCATCGCAAAGGAATGGTGTCGGCCATGAGGGAGGAAGGCGTTCCCCGTTCCCATCATGTCCACGCGATGAGCCATGAAGCGCCGACGCTCTGGTTCTTCTTCTGCTCATCGGTGGCATCGGATGGCAAGGGTGATGTGAAGTCATACCAACCATGATATAGCGACCTTTGATGGAAAAACCATCCCCCATGGGGCTGAGGTGAGGAAATGGCGTCCGAATGGTCCGCAAAGAACCCCTACATGACAACAATTACCGAGAACTACATCCTCAACGGAAAAGGCTCTCGCAAAGAAACCCGGCACATTGTCTTCGAACTCGGAGACTCCGGATTGGACTACAAAGTCGGCGACGCTCTTGGTGTG
>JAYQAK010000002.1:8560-46838 GCA_038136695.1 Candidatus Poseidonia sp.
GTTGAGGAACTGATCGATGTACAGGGCTGGGACCGAGACATGAGCGTCACCACCCACAACGGGGAGCGAACCCTCTATGAAGCCCTCAAGAAGGATTTTGAAGTCCACATGGCGAACAAAAAATTCGTTCATTCCCTGGCTGAAAAGGTGGTTTCCAGCGGGATGAAGATCTCGATGAACATGGTCTCCAGAACCCGCAACACGTCGACTTGGAACGCTACTGATGACGAATCGACGCCCTCCTCCTTGCGACCTTCACTCCCATCCGACGACCCGGCCTCCAAAGTGGAAGCCATCAACGCCGACGCCGACACCATCGCCGACTATCTCTGGACCAGAGACTACATTGACATCATGCGTGAATTTGATGTCAAGTACGCCCCTGAAGAATTCTTGGAACTCGCTGACAAACTGAAACCTCGGCTGTATTCCATTGCGTCGTCCCATGACGCTCACCCCGGCTTCGTTGAATTGACCGTGGGTATCGTTCGCTTCGAATACAACGGTCGAGCCCGTGGTGGCCTTTGCACCCAATTCATGGCCGATGAAATTGACACGTCCGGTGCACCCATTGGCGTCTTCATGTCGCCCACCAAGTCGTTCATCCTCCCTGAAGACAAAGAAACCGACATCATCATGGTCGGACCCGGTACAGGCATCGCACCGTTCCGTGCCTTCATGGAACAGCGTGTGCACGACGGCGGTTCCGGCAAAAACTGGTTGTTCTTTGGCGACCAATCCGCGAAGACCGAGTTCTATTACAAGGACGAAATCGAAGGATGGTTGGATGAGGGGCATCTCTACCGCTTCACCACGGCATGGTCCCGCGACCAAGAAGAGAAGATTTACGTTCAACATCGTCTCAAGGAACACGGCGCTGAAATTTGGGAGTGGTTCGAGCGAGGCGCTTACTTCTACATCTGTGGCGACAAGCAGTACATGGCCAAGGACGTTCACCGAGCCTTGATCCAAATCGCCATCGACCACGGCGGTATGTCCGAAGACGACGCCACGCACTTCATCGAGAAGACCATGATGAAGGAGCAAAAGCGCTACCTGCGTGACGTGTATTGATCAATCCATCGGCAGCGGTATGCTCACCACCGGGAGACCGGCCTTCTGTGCGGTTTCTTCCATCCGCTTGGTCCATTTTGATTTCGGACCGGGAAACGCCAACATGTGCGTGGCATACTTGACCATTCGGTCGGCGAGGTCCGCTACCGCTTCAGGCCGCCCCGTGTCTTCGGCCCTGTTTGGGCGAGGGCTCGTCCATGCTTCTTGAAAAACAACCAGTGGGATGTTGTTGTTGTCTGCCCAACGTTCAGCCAAATAATCAACACCACTGGCGCCTCCTAAAATCACCACATCCGGATATCCGTTGTACTTGACCCACAACTCAAGTTCTTGCTCGATAAAGCTGTAGTCATAGTAGCGTGAATTGCCACAAATGATGAGGTTGATCACAACACCATCGTTGTTGAGGTCCTTCCCTGCAAGTTTTGCAAGTGCGCCCTCTCCTGAATTACCGTTTCCGCCCATGTGTGGCTATAGGTGTGTGTGCATATCAATCTTGGGCCCGAAATCCATAAAAATCCCCGAAAAACTGAAATTAAAACCCGCATCTTGTCTTTTTCTAGCCTTCTTCCCATCGCAACCTGCTTGGGAACTCCCAAGATTGGTTGGTAAGAAGATGACAGAAAGAAACATGCTTGAAACCTCGTCATTGTGTCCGCCTGTGGCCTGTAGCGAGAACACAAACAAGCGGAAGAACCGACCGCTTTGCTCATAGATTGACTCGGCTGACATTGTTGCATGGGCTTCAAGCGGGTGCTGATTGCCAACAGAGGAGAAATCGCGCTTCGGATTTTGAGAACGCTCCGTGACATGGGCATTGAAGCGGCCATCATTCATGGCCGAGAAGACCGCTTGTCGCTTCCGGTCCAAATGGCCGACATCGCCTACCCCAACTACCGAACCAATCCGTTGGATTCCTATCTTGACATCGAAGCCGTTGTCCAAGCGGCGAAAGAACTCGAGTGTGACGCCGTCCATCCCGGCTACGGTTTTTTGGCCGAGAACGCCGCTTTCGTCGCTCGCCTTGAGGAAGAGGGCATCACTTTCATTGGGCCAGCCTCAGGTGTTATCACGCTGCTTGGTGACAAGATCGAGGCACGAGCGGCCATGGAAGCGGCCGGTCTTCCCACAGCCAAGGGCTCCTCTGAACCGATTGCCAGTGCAGATGTCGCCAGTGCTCTAGCGGATGAGATTGGCTATCCTGTCATCATCAAAGCAGCTGCTGGCGGCGGTGGCATCGGCATGCAAATCGTTGAGCAAGCCGACCAGTTTGAAAGTGCCCTCAAACTCTGCCAGTCTCGTGCGAAGTCAGCCTTCGGCGACGAGCGCGTCTTCGTTGAGAAGTACATTCAGGGCGCGCAGCACGTTGAATTCCAGGTGCTGGCTGACGGGAAAAACGCCATCCATTTCGGCGAGCGCTTCTGCTCCATCCAGCGCCGTCACCAGAAACTCGTCGAAGAAGGCCCGTGGCTCACGGACGAAAAGCGAGCCGAAATTGGAGCATTGGTGTGCAAGGGAGCAGAATCCGTTGGCTACAAGGGGTTGGCGACCTTTGAGTTCCTTCGGGATGCCAACGGCGACTTTTACTTCCTCGAGGTGAACCCCCGTGTTCAGGTTGAACACACCGTAACGGAGCTCATCACCGGACACAACCTCGTCGAACTTGGCATTCGTGTCGCCCAAGGTGAAGCCCTCCCCCTCAAGCAAGAGGACATCACGTGGCGGGGCCATGCCATCCAGTGTCGTCTCAATGCGGAGGACCCGAGGGAGTTTGTCCCAAGTCCCGGCCGATTGTGGGAATGTCATTTCCCCAGCGGCTTCGGTATCCGTTGCGACACCCACGCTCACGCTGGTTACGAAATGCCGGGCTGTTTCGATTCCCTTCTCGCCAAATTGCTGGTATGGGGCAGGGACCGCGAGGACGCCGTTCGTCGAATGAAGACGGCCCTGGACGAAACGATGATCACGGGTGTGGAACACCTCATTCCACTGCATCGCCGCATCATGGACGAGAACGATTTCAACAACGGCGATATCACGATTCAGTACATCGAGATGCATCAGGAACTGCTCGGTTGACATTGAGAGGTGGTTGTCATGAGCGTTCTCATCGTTGGAAGTCTTGCGTACGATTCTGTTTCCTCGCCGGCAGGACAGGTGGTGGATGCACTTGGGGGCTCGGCCACTTACGGCGGACTTTCATGCCAGTTTCATCTCCAACGTCTCAACCTTGCAGGTGCAGGTTTGGTTGGTGTGGTCGGTTCGGACTTTGCAGAAAAAGACCGCACTGTCCTGGAAGATGCTGGATTGGACCTTTCAGGTTTGGTCGTTGCCGAGGGCGAGACCTTCCGATGGGAAGGCGCCTACACAGGGGCCATGGCGGAGGCCGAAACCCTGGCCACCTATCTGAACGTCTTCGAGCACTTCCAACCCGAGGTTCCCGAGCACCTCAACACCCCAGTGGTTCTTTTTTGTGCAAACCTTCACCCTGCGATTCAACAAAGCGTGATCGAACAAACCACGCCTCGGCGGCTCACCATGCTCGATTCAATGAACCTCTGGATTTCAATCGCCAGGGATGCCCTGCTTGAAACCATGCGCATGGTGGATTTGGTCATCATCAACGATGGTGAGGTTCGAATGTTGATGGATGATGCCAACATCGTCCGGGCGATGCAAGGGTTGGCGGAGATGACCGGTACGAACACCCTCGTGGTGAAACGAGGTGAGCACGGCGTTTTGGCGCTTCACGACGGCTCCTTCATCGCCTTGCCGGCCTACCCAACCCCAGATGTCGTTGACCCGACCGGTTGCGGCGATACGTTTGCCGGTGCGCTGGCTGCCCATCTCTCGCAACGTACTTCCGCCCTGACAAGGGGAGAACTTCACGAAGGCCTGATGGTGGCTACCGTATCGGCCAGTTTTACGCTCGAGGCGTTTGGCACCCAAGCTCTTCGTGCCCTTGACGGTGCGGCTTTTGCCGAGCGGTTCGCCTCCTATGTGACCATGTTGCAGGGATGAATCAGTCTTCATCAAGGCGAGGTACATTGACCGTTTCTTCCTCGCCTCGACTGGGTTGTAAATCGCTGAACGAGAGGGTGTCCAAATCGGGTTCTCGTTCGCTTTGGATGGTGTTGGCTGCAGCAAGAATTTCTTCGGTCCTTGCTTTCAAGCGTGCGGTTTCTTCGGCATCCAACACACCTCCGTTTGCCTCCGAGAGGTTGGCCATGACGGCGCTCGGTTCGGGACGACTCGCTTCGGCTTGCTCTCGCAGCGCTCCGGAGGTTTCCGTTGTCGCAAAGGGTCGAGGCCGTTGAGCGGGTCGAAGTCGATTGATGATTCCCTCCGAACGGGAGCGCAAGGTGTTGGCCCATGCTTCTCTGCGTGAGGCGTTTGGTCGTAGTGAACGTGCCCGACGTGGCTCAAACATGGTGTCCTCGATGGTACGCTGTGGCCGCGGAGCCAAGAGGGATTCTCGCTGAACTTCGGGGTGGGTGGGTTCAACGGGGGAATCAAGCATTTCGGCATCGAGCACCTGTAGCTCGTCCAGAAGGGGTACGTCAGGCGAGTCTTCTACCGATGCGGGCATGAGGCCGCGACCATGGGCTTGATCTCGGTTCAAGAACGAAGGGAAGAACACCTGTGCGCTATGGTCGGAAGGCTCTCCTTGGTGCATCGGTGGTGTGGAAAAGGGAACAAGCACGGGTCGGTTGACGGGTGTTGGGCTGTGATCGTCGGGATAGGTGTTGGCCGTCATGGTTGTTTGGGTGGCAATATAGCCTGGAATAAGATGAGGCATCATGCTGCTGATCACCGGTTCGGGTTCTTGAGTTGGCGTCCATTCTGGAACGATGTCGTCCAGGTCCCATTCGGTGGGTTCGGTATCTTCGTCGTTGGAGGCGAGGAACATGTCCACCGGTTTGGGCGTGTGAATGGCGACCGGAAGTTCCGGAGCCGGTAGGACATGGGCCGCTGACCAATCGGAGGTGCTTTCGGTTTCAATGGCTGCCAACATCCGCCTGACTTCCGACAAGGATTTCCCGTTGGCTAGATGGTGGAACATGAAACTGAGCCGATTGAGGATGCGCTCGTTCCCGTGCACCACGAAGTTGTCACCTGAGGTGGTTTGCATGGCCAAGGTCGGCTGTTTGGTGATGAATCGTGCCAAAACCATGGCACTTCCAGCGCCCATGAACGCCAATCGGTAGAGCGGAGGGACCATCAGCCTGTAGCCGATCCATAGCATGGCGAAACCAAGAATGAGCATCCATGCTGGTGCGAGGTTGGTCGAGTAATGCTTCATGGTGTGAATGGCGTTGATTCGAACCTCAAAGGTGGCTTGCCGTTTGCCTTGGATGCTGAGCATCCGCTCATCAAGCGTGATCTTCACCCGTTCTGCTGGTTCGGCCAACCGCAGTGAGGTGAACGTTTCAACGTCCGAGTCACCGGTTGGAACAGAACCCTGTCCAATCTCGTGCATCCCGCTGCGCGTGCAGCCCTGCGAGGTTATCAAACCACCGCAGATTGAGTGGAATCTCGGTTGGAAAAACCGGGGTCAATCGAAACGCCGAATCACGCATCGTGCTTGGTGGCCACGGCCGATCCCATGATGCGTGGCTTTGCGTCCAATTGGGCGATGAGCAATGGCGGAGGAGCGGTACGACGGATGAACAGCGGATGTTCCCATTCAACGACCATGGTCGTGCCGTTCACCGTTTGGATTCTGCCCACCACAAACTGGAGGTCGACGCTGGCATGGACAACGTCGCCCACCTCAAGGGCCCGCTTTTGGAACGGGGAGACGGTGAGGTCAATGGATGAGGAGGTGTGTTGCTCGAGAGCGAGCGGAACGGAGGTGTTGGTGCGTTTGTCCTCAACGGCGGGGTGAACGATGAGGGTGCTGCCGTTGAGGTGATCTTCGTTGGCGTTTCGAAGCGCCAAACCGACGCGGTCACCTGCTGAAGCCGTGTCCACATCGTCGTCCATGACCTGCAAGGACTTCGCCGTCCCGCCTCCGTTGGCCGGGAGGAGAACGAGTTCATCGTGCACCTTGACCTGACCTGCTTGGACGTACCCGATGGCCACCAAGCCGATGCCCTTCACGTTGAAATGTTGGTCCACGGGCAGCACCAACGGAGCAGCGGCGTTGGCCGCCAACACGCTATCGATGTCATCCATCAAGGCGTACATGCGTTGCCGAAGATGGATGCCGTCGTTGGCCTCAAAGGTCCATGCCGACAAGCCGGCTTGATTGAACAGCATTTTCACTTGGTCTTCATCCACCCACGACCCTTGGGGCGGGTTGATGACAGCGAGACCCCGCTTGATGCCAGCGCTGGCAAAAGCGACCAACGCTTCGCCCAGCGTGGCATCAACGGCCGTCACTTCGATGATGCCGGCTTGGGCGGTTGACAAGGCGTTGAGAAACGGACGCAAACGTTCGGGATATTTTGCTGGGCGAATCAACGAGATGATTCGGGCGCCATCCGGCCCGTTTTCCTTGTGCACATAGGTGTGGACGTCACGTTGGTCAGCCGCTTTCGCGATGCTTTTGGCCAATTCATCCGAGGCGATCACGGCGACGTTGAGGACGACCATGTTCCAACGACCTGCCTTTGCTTGATGAATCCATAGGTGGTCATTCTTTGCGCTTGGCCTTTTGGGCCAGCATGTTGTCTCGAATGGCTTTGGCCTTGTTCCAGTCCTCGGTTTGCTCCTCTGAAGAAGGTGTGAATTGAGGCACAGGGATGGGGCGCATCATGGAGTCAATGGCGACGAAAAAGAAGTACCCCTCACAAATGATGCTCTTTTCCCAGGTGGCCTTGCTCATGGTGTACGCCGTGACTTTTGTGCAAGCCGTGTGGCTGCTGGTGAAGACCACACGCCCGGTCACTTCCAACAGGTCGCCCTGGCGGGCAGGAGCGATGAAGGTGAGTGTGTCGATGGAAATCGTAACAAATTCTCGGTGGGCAAATTTGGCACAAGCGATGCCACCTGCTTTGTCCATCAGCGAGAGCAATCGCCCACCAAACAAGGTGTCGTAGGCGTTGGTGTCTTGTGGAAACACCTCTTCAATCAAGGTCACCGGTTCGGTGGAATAAGGCTCCATGAACCTGCCAACCTGTTCTCCCTCATAACTCATCTTCAATTCAGCCAGCCAAAGGCCGTCAAATCGGTATGCAGAGTCGGCAGAGCGACGAGATTTTAGGTGGTCAAGGCCTCCGGGTAGCGTAGGTGACACCATGCCAACCGAATCGCCCCGCAAAACAACGCCGATTTTTCTGATGCTTTTGATGCTGCTCGCACCCTTTGCGTCTGCCAACGTGACCACGTTTTCGAACGGAGATGCGTCCGTTGACGTCGAAATTCGCGATGGAAACGATCTCGCCAATCTCGTTGATGGAAGCATTGACCTCCCGGACGGTGAAACCGTCACCAGTGCCTCGATGAAGGTCTCAACCACCATGGTGAATCACGGTGCGCATGTTCGCATTGATACGGACACCATGCCTCGTGTGTGGAACCCGGACTACAACAACCAACTTACGGAGTTCTCCGATGAGGCGTTGTTCACCTTCGAGGACGGCAGCGATGCCACGCCGGTTTCGCTGGCCGCCGAAGGGTTCCTGACCGATTTCGAAGGTACAGATGGCGGTTTTGCGGACGCCACCGACCCCAACACCATGCCCTCAAGCGGTGTTGCTTGGCAACACGGTGCGCTGACCAGCGCCGACACCCCTTCCAGTTGCGCCTCGGGTGCAGATTGCTGGGGGACGAACCTCGCTGACAGCAACTACACCGACGACCACGACACCGACAACAACGGCATCGGCGAGGCCTTCCAAGTGGCCATGTACAGCGCAGAGTTGTTTGTTGACCCGCTGCTCAAGGACAAAACCGCTTACTTTGATTCGTGGCACAACCTTGAGACTCGCGCCGGTTCACAAGCCAACTCCAAGCGGTTTTCAGACTGTGCTTACCTTGAAATCCGCGAATCCCCCAAC
The DNA here is from genome assembly GCA_038136695.1 of Candidatus Poseidonia sp. GTDB lineage: Archaea > Thermoplasmatota > Poseidoniia > Poseidoniales > Poseidoniaceae > Poseidonia. The sequence continues at coordinate 16,639 of JAYQAK010000002.1, forward strand.
CCCGGCTTCCCGCCCGGTTACAACCCAACGGATTTCTCCTACCTCCCCATTGACCAAACCTCCAACGGCTTGACGTTTGGTACGAACTTTGCACAAGGCGGTGGCGGTTTTTCCGGCACCAACGGGCGCATCGACTCCGCTTGCAGCGGTTTGCTCAACGGTAGCAATCCACACTATGGCTTGGCGGGCACGTCCACCACCCCACAGAACCCCTCCGGTTGGATCACGCTTGAGGTCGACCTCACGGATTTCATTGACAAGTACGTCCAAATTCGCTTCGTGATGCACCACACGGCCCACCCCGGCATGAACCTTGACGACAACATGTCCGGCTGGTACGTCGACAACTTCCGCCTGGGTGACCTACTCCCTCAGAGTGCCAGCATGACCGTTCGGGGCATGACGCCATCGGTGTTGGGAGGCGATAATCATCCAAACGGCTACGGCATCCTCACGCTCGAAGCCGAAACCACGACCTCCGCAACCCTCTCGGTGGACGTTCTTGACACCAACGGGAACCTCATCTACGGGAAAGACGGAAGTGCCATGGCAGGTCTTCGCGGCGATATCATCGAATTGTGGAACATCGACACGCGCCAATACCGAGCGGTCAATCTGAAATTCAACTTTGATTCTGGACCGGACCGTCTCTCGACGCCGGTTCTTCACGGATTCAGCATCGGTTCCCGGGTCGGGACCGGATTCAATTACTCCTCCTTTGGGCCTTCCTCCGTCGATAACGGCGTTTGGTCGACCATGGGCGGTGGGTTCCCGATGATCTACACGCCCGACCTCCGGCTAACCTCCTTCTCGCCACCGGTTGAACGGAGCAAGTTCAGTTACCCCATCACCTCGATCACACCCTACATTCAGGACGATTGTTCCGAGTCGCCAAGCATCGAGATCACACCGGTCGGCTCCACCACGCCCGTGAACGTTACCGATGGGGCCAAGAGCGTCTTTGATGCGCCCATGTTCGGATTTACTTCGGTCACGGCCTACCAGGGCCCTTGTGACGTTGGTGGCATTTGGTTTGACCTTGAGTTTGGTCATCACGCAGAACACATGCGCATCGACGTCGCTGACGACGGAGATGTCGACTACGGCTACCTTGAGCCGGCCTTTGACATGTTTGGGCGCCAAACCACCTTCGTCTCCAGCACCGTCAATCAGGTGAACTACGCTGCCGATTCCGCCACGCTCACCCTTGATTTGAACGGTGAGGCCAGCGGCGGGGTGTTCATGCTTCCCGAAGGCGCCGAAGTGTCTGCTGCCGACATTTCCTTTGACCAAGTGAGCATTCGTTCAAACTCCGACCCGCAAGAGGGCTTCAAGCTCTCCTTGATGGCCGGTTCGCAATCCGTTGAGTTGGGCGACATGCCCAACGCCAGCGTGTTGTTCCCCGAATCCCTGACGCCTCCAATGGACTTCAAAGGCGCCTTGAATTCCTTGCTGAGCAACCCCTCCGTGGCTGGAACGCACGAGGATGCCTTCGGTCGATACTGGGTGAAGTTCAGGTTCATGGTGGACTCTCCCAACGCTTCTTCGGGTACGACGGCCAAGTTGGTCAACTTGGACGTGGTCTACAACTACTCGACCACGTTGGGCTCCAGCGATGGCTTGGACATTGAATTGAACCAAGGTGTTGCCCTGTGGACCGGTGGCGCCACCGCCACCGTCCCCGTAGCCGTCTACACCGACACCGGTGGAGGCGTGCTGCTCAGTGACCTGAGCGTGTCGTCTTCAACAGGATACGCCAACACCATTTCGTTCACTGACAACCCGGTGGGTCTGTATCCAAACGGTGAGATTTACGAAGTCGTGACCACGCACACGGTCGACCCGCTGACCGGAACCTCGCTCTCCGAAGCGTGGTTGACGTTCGAGTCGCCTGGCGGCTTCATCAAGTTCTCATGGAGCGATTTCATGTCGTTTGCCGAAGCGAGCGATGAGCACAACCACGTCACGCTGGAGTCCACATCCTCGGCCACGTCGATCACCAACGGATACGAAATCACCTGGCACTTCCGCGTGAATCCCACCTGGGACGACACCGAAGCCGTCCGCGTCTATGCGGGCCTCACGACCGCCAACAACATCAACGGACTGCCCGACGCCGTGCTGCTTGACCCTGCGGTTGGCAACGCCGTCGAAAACGACGCAGGCATCACGATGTTCCAGTTGCAGAACAGCATCGGTGTCGAACAAGCGTTGACCGGTGCAGAGTCCGGTCAAGACATCAACCTCATCGGACAAGTGCGCCTTCAGGACTTGAACGAAGCACCCGACCCCAGTTCGTACTACCTCGTTCTCGAACTGAAGCACGTGAACACGACCGATGGCAACCTGACCATTGAATGGGAAGAGGTGGCGAACCGCTCCGGTGTCATTGGAGGCGACTTCAACTGGAACATCGACCTTGGCAACGCTGCAGGAAGCGAGACCTACCGGTTCGCTGTCCGAGGCTATGAGGGCGGTGACCTGTTGTGTCCACCGTCGGAATACAACCCTGACGAGACCTGTGCGATTCCGTTCGACATCACCATCGATACCTACGAGCCCAACCTCCTCGAAATCCAAGTCTTGAGTCCGGGCACCGATGCGAGCGTCGATTCCAACTGGCGAACACTGCTCGACGACACGTGGGTTGTTCCACAGCAAGCCCAGAAGATTCGTATGTCAAGCCAAGACTTGCCCAACCCACCTGCAACGCTCGACCTTCACCTCTGGGTGGAGCACGACCACGACGCCAACAACGACGGCGCACCCGATGCAGACGAATACATCACCGTGACCATGACCGGTGACGGTGAAGCACCCACCGCCAACTACACTGGCGAATACAACGACTACGCCAACCAAGGGCTGGAAGGCAAGGTGTCGCTCTGGATTGAAGGCTACGATTTGGCCGGCAACCCCATCGACGGTGGTGCACCAGGATTTGACAACGACCGTGTTACCTACGTATCGATGACCTCCAAGTCTCCGGTGATTCGCAACTTCTTCATCGAGGATTCCAAGGGCAACGGCTTCCTCAACTCCAACGAGTTGCAGTGGGACGGCACGTGGAACCAAACCATGTACGCTGGAAACACCTACCACCTCATCCTCGAGGCAAGCGACGACAATGGATGGCGTGACGTTGACTTCTTCAAGATCAACCTCGACCGAACCACGGACGCTGAAGGCAAGGTGCAAGACCTGAACGTGTGGTACTTCCCGCGCAACGAAACTGCTTGGTCCGACAGCCCTCACATCGATATCGTCGACGACGGCAACGTGGCGCCCACCATGCTCACGATGGACAACACCGCCCTCATCGACCCGTTCGAAGCCGATTTCATCTTGAACATCCCCATTCGTATCGACTGGGGGGTCGTTGGCCTTGACGGTAAGGACATCGAGCCAAAGTTGCAGATGCAAGACCTCGACAATCCACTGTACACCATGCTCTCAGGTGTCCCCGGCCGCTACATCCAGATTTGGCGATACAGCGACGGCATGCAGTTGGATTTCCGCACCGATGAAGCGAACAACCTCATGATAACGCCGTACTTTGAAGACCTCAGCGAACCCTACACCAGCGACGTCCGTGCTGGCTTTGTCTACGCAGGGGACACCGTCCGCTTTGCCGGCCAGTTCGCTTTCCGTGAGGGTATCTACGACAGCGTCTACATCAACCCTGAAGTTGAATTGACCATGGAAATTGTGCGCCAGAGCGCCGCAGAAGATTTCGGTAAGGGTTACATCGCCACCCCCGGCGAAACCGTGTTGCACAATTTCACGGGCGGTGTCTTCGACATCAACATCACCGCACCCGTGTTTACCAACGAGTACACCTACACCTTCCGATTGATCAACCTGCCAACCGGCGCTGAAGACTTCACTTCGGCGTTGTGTGCCACGTCCACTTCCTATGGTTGTGGCACCTTCGAACTCAAGGTAGACCGTACACCTCCAGAAGTGGTGGCGAACACGTGGCTCGCCGAGCGCGGTGCGCTTCCGGCCACGGACGAGAACCGCCCCATCGCCAACGTCTTGTCGACGGCTACCTACCACTGCGTGGACATTCAGGTCCAAATCAAGGAACAAGAAGCCATGTTCCCCGGTGACTTGCAGGTCAATTGGATGTTCTACAGCAACGACATCAACTACTTCCCCTGGCCCGAATTCAACCAGATTTCGGACGGCGTACCGATGACGGAAACGCTCAGCCTCACCACCATCGCAGGTGGCTACTTGGCAACGGCGACATGCGTTGATTTGTGGCCTGTGGGCGAGGGGGTGTTCGATGCCAATCCCACCACCACCAAGGAACAAGAACCGCTGTTGGTGTTCTGGGTTTCCGGTGTTGACTCCGCAGGTTCCACCGTTCGGTTGGGCGGCGGGCCACAAGAAGACGGCACTGTTCTGCCCATCTTCTCCAGCGAAGCGAAGTACAAGTCGCAATACACCTTCATCCACGAAGAAGCCACGTTCGAAGTTCGAGACGTGCTCCTCGACGATGACCCACGGGTTGGCGATTCAATGAAGTTGCAAATCAAGATCAAGAACACGGGTACCATGGCCGGCGTGGCTGAATTGGTCATCAAGTCGGTGACCGACAGCGGTACGCCAGTGGTTGAGAAGATCGTCACCAGTGAAGAACTCGGCATCGCTGAGGAGAGCGATTGGATCATTGTTCAGCTTGAACCCTTTGCCGAGCAAACCACGGGCATGTACTACACCATCAGCCTCAATGGCTCGAGCGACACCATCTACGACGGTTCAACCAGAGCCGATGTGTTCAACGTGAAGGTGGCCGAGGAAGAGGATTCCTCCTCCTTGTTGCTCATCGTGGTGCTTCTGGTCGTGGTGATTGGCGTGCTTGGCACGCTGGTCTTCGTGATGGCTCGACGAGGCGGTGGCGGCGGCTCCATGCTCGATGACGAGTACGAAGACGAAGACGATGAAGAGGCCTACAGCGAGAGCGGTAAGGTGTTGGCTGAAATTCCAGCCGATGTCGACCCGGAAATGGCTCGTGCTATGCAGACCTTCCCGCAGTGGACACAGGCCGAAATCCAAGGCTACTTCGACCAAGGATGGACCGTGGAGTCGCTTCAAGACTGGGTCAACAACCAGTGAGGCACCCCGATGACCTCTTCGCAGGACTGGGCCGATGTGGCCTGGACCGACCCGGACGGTGGAACCGTGATTCTCCACGGGACCTTGCCCACGGTGGTCTATCCCAACGTCATGCGGCCTCGTCAACCATGGCACGGCCTTGCGTTGCTCGAATCACCCGATGTCGTCGATTTGTGGGTCCAAGAGGAACTTGATGAGGCGGAATCGCCCGGCGTCAATCTGACCCACTCGATGCTTTCGGGTGGCGCCTTTGGAAAATACGCCGAGGGGATTTCGGTGCTCGACGAACTCCAGGGCGGGCGCTTTCCCGACCCTGAACCTCGACGACTTCAAAGAAACGCCATGCGACACGGTCGCCCCGTGTTCTTCATTCAACCGACCGCAGATGATTCGGATTGGGAAGACTACATGACACTGGAGGCAAAAGCCGTTTCGCACTGGCGGTCGTTGCTCAGCATGGTTTGGGTCGGCAAGCGGTGGAAAAAAAGCGTCAAACGTCACCTGTTCGAAGCCCGACCTCCACCCAAGGGCCAATCGGTTGACTTCGCTTCGGCCAGTGTGATGGCAGCGGTGTGGTGGGAGTTGACAGAGAGCCTGAGCACACCTGCTCTCATCAAACGCCGAGACACCCGATTTGCTGCTCGTATCCGTGGTGCACTGGCCACCTTGCGTGGCGAACACGGCGACGACGCAACGCTGTTGGTTGCCTTGCACCAACCGCACCGTTCATCGATGCTCAAGGCGCTGCAGCTAGGGCCGTCTCCTGAGGAGATTTCATCAACAGCGACCGACAGCGCCATCACGGAGGAGGAGTGAAATGGCAGGCGGTTCCATCGACGTTCGTGTTGAGAATCAACTCGTGCGGTTCGTCTGTCCAACCCCCGTCAACCACGATGCGGTGGTCAATGAAGTGGGCGGACAGCGCAACAGCGGCGTGGTCATCAAAGCCTTGGATCGTCCTCGAGCAACCTTGGTCATCGACGAGCAAGGGCGCATCGTCGTCCACGGTACGCATCGGGTCGAAGCCGCTCGAGCAGCGGCCAAGGAATTGTTGCTCCGTCTAGGCATGGACGACAGCGGTCTGGTCGCCGAAATGGGGCCGGTGGTCGCTTCCTTCCAATTTGAACAGGCCATCAACCTGCAAGCCATTCCTGCGTCGCTGCCATCCGGCACGGCCGAATTCGACGAGCGTCTTGGATGCACCACGCTCTCGGATCAGCGACACAACCTCACGGTTCAAATTTGGCCCAACGGGAAATGCGTTGTGGCCGACGCTCGGCACGCCAACATGGTGGCAATGGCTGCCGTGTATTGGAGCACCGTGTTCACCGAGCGTGGCTTTTTCGTTGAGCGCATTTGAGGGCTGTTCATGGTCTACGATGGCCCCATCCTCGACAACCACTTCCACCTCAATCGTCGTGGACTGTTCCTCGACGCCGCTCGGGATTTTCAGCGAGCCGGTGGAACGGATCTTGTGTTGGTCCATTGCCCCGATTTCGCTGCACCTCCCGAAACCTTGGAGGGTCACAAAACCACCTATGCTGACACCCTCAAGATGGCGGAAGAGGTACGCGAGGAGGTTGGTTTGGGCGTGCGAGTGGTGCTGGGTCCACATCCTGCTGCTTTTGCTCACCAATTCGAGCGATGGGTGGCTGAGGACGGTGAGGTTGGAAAGGAGCGAGCGATTGAAAATTACCGGCATTCCATCGATGCTGCCCTCCACTTCGTTCACGAAGGTCTCGCCCACGCCATCGGTGAGGTTGGACGGCCTCACTGGGAGGTGTCAAAGGACATTTGGGACCTTTCCAACATGCTCTTGGAAGAAACCATGCACCTCGCTGCTCAAGAAAACATTCCTTTGCAATTGCACGTTGAGGGGGAGAGCGATGCAACCTACCCGGATTTGGCACAACGAGCCGTTCGTCAGGGCATGGATTTGAAGAAACTGATTCGTCATTACTCGCCGCCCGATGTTCGCATCGAACACACCCACGGATTAACACCCAGCGTACTCTGTGGAAAAGGGGCTCTTGAACGGCTGATGGAAACGCATGCTTCGGCAAGCCACGGCTTCTTCATGGAAACGGATTACATGGACGATCCTCGACGTCCCGGCGCCGTTTTGGGGCCGAAGACGGTGCCGAAGCGAACCCGTCAACTGCTTGACGCCGGTATGGACGAGGAGGTGATGTGGCACACCCACCACACCCTTCCCGCTGAAGTTTACGGTTCAAACGAGGCATGAGCAATTCTTGCTTCGTCCGCCTTGGCTGCCCAGCACATTGATGAAAGAGGATGAACAGGCGAAGGTGGGAGCGCCATGTTGTCATCTCGCCGTTGGTCCGTTTTGGTGCTGATGTTGATGGTTCTCTCCTTCGCTCCGCCGGTCGGCGCTCAAGTGCCCACGGCACCGGGTGTGGAAATCGATTGCGACAACAAGCAACCTGAACTTGACGTCCACCCTTTGAACTCGCCCGTGGTTGAAATCACCTGCACGGTCAAGAACCCCTCCTCCTTCCAGGAATCGATCAACGTTGAGAAAGAATGGGATGGCATTGAAGTCGACATGATGCTTGAGGAGGACACCTTTGACCTTGGGCCTGACGAAGAGGAAGATTTCCTCGTCACCTTTACGGGGCAAACCCGCCTCTCCTCTTCGCTGTCCTACGACTTCACCCTCGTTGCAACCGTGACCAACGTCGGCATGCTGGACTGGCCCGAGGGCTTGTCCTCCAACGCAACCGTGAGCGGTGATTTGAACATCGCCACCTTTGGCATGGTGGACCTCGACATCTCCGACAAGAGCACACGGACCATGCAGAAGAGCGATGAGGTCAAAATTTCCTTCCAGTTCCAAAACAACGGCAACGACGACGACAACATCAGGGTCTCCATCACGAACGCTGGCGTCCTCGAGGAAGCAGGCTTCACCTTCCCTGGCGGCACCTTTGTGTCGGAAAACGTTGCAGAGGATAGCATTTCCACCGTCCGTGAACTGACGGTGCGTGCACCTTCCGATGTGGCGCAGGACGAACGTTTCCAACTGATCTTCCAAGCCGAGAGCCAAAACGATGAGGAAGCCCCCGTCAGTGAACTGAGCATTTCTGTTCAACTCGAGGCCGGCAACACGGCAGGTGGCCTGGGCGGCGGGCTTGAAGAAGTCGACAAAGACACCGTCGTGCTCTACGGCAGCATCGGTGCAGCCGTCCTGTTCGGCCTGATTTTTGTCCTTGCTTTGGCGAAGGCGCTCCGTCGAAAAGCCAACGCACAGCCGATGTATGTCCCACCCGTTGACGTTGAGGATGAGCCGGAAGAGGAAGAATTTGATTTCTCGGAACTTGATGATTTGTTCACCGAGGACGAGGGCGGCGAAGATGACTTCGATGCGGTCTTTGCAGACCTGTGATGGACGGATTGCTCCGTTGTTGTGATTTGCTTCGTAACTCGGCCGATGTGTCCCGTTTTCATGGGCAACAGTCAAAGGCTTGGTGTAGCGCACTACACCTGTTCCCCACGGAGTGTTTTTCATGTTGGGTCTTGAAGGAAAAACAGCCTTTGTCTTCGGGGTGGCCAGTGAAGACTCCATTGCATGGGCGATTTGTCAGCAGTTGGCAGCCGCTGGAGTTACCCTCTATCTGGGGTATCAGAAGCGATTCATGAGCCGTGTGTTCCAGCTGAAAGACCAACTGCCTGCAATTGGAGGGTTCTATCCTTTGGACGTTGCCTCCGACGCTACCACCGCGGAATTCTTCACCGCTTTTGCAGCCGAGCATCCGGGCAAAAAGGCCGATATCCTGATTCACGCCATCGGCTTTGCCCCCCGCTCCTGCTTTGACCGACCGATTCTGTTCGTTGAGGACGACGACATCAACACGGCGATGACCATCTCGGCCAATTCACTTCAGCGTTGCCTCAAACATGCCCTCCCCTACCTCAACCCGGGCTCGTCCACGGTGACCTTGACGTACGCTGCCTCCACGCGATTTGTGCCAAGTTACGGTATCATGTCGATGGCAAAAGCCGCCCTGGAATGCTGGACACGGGAATTGGCTTGCCATCTCGGCCCGGAAGGTCATCGCATCAACGCCATTTCATCAGGCCCCATCCGCACCATCGCCGCCAGTGGAATTCCAGGATTTGATCGCATTTTGGACCACGTTGAGGCCAACGCCCCGCTTCGTCGAAACGTCAACCAGGACGACGTCGCCGGTGCAACCTTGTGGCTTTCAAGCCCGCTGGCATCGGGCGTCACCGGCCAGTGCATCTACGTGGATGCTGGATATTCCATCACGATGGTTCCCGAGAGCATCATGAATTGAGGTGACGACATGACGCTGACGACCGAAGACGGCAAAGCCTGCGAGGGCATCGAACAGGGACCGTTCGAACCCATCGCCGTCATCGGTGTAGGGGCGTTGATGCCCGACGCTCACGAGATTGACGCCTTTTGGCAAAACCTGCTCGACGCCAAAGTCAGCATCAAACCCTTGCCAGAAGGTCGCTGGCCCGGTCCTGTTGACCATTTTTGGAAGGAAGGTGGCCCTGGTGCCCACACAGAGGGGTTCACCTACGCCAAAATCGGAGCGTTGGTCACCGATGCCGAATTCGATTGGCGCCGTTGGCGACAACCTCCCGGAACCCTTCCACAAATCGACCCCTGCCAGCAGTGGGCCGTCACGGTCTCGGCCGATGCCATCGAGCACGCCGGCTACGATGGAGACTCCAAGGACCTTGATCGCTCCCGAACCGGGGTGGTGTTCGCCAATGCCCTCGGAGGTGAAAACCGAAACATGTCCAACATTCGCGTGTGGTCCAACCACACCACCGAACTGGCAAAGCAACACGGTCTGCCGGCCGACCAAGCCGAGGCCTTCACGACCGCTGTTCTCGAAGGTACGCCGCGGGTTGACGAAGACACCATGCCGGGTGAATTGGCCAACGTGGTGTCCGGGCGCGTGGCCAACCTCCTCGATTTGCAAGGGCCGAACCATGCCATGGATGCGGCGTGTGCGTCGTCCATGGCTGCGGTGCTCGATGCTTGCCGATTGCTGCAGACGCGGCAAGTGGACGTCATGCTGGCGGGCGCTTCGGACCGAACCATGGACCCTGCTACGTTTGCGAAATTCTCCGCCATCGGCGCCCTTTCACCAAGCCACTCCTCTCCGTTTGATGCTCGAGCGAACGGGTTCGTCATGGGCGAAGGAGCCGGCGTGTTGGTCCTGAAGCGATTGAGCGATGCCATTCGAGACGACGATGCCATCTTCAGCGTCATTCGAGGCGTGGGGGGCTCTTCCGACGGCCGAGGAAAAGGCATCACGGCGCCGAGCCAACGCGGTCAAATCCAAGCGATCGCACGGGCGTATGCTCAAGCGGGATACCCCGCATCAAGCGTTGAACTCGTCGAAGCCCACGGCACTTCCACCAAAGTGGGGGATGCAACGGAACTTTCCACCCTGTCTCGTCTCTGGACCGGCGTCGAGGGAACGGGCAAGGTGGCGGTGGGTTCCATCAAGTCACAAATCGGCCATCTCAAGGCGGCCGCTGGCATTGCTGGTATCATGAAGGCCGTCATGGCCCTGCACCACCGCACCATACCTCCCAGTGCCAATTTCGAAACTCCCAATCCAACCGTGGATTGGAACAACATTCCGTTCTTCGTCCCAACACAACCGCTCGAGTGGCCTCGGCCAAGCGACCACCCAAGGCGTGCAGGTGTCTCAGCGTTCGGTTTCGGTGGAACCAATTTCCACTTGGCTCTCGAAGGTTACGAGCCCGACTACCACGCCCCGTTGGCCTCCCAATGGGACGCCCGATGGCAAGCCTACAGCGGCCAATCCAGCGCGGCTGCACCGTCCATTTTCGATGGTGCGGTTGAGGCAACGATGACGCACGAGGCGCTCAAGGCCATCGAGGGTGGCGTTCTGCTACTCTCGGGGGATTCCTTGGAAGAGGTGGCGGCACAACTCGGTGCCATGTCGTTCAGCGGCCCGTTGTTTGACGACGACCCGCAGGGGCGACGCCTCTCCGAAGCCTTGCAAACCGCCAGCGGAGCGTTCGAGGCGACCGCCCCCGTTCGGTTGGCCGTGGTGGCCACATCGTGGGCCGAATTTTCCAAGCGTCAAACGCTGGCCGCCCAAGCCCTGGCTGACAAAGACAAATGGGGGTTCCTGCAGGCTCAAGGGGTGCTGGTTACCGACCAGCCGGCCCTGCCAAGTGAAGCAAAAGCCGTTCACATGTACCCCGGTCAAGGCAGTCAATACGTGGGCATGACCGCCGATTTGGTTCAGCGCTTCACGGCCCCAGCAGAGGTTTGGGCGCAAGCCGACGAGACCATGATCGACGTTCTCGACGGCGAAACGCTCTCCAGTTTCGTGCTTCGTTCCTCGCTGACCGCTGAGGAATTGAAAGAGGCCGAGCACAAACTCAAGCAAACCGAATACACCCAGCCGGCCATGCTCACGGCCGATTTGGCCATTGAACGAACGCTGCAAAGTTTCGGCCATCAACCCGACATGGTGGCTGGGCATTCCTTGGGCGAGTACGCTGCCCTGATGTCGTCGGGTATCCTCGATATGGACGGTGCCTTGCGAGCAGCTGCCGCCCGTGGCACGGAAATGGGTGCCGTGGAAATTGACGACAAAGGCCTCATGGCCAGCGTGACGGCTCCGTACGAAGAGGTGGAGGCCATTCTCGACGCCACCGATGGCTATGTCATCGCCGCCAACAAAAACTCACCCAAAATGACGGTCATCGCCGGCGAGACAGCGCCCGTGCGGGCAGCGATGGCGGCGTTTGAGGAGAAGGGTTTCAACTGCGTGGAGTTGGCTACCTCGCATGCCTTCCACTCGCGTATCGTGGCGCCAGCCAATGAACCGCTGCGCCGTTTCCTGGAAGGCCTCGAGATTCGATGGCCCTCCGTCCCCATCACGGCCAACGTTGACGGTATGTTCTATCCGATGAAGGGCGAGGACTCCAAGACCGATATCCTGGTCAAATTGGCGCCACAAATGGCGTCATCCGTCGAGTGGACCAAACAGATTGAGACCATGTACGAGGCTGGAGGGCGTCTCTTTGTCGAAGTTGGTCCGAAGCGAGCCCTCACGATGTTTGCCATGCAGATTCTCGAAGGCCGCCCGCACGTGCCGGTGATGACGAACCACCCCAAGCAAGGCGGTGTTGCCAGCCTGTTCACCGCCATCGGTGCGATGGCCATCGCCGGTCGTCCGCCCGCTTGGCCTGCGTTGGATTCGCCTGCACTTCAGGACGGGTTCAAAGCCGGTCCCATCGAGGCTCGCATGGCTTCATCCCTCAGTGCTTCTTCCACCAGCGCTGAATTGGAGGCTTTGCGTGTCCGTGCTCGCCCTCTGCCCGGAAGCGGCGCCAGTGGTCCTTCGGTTCCACCGACCTCCATGGTTCATGTTGCGAACATGGACGACGAGTACGCACGGGAACGTTCCATTCGGGCGTACGTTGGCGACCGTGTGGCCAAGTTCAGCGGCTATCCTGCCTCCTTCTGTCACGGGAACGTGGCTTTGGTCGAGGGCTTGGGCTTGACGCCTGCTCAGGTGCAACAGGTGGTGGCGACCATCGCCTCGGAATCGACCACCGACCCGGAATTCGACGGAGCGTCGGCCGTGACGGCTGGCGATCTCACTCGCTGGGTGCGTGAGCCACCAGCGACCTGGAGGCCGATGGCCACGGTCACCGCTCCTCCCTCGCTCAAAGCGGTTGCCGTGCAGACCGTCTCTGCGCTCCAGCCCACCTCAACGCGCGATGTTGACCCGTACGTGGTCACGGGTATTTCCTTGGGTTTGCCGGGCATGGAACGGGTGTTCTCGGAGGACGCCTTTGAGAAGTTGGTGCGTGGAGAAACGTGCATCAGCGAGGTCTCGGATGAATACAAGCAACGTTTGCTGGACAAGAACATCGTGCGCCTCATCAAAGGCCGTGACGGTTCGGTGAACATGGACCAAGCCACGGTGTTCGGTGACATTCCACAACTGGCTGGCCTCAAGGGCGCCTTTGACTTGGCAGAGGAATTCGGCATCGATCCAAAAGCCATCGTGGCATGGGACATCAGCACGCAGTTGGCGGTTGCTGCCGGCTTGCTGGCGTTGCGCGACGCCGGCATCCCCCTCACACCCGTTGAGCAGGTGGGCAAGGGCGGTCTGCGCCTGATTCGAAACTGGCAGGTGCCGCAGATACAACGCGAGCGCACCGGTATCGTGTTTTCCTCTTGTTTCCCCGGCTTGCAAATGGCGTCCAAGCACGCCAAGAACAACGGCGACGACGGCGAGGGACGGTTTGACCGTCGCTACCTGTTCCAAACCCTCAACATGGGCCACTCTCAATTTGCCCAATACACCGGTATTCGGGGACCAAACACCACCATCAACCTCGCCTGCGCCTCGGCCACGGCAGCGTTTGGCGTTGCCGAGGATTGGTTGGACGCCGGCCGAGTTGACCGTGTGGTCATCATCAGCGGTGACGACGTGACCGGCGATGACCTCTGGGAATGGATTGCCGGCGGCTTTGCAGCCTCGGGTGCAGCCGCTACCAACAACATCGTCGAGGAAACGGCGTTGCCCTTTGACCGCCGTCGTAACGGTCTCATTTTGGGCATGGGTGCAGCGGCCTTTGTCGTCGAGCGCCACTCCGAGGCAGAACAGCGAGGTGTGCAACCAATCGCCGAATTCTTGGGTTCAACCACCGCCAACTCAGCCTACCACGGTACGCGGCTTGACGTGGAGCATGTGGGTTCCGTGGTCAACGGGTTCATCACCGACATGGAACAACGATGGGGCCTCAACCGTCACGAAATGGCCTCCGACACCGTCTTTTTCTCCCACGAGACCTACACGCCAGCCCGTGGAGGCTCCGCACAGTCTGAAGTGAGGGCGTTGCGCGAGACCTTTGGGGAATCCACCAACAAGCTGGTCATCGCCAACACGAAAGGCTTCACCGGCCATCCAATGGCGGTGGGTATCGAAGACGCCAGCATGTTCTACGGCTTGCTCACGGGTCGTATTCCCCCGATTGCCAACCACAAAGAGAAGGACCCAGAGCTCGGCGATCTCAACCTCTCGACGGGAGGAGATTACCCTGAACTCAAGTACGGTCTGCGCTTTGCGGCAGGTTTTGGCTCGCAAATTGCGCTCTCGCTCATGAAGAAATGGCCGGTTGAGGGCGACCGTATCAACGGGGCAAAACTCCTCGCTTGGGCACGCACGCTGGCAGGTACAGACGACGTGGTGATGCGAATTCTCCAAAACAAACTCGTTGCATATGTCAACGGGGACGACAACCTCCACGGCGGGGTCCAAGGCGATGCCTGGCCACCAACTCAAGATTGGGAAGGCCAACCCTCCGTGGTTGAACAGCCCGCCGCTCAGGTGATTGAGCCGGCTGCACAAACCGCTCCCGCTGAACCGAAACCGGCACCAACGTCTGCACCAGCAGCGGCCCCAGCCGTCGAAGCAAGTGGGGATATGGTGGCAACGGTGATCGAGGTTGTGGTTCATCACACGGGCTATCCTGCCGACTTCGTTGAGTTGGACCAAGACCTGGAAGGCGAGTTGGGCATTGACACCGTCAAGCAAGCAGAAATCATGGCCGACATCCGAGAACGCTTCGGCTTGCCGGTGGACGAAGACTTCGTCCTTGCTGACTATCCCACCTTGAATCACATGATCGGTTACATTCAGCGCATGACCGGAGGCGCTCCAGCCGCCTCCGCACCCGACCCGGCTTCTGCGCCAACCCAGCCCGCCCACGTTGCACCCTCCACACCCGAACCGGTCGTAGCGCCACCTGCGGCTGCGCCTGCCGTTGTCGATGATGCTGCCATGACCGAAACGGTGGTTGCGGTGGTCGTCCAGCACACCGGATACCCTGCCGATTTCATTGAACTCGACCAGGATTTGGAAGGTGAATTGGGCATTGACACCGTCAAGCAAGCCGAGATCATGGCCGACATCAGAGACCGATTTTCTCTTCCCGTTGACGAAGACTTTGTTCTCGCAGATCACCCCACGCTGAACCACATGATCGGCTACATTCAGCGTATGCAGGGAGGTGGAACAGCGACGCCAGCAGCGGCACCTGCGCCCACGCCCCAGGCCGCCACGCCTTCCTCGCCACCGGCAACCGCATCGCCCGCTCCCTCTGCACCAGCACAAACCGGGCCCAGGCCCGACATTGAGTCGGTGCTGGTCGAGGTGGTCGTCAGCCACACAGGCTACCCTCCAGATTTCATCGAGATGGACCAAGATTTGGAAGGTGAATTGGGCATTGACACCGTGAAACAAGCTGAGATCATGGCAGAAATTCGAGACCGCTTCGCTCTGCCTGTGGACGAGGACTTCGTTCTCGCCGACCATCCCACCCTGAACCACTTCACAGCCTACATCGTCAAGATGACCGGGGATTCGCCCCCGCCAGCCGAGGCATCGTCATCGGTGGGCAAAGCGACGGTCGCTTCGGTTGCTTCGGATTTGGCCCCCTCCTCGATTCAAGCCGGTACGCGCCGGTGGCAAGTTGAGATTGAGGCATGTCCTGGCGTACCCGCTCCCCTTGAGGTCAAGGGCACCGTCGTGGTGTCCGATGACGGTTGGGGCATCGCTGAAGCCTTCTGTCAACGCATGGAAGCACGCGGCTTGAAGGCGGTTCGAATCGGCTTTGAAACCCGAATTCGGGACGCCTCATCCATGGACGAAAACGGTCGAACCGTCTACCGGGCCGACCCTGAACAACCCGAGCATCTTCAGTGGATTGCTCAACAACTCGGTTCCTCAACCATCGCTGGCCTGGTTCACATGGCACCGATGAAACTTGCCTCAGAGCAATGGGAAGAAGACACCCATCCTTCTTCGCAAATCGCCCTTGCAGCCCACGGCTGGTTCGGTCTGCTCAAGGAGTTGAGCCCGTTGATGTCCGCCGAGGCTCCTGGATTCATCGCTTCCGTGACCGCTCTGGACGGTCGTCACGGCAACATCGGTGACCGTTTCAACGCCGTGCAGTGCGCCGCCAGCGGCGTGACCAAATCCTTCGCCTTTGAACGAACAGACCTTCGCTGTCGGGCCCTGGATCTGCATCCAGAGCACGTGTTTGACGAGGCCTCTGCGGCCGCCATGGTCGAAGAGGATGTCTTTGGCTTGGGCGGCGAAGTCGAAATCGGACTTGACCGAGACGGACGACGATGGGCCCTGGTCGCTTTTGCCGAGGATGTGGTCGACGAGGTCCAGCCGTTGACGGCGGAGGACACGTGGCTGGTCTCCGGCGGTGGCTCAGGCGTGACCGCTGCCTCCGTCATTGGCGTGGCCAAGGCTTCGCCAAAGGCAGGCGCTCACTTTGTCTTGCTTGGGCGCTCTACGCTCATCGAGTCAACCTCTGCGTGGATTGATTGGGATGAGGCTCAACTTGAGCAAGAAAAGAACGAACTCCGCCAGCGGCTCGTCGATGCGAGCGAGCGTGGAAAAGTCACCATGGTGGAGTGGAACAACGCCTGGCAGCGATTCACGCGAAGCAGGGACGTGTACCTCACCCTCAGCGCCATTGAAGCCACCGGCAACCACGCCTCCTACCATTCGGTTGATGTCATGGACCACGAGGGTTTGTCGGCGTTGGGAGCGTCCCTCGGACGACCGATCACGGGCATCGTCCATGGAGCGGGCCTGGAGGATTCCAAACTGGTGGGCGACAAAGGCTACGACGTGTTCGACCGTGTCGTCCGTGTCAAGGTCGATGGCTGGCGAGCCTTGCTGGGAGCCGTTCGAGCGTCAGGAAGAGAGAACCCAACCTTTGCTTGCTGTTTCACCAGCGTTGCGGGTCGCTTTGGGAACGGTGGACAAACCGACTACGCTGCGGCCAACTCCGTGCTGGATGCCGAAATGGCTCGGATCACCGCCACCGCAGAAGGACGGGGTGTTGCCATCGGTTGGACGGGCTGGCGCGACGTCGGCATGGCCACTCGCGGCTCCATTGAAGCGGTGTTCGCTGCGGCCGGCATCGAAACCCTCGCCGTTGAAGACGGTGTGGCCATTTTCGTCGCTGAAGCGCTTCAGGGAGGCAAGCGACGGGTGCTGGGGTGCGGGTCTCTTGGACTGATGGACCGTTTCTCCTCGTTCCGTGAGGCGCCACTGAAACTTCCAGCAGAGATGTCGGCCATGATGGCTGACCCTGCACGGTTCCCTTTCATGGACAAGGTGGTGTCACTGGAGGAGAGGCGTCACATGGTTTCGCAAAGCACGCTGTCAACCGAAGACCATCCGTTCCTGGTTGACCATGCCATCGAGGGCGTGCCCTATCATCCCGGTGTGATGGCGCTCGAGATGTTTGCACAAAACGCCTTGTTGCTTCGACCCTCAACTTGCCTGGCAGGTTTCGAAGAAGTCACCTTTGGGTTACCCGTGAAGCTCATGAAGGGGCCGATGACGGTTCGGGTTGACGCTCAAGTTGAGCGGTCCGAGGGCGACATGACGTGGGTTCGATGCCGCTTGGTATCGGACCTTACCAATTCGAAAGGGGAGGTCTTTGGGGAACGTGACCACCACACGGCGTTGGTTCGATTGGTCGAGAAATGCGACGACATGTGCCCGTTCTTGCAACGCGAGGTAGATGAATTGCCGGCGATTGGAACCCCGCCATCCGGTGCCTTGTTGCACCCAGCATCGTTCATTTACGACCGGTATTTCCACGGTCCTCGTTTCCAATCCCACGGTGGTGTCCTGAGGGGTGTAGGCGAAGGGGATGTCATGGGCATTGACGGGGTTGCCTTGATGCGACACCAACTCCCCGAAACCGACCAATTTGCCGTGGAGCGGGAGGGGGAACAGGTGCTCCTTGAAGCCCTCCCGATGCTCATTGAGGCGGGCTTCCAAAACGCTGGTCTGGTGGCGATGGAAACCTTGGGCTTGAGCAGCCTGCCCGTCGGAATCACCTGGTCGACCATGCTGCGTGTCCCCGAAGCCAACGAAGCCCTTCGATTGCGCAGCGTCCAAACCGGACAGCATGACGACGGCGTTACCGTTCACGATGTGCTTGTGGTTGGTGAGGACGATGCCCCGGTGATGGCGTTGAAAGGTCTGCAGTTGAAGGCCATGGCAACGGTTGAAGACGGTCAGCGGTTCTCGCTGGACCGATGACCAACGGTGAGAACATGGACGGCATCGTCCAACACACGCCTCCGTTGAAGCACGACGGACTGCTGGTTCTGTCGGCGCCCCTGCACCACCACCTGCCCGGTGACGTGCCTCTTGCTGATGCCAACGAGGTGGCGACCTTCGTTACACAGAAGCGCTTGCATGAACACTTGAGTGGACGCTGGTTGCTGGGTCAAGCCTTGCATCGCTGGGGCATTGACGACCTGTCGTGTCTCGAGGTCCATCGCACCGAGCATCGAGCACCGTACCTCGACTACATTCAGGGGGTTTGGAAACGAACACCGCTGCCCCATGTCTCGATCGCCCACAGCCACAGCCGCGTGTTCGTGGCGCTTTGCCCCCCAAGCCACCGCGTGGGCATCGACGCCGAACCGCTGACGCGAACACTCGCATCAAACGCCTACGACATGATGGCCAAAGGGCGGGAACTCGCTGCTTTGCATGAACACCCGGCATCGGCCATGGTGTCCTGGACGGCCAAGGAAGCGGTGCAAAAATCGCTCGGTCTCGGGATGCACCTCAATCCACGAGAGATTGAAATTCCAATTGGTTTAGAGGAGTGCGAAATTTCAATTGGAAATTCAAAAATTCAATTGGTATATTGGAGAGAAAATGACTACCATTTATCCCTCGCGATGACCCCCGCAACACCGCCGGAAGCGACGCCGGAGGACGACTTGCTCGAGGCCACTCGTCGGGCGATGGCTGCTCAACCGGATTGGGGCGTGGGATGCAAAACCCAGCGAAACAACGCCTGATCACGTCCACAACCGGCTGCTCTCCCAAGGCAGGTCGAGGGCGATGCCGATTTCGGTGAGGATGACGAAATTGAACACGAGGTAGGCCAGCGTGGTCAAGGTGAGCACCACGAGCGAGGTGTTGACGATGCGACGCCGATGGCGTTTGGCTTCGTCCAAGGTGCAGATGCCTTGGTTTCTGAAGTAAAGGACGAGCCCTCCAATCACCATCCCCGCACTCGCTGTCATCAGGGCAGGACGAAACCATCCCATACCGTTGGTCCCCCAATACAAATCGTTGGACAGCGCAGCAGCGGTGGAGACGCTGGCGAGGCCGAAGAGGACCAACACCACCGAGGGAAAACAGCACATGGATGCGAGGAACGCCGAGCCACCGATGTACCTCCACAACGCTTTGACGTCGTGGGAAAGAGTTTCCTCGGCCATGGTCTCCATTGGTTGGTTGAGGTCTTGAAGATGTGTTCTCATTCGCACCCCTTGAACGAGGGGTTGGTGTTGATGGCATCGTGATGGAGGATCAACGGCAAAACAGGCTCGCCATCCGACCATGTTCCCATGTTGGTGAGCATCGTTTCATCGGTCAAGTACTGGAACGCCCAATCCGCAGTGAAGGTATCGTTTCTCGCATGAGCGACCAAGTAGTCGGCTTGGGCGTCAATGCGGCGGTAAAAGCCCCAGTCTGACAGGGTGTCGTGCGCAGGGTCCGTCTGGAGGTAATGGCTTGCAACCAGACGGGGAAAGCCGTATTTGTCCGACTGAACCTCGATCAATTGGTTGCGTTCAGTGGGCAGCGAGGCGAACAGTTGCTGATGGAAGGCACCCGGACACATACCCACGCTCATGTCGTCTTGGGTGACGCCGATTTGCACCAATATCTCGCTTGGCAACCCGGTTAAGTTTGGTTGCAGGTCGATTTGCACGGGTCGGCTGGCAGGCGACTCCAACGCCACCACCATCGCGTGCTGCCCCCACCCACGGCGCAAGGATTCATCCAAAGTGAGGAAGGTGTAGGCAGCACCCAAACTGTGACCGCCCAACCAGAGGGTGCTGGGGTCGACGACGACATCGCCGAGGTGTGCCTCAACTTCCGAGGCTCGTTGCGTACCGAGCAACATCCCGTCAAGATGCGCCATCCCTGCTCGAAGCGAGAGGTTTCGGTAGGTGTGCTGGAGGAAATTGGAGGTGCCCTGTTCGTCCCGTTCATCAAGGTCTTCGTGTCCGGGCGGACGGAGGTCCGAGGGGTACTGAATGAAGGCGACCACCATCCCTTTTGCAGCGAGGTGGGTGGTCCATGCTTGGTAGGCGTTGACGTCTGGATACCCAAAGCCGTGAAGAAGAATCGCCAGTGGAAGATGGGTGACGGGCGAGTCATCAGGAAGCACCGGCAGGGTCACGTAGACGCTGAAATCGATGTCGTCCTCAAGCCCTCCTTGCACCGCCATCACGGCCTCCGGTAGGGTGTAGGGGGAACTGAATTGAACCGTGTCATAGGGCCCCGGGGTTGAACCGTAGCCGAGGGAAGGTCGGTCGGGTGGTGAGGGTGCAAAGCCAACCACGGCCGGAACGCCAGGCATGACCAGCCATGCTGCGAAAAACACACCCAAAAGGTGGGCCACACGTGGCCAAGCCACCGCTTCGGTGTCCAGCGTGCGCCAAGTGGGTGCTCCGGCTCTTGCGAGGAGCAAGCAGGCCAACGTCCATCCAAGCAGCGTTGGCAGGAGCAGGAAGGCGCCTCGAAGATAGAACACGTCCATGATGAAGTGAAGCGCAATCAGCCCCAGCATGAAACCGATCGCCACGTTCAGAGCGATGTGCACGCGCTGCTCAACGACGGGTCGGTGGTTGGTGGAGGCCCGAATGCCATAGCATGCCGCAGCCACCACCAGCATCAGGCTGAGGGGCACCGTCGGGTTGGAGCGAAGCATCATGGTCCATTCGAGCGAGCGGACGGCATGGGGCCAAACGGCATCAACAAGGTCTTTGCCTGAAAGCAAGAGAACGATGGCCTCGCCGTAGGCCAACAGGAAGCCAACACCGAGGGCAAGAAGACCACCTTTGATGGAGGATGGACGTTCTTCTTCGAGGGCCTCGTGGTCCTGCATCACATCCACAACCCGAAGTTGGTCGTTTCATTGATGAAGATTCGTTCCGTCCCTCAAGCGTTGACGTTTCGAATCTCGGGGGTTTGGTCTGCGAAAAAGAATTCGAGCATCGCCGCCCACAACACGAACTGAATGCTGGTTTCCAGGTTTTCTTGCCCACCGACCACGGAGACCATGTTCTCCAGGGTGTCTTGCGGGGAATGGTAGGCGGAGTAGTCGTCGTCGTATGCGCCGAGGTGGAAGATGGTTTGAGCGCCCAGGTTGCGGAAGGTGACGTGGTCTGAACGACCAAAGGTGTCCTCATGAACGTCCATCACCAGGTTGCTGTGGTTGTCCCAGTGCTGGTCGCAACCAGCCCCGTAACTGCCATCGATTCGCAAATCCATCGGGGCTTTCAACACGTTTCGGTGGACGTGGTCAAGGATGCTCGTGATGGCCACGTCTTGCACCTCTGGGTCAACGTCCGGTCCCGACCATGCGTGGTAGGGAAACGGATCGCCGTTTTCTTTGACCGCTGGCCACGAAATGCCCATCATGTCCATGTTGATGTAAAACCGCAATTCTTTGTCTTGGGGAAGACAAGCGTCGCAATCGTTGTTTGCGAACGCGTTGGAACCACGCAGTCCTTCTTCTTCCGAGGACCACAGGGCAAGGAAGGTGTCGCACTCCACCTCCATCTCGGCGAACACCTGGGCAAACAGCATGATGGCCACCGTACCCGCCGTGTTGTCGTAGGCGCCTTCCCATGTTCCTCCTCCTGGCGGTCCAGCGGGCGGCGCGATGTCCATGTGAGCGCCCATGCCTTGGACGCAATCGTCGGAGCGGCCTTGTTTCCAAGCGACGACATTGAGGGATTCCGGTTGTGTCGGGTTGAGGGTGTCGACCACGCGCATCAAGTGGGTGTCGTATCCCAAGCCCTCGAAATGACCCTGGAAGTACGAGGCAGCTCGCTCAAATTGCGGGTTGGGGCTCCCCATCCATCGGAAGTTGTAGGAGCCGCAATCATCCGAAGGGGTGTCGCATGTGATGTAATCCATCTTTTCGAACCAGGCCTCTCCACTGACGATGGGCGTCCCGTTCTCGATCGCAGGTGTGTAGGTGGTCTTGGTGCCGTCTTTGGCGTAAATGGTCAATTCGATCGCTTCCGTGTAGGGCGTGGTGAGCATTTGGAGCAGAATGCGGTCCCCGTCAACCGGCACCGAACTGTCGATGTCCAGCGAACCGTTCACGAAAAACAGCACGTCGTGGGCGGGGGCGCTGATTCGCAACCCTTCACCGATGAGCAGAAGGTCGTGCCACTCACCTGCACGTACCACCACATCACCAGCAGGAGAGCCATCGATGGTGAGCACGTCGTTGAGGTTGATGGACGGTGTTTCCTCTTCCCCGAAACAACCCGAAAGCGGAGCCATCAGCATCACGAAGACGAGCAACAAGGCTCGGGCGGTGCCTGCAGAGGGACGGGTCATGCTCTGCCGTTTGAATTGGCCTTCATAGGGCTTGGCCTTCTGCTCAAACACAACGGCTCAGTAGGGGACGTCTTTCCAACCGATCTTGTAGCCGATGAGGTTGAAGGATCGGTGCAAGATCGGGGTGATGACGATCACCGCCACCATGGGCAGACGAAGTTCTTCGGCCGCAAGGACCGATGGGCCAAGAAAAAGTTGACCGCACAGGAAGACCATGATGGCAAAGGGCAGGGTGTCCAACAGCGGGGCCTTGGACGAAACATCACCTTCTCGCTTCAGGCCTCGTCGGCGCTTGAAGAACGAGCCCGTGCTGTCACCGAGCAGGCAGGTGAACCCGAGAAAGGTACCAAGGACGAACGCAGCTCCTGTTTGGCCCCCGATGAAGAACCATGCATCTTCGGCACCGGTCAGTGGGTGGGCGAACACGGTGGCGCCGTCATCAAACACGGTGTCCATGCTTCCCAAACTCACCAGGCTTGCCAACAGCACGCACAGCAGGCCCGAAGTGAGCGAACCGCCGATCAAACCGTT
This sequence comes from Candidatus Poseidonia sp., assembly GCA_038136695.1. Classification (GTDB taxonomy): domain Archaea; phylum Thermoplasmatota; class Poseidoniia; order Poseidoniales; family Poseidoniaceae; genus Poseidonia. The sequence goes on from JAYQAK010000002.1 coordinate 39,783, forward strand.
CCACGTCTTGCCATCACCGAGGACCCGGTTACCGTCTTTCATGGTGCGGCCTCCGTCGATGGGCCATGGCCCGTACCCGGTTTTGGGCAACCATTTCCCCCACATCATGGCGAACGTATTGGCCAAAAAACCGGGTAAATACAGCCACAAGGTCAACAAACAAAGAAGCAGGAAATCCACGGTCGTCACCGCCCAAACGAGCATTGGTTGCTCCTCACCTCAGCCTTTCATGTTTGTTGAGCACAGATGGGAAGGCTGGCGCACTTTGGTGGACCAAGGAGGTGCGGATAGCGGGAGTCGAACCCACGACATAAGGTTGGAAACCTCAGATGATAACCACTTCACCATATCCGCAGTGTGGTAAGTCTAGCCACCAACTTCCCCTCTTTGAGGCAATCGGTTCTCCGGCTTCGCTCACTTTCTACGGAACTCATCGAAGACGGAGCTCGACGGTGGACGAGGCATCGTTTGTGGGCGTTGAACCATGCCACGTTGCGGCAGTTCTGTGATTCCATGATGCTCCCGTATCTCGGCCAACCTGCGCTCTCGACGGAGGGTTTCCTTGGAGTTCTTGGCCCGTCCTCGTATCATCAAGGCACCCATGAGAACAAACAACACCAAGCCTGCAAGACCGGCTTGCAACATCACGTTGTCCGTCACCATGGTGAGCAGAGAACCTTCGGCCTCATCGAGAAGAACCACCGGTGCATTGGAATCTTGTGCTTCGATGGTGACCGTTACGGTATCCATCGGGTAGTTCGCTCCAGGCTCACGAGCGGACAGCAACAGGTTGTGGGTGCCCATGACCTTCGCCGTTCCCGAAAACGTGACCGTTTGTGTTGTCCCTGTGTTGGACGTGAAGGTCAGGAAATGATTGGAGGTCTCACCTGCGATGCTGGTGGTCGCTTCCCAGTCCACGTTGGCGGCGAAGGCCGTGCTCATTTGCGTGCTGATGGTGCAGGTGAACGAGAACCATCCACTCGCCGCTAAATCCACGGTGATTTTGGTCGGGGCGCAGGTCATCGATGCTTCGGCTGAGTTGCGAGACGCATCGTTGGGCCAGTGGTCCGGCCGATAGGCGCCAAGGCTGGCGTTGTCGCCAAAGCCATCGCCGTCCGTATCGGTGTGCTGGGTGCGCTGGTCAGGGAAATCGTCCGCGGCATCGGCCCAGCCGTCACCGTCTTGATCAAGACAGCCGGTCAGGCCGCCTTGGGTTGAATCGCCAGGTTCCGCAGGACAGTCGTCACCGTCGGTTCCAGCGGCTTCATCGCCGTAGCCGTCACCATCGCTGTCGAACCATTGCGAGGCGTCACCGGGCCAGAGGTCGTTGATGTCGCTTGCTCCGTCTTCGTCCGTATCGGTGCAGCCAAAGACATCCAGCGTGGATGTTCCTGCCTCGTTTGGACAGGCATCGGGTTGCGAGCCGTTGGGGTTGTCACCGTAGCCGTCGCTGTCGGCGTCTGACCACTGGGTCGCATCGCCGAGGAAGTCGTCGTTTTCGTCGGAGGTCCCATCGCCGTCTTCATCCACGCAGCCAAACCGGTCGACCGTCGAACCACCGGCTTCGGTGGGACATGCATCCGGTTGCTGTCCTGTTGCGTTGTCACCAAAACCATCACCGTCTTGGTCGCTGAACTGTGTCGCATCGTCGGGGAAGGCATCGGCTCCGTCACTGGCGTTCCATCCGCTTTCGTTTCCAACTGGAGGGCTTGGGTTGGAGACGCCATCGCCATCGGAGTCCAAGCAACCAAGGCGGTCTTCGGTGGAGGTTCCGGGCGTGAACGGGCAAGCGTCTTCCACATCGTCGAACCCGTCTGCGTCGGTGTCGTTCCATCGGGTGGGGTCGCTGGGGAAGGCATCAGAGGCGTTGGAGTAGCCGTCGCCGTCGTCGTCGACACAACCATAGCGGTCCTCGGTGGACGTTCCCGCTTCACCCGGGCAAGCATCCGGTTGCAAGCCGCTGGCGTTATCGCCGTAGCCGTCCCCGTCTTGGTCCAACCATTGGGTGTCCAAGTTGGGAAGAGCATCGATGGTGTCGTCCCAACCATCGCCGTCGGCGTCAGGGCAACCGAGGCGATTGCCTTGGGTCGAATTGCCCGCATCGTTGAGGCAAGAATCAGGGTTGACACCGCCGGGGTTGTCGCCGTAGCCGTCACCGTCGGTGTCGGCCCACTGCGTTTGTTCGTCGGGATGGCTGTCCTGGCTGTTGGCCCATCCGTCCTCGTCCGCGTCTGGGCAACCAAACGTCCCGTTTTGCCACGATTCACCGTAGGTGTTCACACAGGCATCCGGTAACGAACCGCTTGGGTTGTCGCCGTAGCCGTCGCCGTCGGTATCGTTCCATTGGGTTGAATCGGTCATGAAGGCGTCCGCTCCGTTGGCCGTGGTCCAGCCGCTGTCAGGGTCGGAATAACCGTCACCGTCTTGGTCGGGGCACCCTTTCCGATCGTGCATCGAGGTACCAAACAGGGTGGGACAATCGTCATCCAACCCGTCGTCGTATCCGTCGCCGTCGTTGTCCCCCCATCGATTCGGGTCGTTGGGGTAGGCGTCGGCACCGTCATCCGTGGTCCACAAGGCGTCCGGGTCGGAATAGCCGTCACCGTCGGTGTCCGGACAACCTCGCCGGTCGTTGGTTGAGTTGCCGTTGACCAGCGGGCAAGCATCGCCGTTGGTTCCCGTCGGGTTGTCGCCGTAGCCGTCCCCGTCCGAGTCAAGCCATTGGGTGGCGTCGTTGGGAGCCACATCCGCTCCGTTGGCGGTGGTCCAGTTGGCGTCGCCATCGGAGGAACCGTCGCTGTCGGTGTCGGCGCAACCGAAGCGGTCGCGCGTGGAGGTTCCACTGGTTGAGGGACAGGCATCGCCTTGGTAGCCCGTCACTTCATCGCCGTAACCGTCACCGTCGGTGTCGGCCCACTGGGTGCTTTCGCTGGGGAAGGCGTCGTCAACGTCGGCGTATCCGTCACCGTCCGTGTCCGTGCAGCCCAAGCGTCCGGCCTCGGTCGAGGTTCCAAACTGCGTGGGACAGGCATCCGGATTGTTTCCGCTGGCGTTGTCGCCATAGCCGTCGCTGTCACCGTCCGACCACTGGGTTGCATCGGACGCAAAGGCATCGGCTCCGTTGGCCGTGGTCCACAACACGTCAGGGTCGGAGTACCCGTCGCCGTCCGTGTCGGCACATCCGTAACGGTCCTGTGTTGAGGTGCCGCTGCTGGTTGGACATCCGTCACCGGTGGTGGCAGGAGGAGGGTTGTCACCGTACCCGTCTCCGTCGCTGTCCACCCACTGCGTGTCATCGGTGGGGAACGCGTCGGCTCCGTTGGCGGTGGTCCATCCGCTGTCTGCGTCGGAATAGCCGTCGCCGTCTTGGTCGGGACACCCGTTGCGGTCTTCATCAGAGGGCCCAGAAACGGACGAACATGCGTCTGCACCGTTGGCGGTGGTCCATCCGCTGTCGGGATTGGAGAACCCGTCACCGTCACTGTCGGTGCAGCCGTAGCGGTCGCCCGTTGAGTTTCCGGCGAGGCTGATGCATGCATCGGGTTCGGTTCCCGCACTGTTATCGCCGTAGCCGTCGAAATCGGTATCGGCCCACTGGGTGGGCTCTGAGGGGAAGGCGTCAGCACCGTTGTTCACGGTCCAATTCCCGTCTGGGTTCGAATAGCCGTCGTTGTCGGTATCCGGACACCCGGTGCGGTCGATGGTGGATGTGCCGGCCGTTTGATTGCAGTCGTCATCCTCGTCCTCGTAACCGTCGCCGTCGGTGTCTTGTGTGAGGTTGGTGAGGGCGTAGTCACCGGTCATGGCGAGAGCGAAAAACTGCGGGCCGGTGGGGACATTGGAGCCCAGAACGTGGACTTCCCACGTTCCTTGGGCGGGTGAGGACAACGTCATGCCGCGAAGGTTGTCGAGGTTGTTGCTCAGGTTCGTCCATGTGCCAGAGGGGTCCTTAACGGCCAAATCCAGGTCGTTGACGAGGTTCGTGCTCGCTGTTGGGGTTGAGGCGGGGTCCGTCCACGACAACGCGAGATGGATGTCAGCGGCGTTGGCAGGGACGTTGAACGACCAGCCACGCTCAGCGTTGGTGATGACCGATTCGCCTTGCAACCACGAGGTGTTGATGGCTTGCGTCATGTTGACCAGACCCCATCCTTCGTGGTTGTTGGGCGCTGCTTCACCAGCCCCGTTGGTGCTTGAGGAGTATTGCCCTTCCATGTCGTGGGCGCTGGCGATGAAGATGGCCTTGATGAGGGCGGAGGTGGGGGCGGTTTCGCCCTCGTTGTCCATGAGGTGTTGCAGCAACAAGGCCGTGGCCCCTGCGGTAAGGGGCGTGGCCATACTGGTGCCACCCATGTAAGTGTAACTGGCGTTGTGAGCAAGCCAACCTACGGCGGTCGTGCTGCGAGACTTGGTGGAGAGAATGTCGGTCCCCGGTGCGCTCACGTCGGGCTTGAGTCGTCCGTCATCGGTCGGGCCACGCGATGAAAAGGCGGCCATGCCTTCTGGGTTGTTGGAGCGACGGTCGTTGTTGATAGGGGAACCGTAGCTGGAGCCCCAAATGTAGGAAATGTTGGCCCGGTCGTTCTCACTCGCTCCCACAGTAAACACATTTTTGGCCGTGGCGGGTGCACCCAAGGAGTCCAGATCGATTTCACCATCACCGTTGGCATCCACGCCTTCGTTGGCCGCAGCGAACAAAATCACGAGCTCGTCGTGGGTTCGTGCACTGGCGTCGGCTTGAGCAGAGGAGGTGGTGTACTGCCCGGCGACGGGCGCACCCCAAGAATTGGTGTGCACGCGACTGCCGTTTTCCCAGGCGAGCGCGAACATGTCGTCGAGGTCATCTGGAATGCCAATGAGCGACTCGGAACCGTCGTTCATGGTGGTGCCGATGGAATGGAACAGGAGATGGGCTTCGGGTGCAGCGCCGACGATGTCGCCGTTGCTGTGTGTTCCATCGCCCAAGACCGAACCAGCCACGTGGGTGCCGTGTCCGTGATGGTCCTCGGCATCGTCACCGCACGGGCTCAAACTGTAGTAGGTGCATTCCGCAGCCGAGGGCGGGAAGGAAAGAATCCCGGTGATGTGGTCTCGGAAATCGGGGTGCATGTTGGAGTTGTTAACGCCGTTGTCCAAGCCCGTATCGGCCACCGTAACGATGATTCCAGTGCCGTCAAGTCCCGACCAACCCGAGTTGATGGCGGCCATGTTTGTGCCACTCCACACATCGGTGACGTTCATGACCTGAATGCCCTTGGAATTGAGAATTTCAAAAAACGGCTTTGGTTCAATCCACTCGACGCCTTCTTGCCGGGCGAGCCATCCAAGGCTGTTGATGTTCACTTCGAGCGTAGCGAACCGTCCGCTGTGGGAATGGACGTCAACATCGTCCCGGTGGTTGATGCCCTCGGGCAACGCGTCCCCAGCCAACATGATGTTGACAAAAGCGAAATTCTCGTTAACGAAGGGGTTGGGTGCCACCATTTCGAGGCCCATCATGCCACGAACGAGGTCCATTTGCACCTTGTCCACCGCATCCATGCGGGCCATGCCTTGCACGTCGAGGGCAGCCAAGTGAGCCGGTGTTACGCCAGCAACATCGCAGTGGAAGCCGGTAGGTGGTAGGAACGAGAAACACTCGATGCCAGCCTTTGCCAATCGACCGTGCCAGTCGCTTGGCACTGGATAGGTGTGGCTCAGGATGTGAAACCCGTCGACCACGTTCTCCCCGGTTCGGTCGACCCAATCGGTCGGCGCCACCAGCGTGACGTCGCGGTAGATGAGCCGAGACACGTCACTCCCCGAAGCGGCCGGAAGCCATCCGTATTCGGCCGTGGCGGTGGGCGTGATGCCCACTTGGGCCAACGCTTCCAAGTCGGCGTTTGTTTCCGGTGCAGGGTTCTCTTGTGCTGCCGACGCAAAGGCCAGCGGGGAGAGGACCTGAAGGACCATCAAGGCGCAAAAAAGAACAGAGGCTCGACGGCGTACGCTCAGCATACCTCAAGGGTAGACTGGGACCCTCATGAAAGATTTGGAGGAACCGCTTTGGTATCACCGACATGACCGAGGGTTCAAGAGTTACAGGCTGAGCGCTATCCATTATGACGAGGGCCCATGCCGCCGGCGGAAAGAAGGACATGATGGCTCCCGAAGACATCAACGACGGCGCAGAGGTTCTCGGCAAGCAAATTTGGCGTATCGTCCCTTACGCCAAGAAATATCCAAAGCGGGTTCTCACGGGTATTCTTGCCAACGCCGCTGCACGATTTTTTGACCTCATGCCGTTCGTGGCCATCGGTTTGGCCGTGGACTACTTCACCACCGACGTCCTCTCCGGCCCTCAAATCGTGCAAGACATGGTCACCGGGATTCACAGCAACCCTGCCTACGGTTATGGGATTTTGATCTTCCTCGGCTTCCTCTGTTTGGCGATTTTCCAAGGCATTTCAGAGTACGCCTGGCAAACGCTGGGGTACAACATTCAACACGACCTCAGGATGGACGCGACCCGGTCGCTCATCGCCATGGAAGCGTCCTATTACGACCAGCGTCAAACGGGCCAGATCATGTCCGTTCTGTCCAGCGACGTCAATCAGCTCGAGGACGTCGTGTCCGACTCGTCCACGTCGATCATCCGAATCGTCATCACGTTTGCAACGGCCTTCATCATCCTCGTGTTGATGTCGTGGAAATTGGCGGCCGTGCTGTTCGGGCCCATCCTGTTCATCGTGCCCGCCGTTTACTGGTTTTCGACACGTGTGCAACGCAAGTACAGGAAACAGCGCGAGTCAACCGGCGACATTCACGCCGTGCTTGAGAACCTCATCTCGGGCATCGCTGTCGTTCAAGCCTACAACGCCGAAGACTGGGAGGCCGACCGGGTGGCTGCCGAATCAGGCTCCTACCGCGACCAGGCCATGGGAGCGAGCAAAGACCGCAATCGATTCATCCCCATGATCTACGCCGTCGCTGGTGTGGCCTTTGGTCTCCTCGTGACCGCCGGTGGCTACCTTGCAAGCACCGGTGAAATCACCACCGGTCAACTGGTGACCTTCC
>JAYQAK010000003.1:0-13455 GCA_038136695.1 Candidatus Poseidonia sp.
GTTCCCGGTGTTGGTGATGATCACGTCCCATGTGCGGTCGTAGCCACGGTGGTAATATTTCTCACTGGGCCAGTTTTCAACTTCAACGATGAAAATTGGCGCCACGATGAAGTTGAAGCGGTGCACCTTCAGCTCATCCTCAGTGGTGGCGTTCAGGATTCGCATGGTCACGGGAATGATGGTGCCGTCAAGCATGGTGTTGTCATCGCCGAGAGCGGGAACGTCCACAACGATGGACCCTGTGTGGGTTTCGTCGACAGCGAGCGTCAACGGTTGCGTGGCAGGCGAAACATCCCAATCACCGCTCACACTCGTTTCGATGATGATGTTTTCAACCAGGTTTCCGCTGTTGGTGATGGTGAAATTCACGGTTTGCTCTTCGCCCGGAATCACACCGATTTGGTCCAGCGTGTCGACAACGATCCCGTGTTCTTCGCTGATGTTCCCGAGAATGTCGGCAGAGAGGTTCAATCCAGAATCCGCATTGGACACCCACACGGTTGCCTTGTAATCGGTGGCGGCAAGCGCATCGATGGTGGGCGTCAGTCGAACACGAACGGTGGCTTCGTAACCCGCACCGATAGCGACCACGGACGGTGTTTCGAGCACGTAGTCGACCTCGCCAGCCTGCGAGGTGTCCAACCACACCGAAAACGTGGCAGGCGTGTTTCCGATGTTGCTCACCACGACACTGGTGGTGATGGATTCGCCGATGGTCAAATTGATTTCTTGACTGGTCGGGCTGAGCGATGCGTTCACTTTCTCACCCACACGGATGGGAACGTCGAAACTCGAAATGGAGGCCCCGGACGTTAAGTCCTGGATTTCGATGGTCAAACGCTCAACGCTGTTCGCTGGAGCCATCGGGTCAGTGGTGATGACAAGCGGGAAGGTCTTGATGTGGTCGGTGGCGTTCGAGGGGTAGTCGGCCACGTCGGCAGGGACGGAGAGGACCGTGGTTGATGGCATTAGGCTACCTGAAGAAAAGGAAGCGACCCATCCCTCAGGAAGCGAGTCGGTCATGATCAGACGATACGAGGTCATGTTGTTGCCGGTGTTCGCCAGCGAAATATCGAACGACGTTTCTTCGCCAACCATGACATCGAGCGTGGTTCCGTTGTGTCCCTCTGCGCCCAACACGGGCGGGATGTTGATGTTGAGCGATTGCGTCACCGCTGAGGGAATCACGCCAGAACCTTGGTGCACGCTGCCGAGGGTAGGGGTGGCCGTGATGAGGACCGAGAGGGTTCCAGAGACAGGGTAGTCATCATCGGGGCCTTGGATGGTCAACACCGCATCACCTGAGTCGCCAAGCGACATGTCGGTGAACAACGAGGGAGTCAGTCCAATGGCCCAGCGGTCGGCTTCCTCGAAGCCTCCCGATGATTCGGATGTAAAGACCGGCGTGTCGAGGGTGAGGGTGGCGTTCACGGTCTCAGCCAAGTCGCTCACGAGGTTGTGACGAACCTCAACATTGAGGTCGAGAATTTCTTCAAGCCCCATGCCGAGGCGAGCTTGCATGACCTGTTCCACCGTCATGTCGATGGTGTCGGTGGGCAGACCCGGGTCGACCACGATGACGGGGAGAATCGAAACAGGTGTGGCATTGAGGTGAGGCACACCGCCGTTGGTTGAAGCCGCTTGCACCCAAACCGACATCGAATCGCCGGCACGGTTGTATTCGGCGGAAACCAGAGGGCGTTTGATCACCGGCGGGGTCACGGACAACGAAACGTTCACCGATTCACCCGGCGCCAAGACACCGGTGCTCTGGCTCGAGAGGTCAAGATCCCAGTTGATGGGATTGGTGGAGATGCCGGCATTCAAGGCGAAGGTGCTTGGGGCATTACCGGTGTTTTCGATCTTGACTTGGAGGGTGGTGCTCTGCCCGGGCGTCAAACTCTTCGAATCGGCGTCCATTTCGACGTGTGCCTCGTAGGATTCACTGGCCAAGACAGTGGTGGAAACCACCTTGGTGAAACTTCCTCCGTTGGACTCCACGGTCAGCGTCACGAGTTCTGAATCGGTTCGAAGGGCGTCTGAAGGGACGGCGACTTGAACAAAGACCGAGGTGGTGACGTTGGGAGAAATGGTGGCTGTTTGGCTGGACGGTGTCATGCTCGAAACCCACCCGTTCACGTTGGTTTGGCTCACGGTGTAATCATCCGAAGCAATGCCCGTGTTCTTCACGATGAACGTGAGCGTGGAGGTTTGTCCGGGCTCAACGCTGCGGTCGTGTGCAGCGGTCAAGCTAAAGTCGTAGTTCGAAAACACGACTCGCTGATTCAGGAATTCAACCGAGGTGGTCCAGCCGGTGCCTTCGGCATACATCGTGCCGACGACATCCCACTCACCGGTTCGGGCCGAGGCGTCAAAGGTCATCGCCACCTCTTCGGCCACGGCACCGCCGTTGTACAAAGAGCCAGGTCGAACCACGGGGACGATGTTGGACATCACTGAAAACGTGTTACTGGTCCCAACCTGCGTCCCGTTCAACCAAAAGCGAGCCGATTGATTTTTCACGCCGTCGTTGCGCACGCCAATGTCAAACTCGTGCACGGTTTGCGACCACACCACGCTGTTGCCCCCAGACATGGGTTGAGGAATGTTGACGACGGGAACGCTTGAGGCTTGATAGCGGCTCACGTTGACGACCATTTGGTCAATGTCGTTGTTGGTGTTGACGTCGGCTGGACCTGACACGTGCGCCTTGAGAATCTGGTTGTTACCGATGGTGGCTGACCAGGAAAACACGGTCACGGAACTCGAGGCGCCGGCTTGAATCACCCCAAGGTTGGTGCTTTCGAGAACCACGTCACCCGAAGATGCCGTTCCTTGAAGCAGCAGCGTAAGCGATGCTTGACCCGCAGCGAGACCGATGTTGCGAACTTGAATGCGAACGATGTGGGTGGCATCCTCAACCTCGATGCCTCCGCCGAGCACCATGGAGCCAGCGTCATCGAGGGTAAACGATGTCACCACGAAATCCGGCGTCGAGCGCCCCTCTGCACCGGCGGCGAGGGGCGACAAACTGGTGACCAGCAGCAACGTGACCAAGGCGAGTGGAAGGGTGCGATTAGACAGGGTCGGCACCTCCCGATGGTTTGTCGAATCGGTCGATGGTGACCGCTTTGCCCTGTCGCTTCCACTGGGCGAGCAACTGGTTCAGCAACGCTTCGTGTTCAGCATCGGTGATGCCGAGGCGGCGGCGTTCCTCCCAAAGCAACAGCTGCTCGGTCCGGGTGAGAAGGGCGTCCCTGAGGTACAACTCGAGGGTGCGCCGATACGCATCACGGTCCGAAATGGCATACACGATGGAATCGCCTGGCACTTGGTCGGCACGGTTCTGAATCAAATTACCCAACATCAGAGCCTCGTCGTAACTCAAGTGCCGCTTGTCGAGATCGGTTTGAATGGCACTGGCGATTTCTTGGAGCGCGTACTTGCTATCAGCACGCTGAATTTTCTTGAAATGTCGACGCGCCTTCCGGGACATGCGTGCGCCGACCATGGGTTGTTGTGAGCCCTGCCAGTTATTCAAAGAATCGGTTGTAAAGCATGATTTCACCCGTTTTGGCTCAGTTTTTATTCAATATGCATAAACAACATACTGCGGCACCTCGCCACCACCAATGAAGGCAAATTGTTTGAAAAAAACAAGCAATTCCTTTATTGGACGAGGGTTGGAGGTGATTTCCATGAGCCAACCCGTCGAACTCAGCGTGGGCGACCAAGCCCCCGACTTCACCGCCCTCGATCAAAACGGAACGTCCCACTCGCTTTCCGAATACCTCGCCAACGGGCAATCGGTGATTCTCTACTTTTACCCAAAGGATTCCACGCCGGGCTGCACCACCCAAGCCTGCGACTTCCGAGACAACCTCGCGTTGCTGAACCAAGGTGACTACGTGGTGTTTGGTGTTTCGAAGGATTCCGAGAAATCCCACCAGAACTTCGTCAAGAAACAGGACCTGAATTTCTCCCTTTTGATGGACGAAGACCTCGCTCTCCATCACGCCTTTGGCACGTGGAGAATGAAGAAAAATTACGGCAAGGAATACATGGGCTGCGCCCGTTCAACGTTCGTGATTCAACCCGATGGCGCCTTGGGATGGTGCCGTTACAACGTCAAGGCCAAGGGCCATGTTTCGATGTTGATGCGTGAACTCGGCCTAGGACAGTGAGGTGACAACGTGACCGAGCTGCCACTGTCTGGACAACGTCTGGACTTGGGCAACGATGCTGTAGCCTGGTGGCCCTGCCACGTGGGAAACGACGCCAGCATCGGCACAGGATGCTCCATCGGTGCGCTCGCCCACATCGGCCAGCGGGTTGTGTTGGGTGCACGGTGCAAAATACAGGGCGCCGCCTACATCGCTGACGATTGCCAACTTGGCGATGATGTGTTCGTCGGCCCGTCCGCAGTGTTGCTTAACGACAAATTCCCCCCCTCCAACGACCGAAGCAAATGGAAACCCGTGATCGTCGGCAACGGAGCCGTCATCGGAGGTAACGCCACCGTGGTGCCCGGATGCAACCTCGGTGCTCGTAGCGTGCTTGCAGCGGGCGCTGTCCTCACGCACGACCTGCCCGCCGAGGAAGTCTGGGCAGGCAACCCCGCCCGTTACCTGATGAGCAGAGCGGCGTACGAGCAACGAAGGGAGGACGAGGCATGAGCGATGAACGCAACGCCGTTGCTGCCTTTCTCAAAAAGTGCAACACCTACGCCAAGGCTTCTATCCAGCGAAAACAGGAGCGTGGTGAACTGGAGGACATCCCCAAGTGGGAATCCTACATTGAATTCAACGAACACGCCCTCCAGGAATTGGCCGACGGCACCTTGGACCGATGGTTCACCGACGACGGATTCTCTGTCCTGCAACCTCTGCATCGCCTCCCCGTCAACGAAATGGAACACGTCGAGCGAAGCATATGGCTCAACAACGTCCTCTCCCCGCGCCCGGTCGTGGTCGCCGGTACGCTGGACCAAGACGGGCAGCGGAATCTGGCTCCGCTTTCCTCCGTGATGCAGGTCTCGACGGCTCCCCCCTACCTCACCGCCTCGTTTTCCATTCACAAAGACGGACGACCTCGTGACACTCTCGCCAACCTTCGTGCGACGGGACGAATCGTTCTCAACATGATGCCTGCAACCCCACGAGGGGCCGCCATCGTCGACGAGACCGCCACCCCTCTGCCAAAAGGAAGCGACGAAGGCGAACTCCTGGAGATTGAAACCGTTGAAGGTGAACCCTTGCTGCTGAGCGAAGCCGTGGCGGCCATCGAAGCAACCTACGTTCAGGAACATGCCTTGCCCGATGCGGTGGCGGTGGTGGCTGTTCTCAAAGTGGAAGCGGTGTGGTTCACTGGCCCAACAGCGCCCGCTGGTGGTTTGGAGGTGCTCTGTCAGCACGGAAGGGACGACATGACGCCTGCACCGCAAGGATGGACTCGACGGGTTGAGAAGCACTACGGTCAAGGGTGAAGGCGCGCCCACATGCGCGACAGACCGGTCTCAAGCGACGTGGTGCAGGTCCATCCGAGACGCTCCTTCGTGAGGCTGCAATCCGGGACACGCCGTGCTGAATCGCCGGGGTAACCTCCACCCATCACGATGTCCACGGCCAAGGAGCCAACCGCGGCGTTCACGGCGTGAGCCAGTTCAATGATGCTCGTTTCTTCCTCGCTTCCAACGTTGAAACACCCCCCCGCAAGGGGAGAGCCGTCCACGCCTTCTGCCAGTTCACCGGCGAGATAGAACCCGGTAACGATGTCGTCAAGATGGGTGAAACAACGGGTTTGTCGACCGTCGCCGTGCACCTGCATCGCTTCGTTGTTCATCACCGCTTGCATCATCATCGCCACCACCTGCCCGTAGGCATCGCCGGCAAGTTGGAAGCCGTAGGCGTTGAACGGGCGCACGATTCGAGCATCAAGCCCGTTGCGAACAGCGTGCTGGACAGCGATTTCGCCAAGGTGTTTGCTGGCGCCGTACGAGAAACGTTGGTGTTGACTGGCGGGTGGGAAGACGGCTTGGCTCTCCTCGTTCAGCGGCATCGTGGCCTCGTCCCCGAAGGCCTCGGGCGAGGAGGCGAACACCATGCGTGCCCCCCATTCCTGGGCTTTGTTGATCACGCACAAGGTGCCGTTGATATTGACATCGATGACCGTCATCGCTGCTTCATGAAACCACTTGGTTCCGTTGATGGCAGCGAGATGGTGAATCAAGTCCACCCCTCCCAACGCATCGAAGCATCGGTCGAGGTCCTCCGAGCGCGTCACGTCCCCTTCAATGAACACAACGCCTTGATCCAACAAGGGCCTCACGTGTTCGAGCTTTCCGCGAAACAAGTTGTCCAGCACCACCACCATGTGCCCTTCCTCCACGAGACGAGCAACCAAGCCGGCCCCGATGAAGCCGGCACCACCGGTCACCACAATCCGTTTCATGCCGAGGCACGCTCCACGACGCGAAGCGTGACGCCATCTTCCGTTCGAGTCAGTGCCACCGTATCGCCGGTGTTGATTGCCAAGCACGGGTCTTCCTCAAACCCGTGAGCATAGGGCAACTCAAGGAGAGAACACGCCGGCAACGTCAACGGGCACACGTCACGATTGACGATGGCGAGTGGTCCTTTTCCGGTGTACATCAAGCCCATGAGGACGTAGGGAGCCACCGTGGAACCTGAGCCCTTCGGGTAGATGAGCACGGTGTTCTCAATGGCTTCACCGTCAAGAGGATGGCCGGTTTCTTCGATCACACCCGTGTCGCGGTTGACGTAGCCAAGGTAGGTGATGGGAACGTCGGTGACCAAGGCACGCCCCACGACCTCGTAGGCGCTTTGCGAACGAAGGCCCGCCCCCTCGACGGAAAGTGGCCCGTTTTGATGGGTCTTGGTGCTGGCGTGCTGAGGTTGGGCCTTGGGTGACAAGACCGGCGTCTCCCCCTCGCTGAGCGACGGGTCGAAGGCATGGGCGACACAGCCTTGAATGGGCATCACGCTGGTCGGCAAACGGTTCAACCCGCTTGTCAAGTAGTGTTCAGCCTTGAGCGAGTTGGTCAACAAATGTCGGTATTTTTCTCGGTTGTAGGGTGTCACTTCCGGACAGGTGTCTTTGAGCACCAACGCCCCCGCTTCTTCGAGCAACGCAAGGGTTCCGTCGCCTTCTGCCAGGTCGTAATTCTCACCACTCGTGAAGACCCACAGCCGCTGGCCAGGAATGGTCTTGCCCATTTCCATATGCGAGCGCACCGCTGCTGCCGTGATGCGAAGTTCTTCCAAACTGGCTTGCGGGCAACCGATGACCACCAAGTCAACCGGCCCATCGGGTGCCAAATCCTCGTATCGCTGCACCAAGTCCTCAGCGGTAAACACCAATTCGCCCTGCCACCCGCCCTCCGGGGCTTGCACGGAGCCGTCTTCGTTCAGGGAAAGCGGAGGAGCAGCGGTGTGTCCTTCGGCCCAAAGCATGGCACACCCGTAGTTGGCGGCAGCGGCCGTGAGGGCTTTTTTGGAGGCAAACGACATCCAAGACGGCAAACCCGTGATGTACGGCATCGGACCAAACGGCGTGTTCCAATCCGGACGCACCTGCTTCCCAATCCAGTCGCCCAACACCGAAAAGTCGGCGAGGTGCTCCAAGTCGCAGGCCACGTGAACGCGAATGTTGGGGACGCGGTTCGCTTCCAAATGCAACCCCCAGCGGGGAGCAAATCCGGTGAGGGCCGTTGCGAGGGCGGAAAGACCGGATTCGCGATTCGTGATGAGTGAGGTCCATGTGTTGGAGAAGCAAACGGCGTTGGATTCCGCCCAAGAGGCCAAACCATGCTCCTCCTCGATGCCCCGGTCGTACGGCGTGCACGACAGGGTTGCCTCGATGCCCAAGCGTTCGTAGGCTTGGATGATCTCAAATTGCTGTTCGAGGAAATCAGGCCATTGAATGTCCATTTCCTCCATTTTTTCTCGGTCGCAACCGGCCGAATTGAGGGTGGTTGGAATGGCAACCTGCCCGTCGGCATCGGCGGAAAGGTCGCTGAGAAAACGACGCAGACCGTGACCTCCGGTGATCACCGATACACCCGAAACGTGGGCGTTGGTCACGTCCACATAGCCATCAGCGTTCGTGGTTTCCGCAAGGTCCAAAACCAAGCGTGCGGCCTTTTGCCGTGTCTTTCCTTCCTCGCCGTTCAGTTGACCCATCAACCGTTCGGGCGTGTCCATGACCTTTCCACCCGTTGAAACTTCATCAAGTCACCCCTCGCCGTTGACGCCCGACCGTGATAATAACCGGCGGTAGTTTAAGGAGCATTGAGGTGCTTTTCTCTGTTCATGCCCACGAACACGGCAAACAGAGAAGAAAACCTCCACCTCAACGAGGCGGAGAGAGAAGAGGTGCAACGGTCTGCACCGCCTCGTCAACAGCGTCGGTGGCTCACCGTTGTTCAGGTGATGGCCCTCATCGTCGCCTTGACGCTGGCCCTCTACAACAACGCCCTGATCGGGCAGGTCGACACCACCCCCACCGAGGCACCGGCCTTGTTGGTCAGCAGCGAGGGCTTCGAGGGCGTACCACCCTGCAACGAAGGCGGCGTCCGCCTTCACACCGGTCTCGATCTTAACGCCAACAACGTCTTGGACGCCACGGAGACCCAAGCCACGACGGTGTTGTGCAACGGCTTGCGGGGACTCTCCGGGCCTCAAGGCCAACCTGGAACCAGCGGACAGGACGCCTTTCTGCAACTGCTGAAACACGAGGTGCTCCCGCTCGGCCATGAAACGTGCCTGACGGGGGGTACTGCAATTCACAGCGGGTTGGACGTGAACGGCAACGGGAGTCTTGACCAGGACGAAGTCACCTCAAGCATGGTGGTCTGCAACGGTGCCGTTGGGTCCAACGGATTCAACGGTCTTGACGGGATGGACGGCGCGGACGGGACGACAGGCCATTCCGCGTTGGTCGACAAAGTGCCTGCCCCAACCTACCTCTGTCTGGACGGGTTTCTCGTTCGCTTTGGCGTGGACGACGGTCAGGGAACCGCCGTGGCAGGAAACGGTCTGCTCGAGGAGGAAGAGGTTCACGAAACCCTGAATTTCTGTTTCGAGTCCCTGCGTTCCGAGCGAATAACGGATGTTTTTGAGAACTCGGGGAACTCTATGACCAACGGTTGCGAAGCGGCTGCCTGGAGCGAAACCCACCTTGGCCTGCTGATGGCCGCCAACGACGGCACCAACGGATGCGAACTGCACCGCTACGACCCGTTGACGAACGCCACGACCCTGGTCGCTGACCTGCACCCCAACGGTGACAGCATGCCGGGGAAGGACCTTGGATTCCTTCCCGTTGAGCAAACCAACCTC
Organism: Candidatus Poseidonia sp.; assembly: GCA_038136695.1. Classification (GTDB taxonomy): domain Archaea; phylum Thermoplasmatota; class Poseidoniia; order Poseidoniales; family Poseidoniaceae; genus Poseidonia. The sequence continues at coordinate 9,360 of JAYQAK010000003.1, forward strand.
GTGCTGTTTGATGCCACGGACGGGGTGAACGGACGCCTACTCTGGGTCACGGATGGCAGCGAAGCAGGCACACGAGTTCTCGGGCAGGTCGAGCTTGCTCCACCGGTGCCGTGGTTCGATGGCTACCTGTTTTTCTCGACCAGCGCTGAATGGTTGTGGACCAACGGCAGCGATTTGCGCTCCTGGTACGAACACCCTGCGTGGAACGCGTCCACCCAAACAGCCGCACAGGCCTCACTTGCCCCACTTTCCCAACCCGGGCAGGCGTGGATGGTCGGTACCGAACATGGGCTGTGGTTCACGGCATCGGATGCGACCGGTGACGTCGAGCCCTATCGCTTGGCCAACGACGGCTCACTGCAGGCATGGGACGTCAACCCCTTGGGGTCCATCCAACTCACCGAAGCCTTGGCCGACGGTGAGGACCTCGTCGCAGTGGCCATGCGTGGAACGGCCAAACAATTGCTTCATCTGACAGCCAACGGGAGCATGGACTGGTTAACCACCATCGCACCTTCCACGGGTGACACCCACCTCGGCGAGGGGATGGGGTTGCACAGAATCGGAGACAACCTGGTGTACGACGCCGTCGTCTCGTCCAACGAAGCACGCCTCTGGACGACCAACCTTGCCAACGGCATCACGGTTCAACTCAGCGCAGAACTGCTGGCTCCCGGTGCCCAAGTGGGGGTGGCCAACACGGGGGATCGATTGCTCTTCGACTGCATCACGCCGTCGCGTGGCACGGAGGTGTGCGTGACCGATGCAACACCGTTGGGCACCAAGGTGCTTCACGACCTCACGCCGGGCGTGCTGTCTTCGGACATTCGTGGCTTGGTGGCCATCGATGACGGGTTTGCGTTCGTGAGCGACGGAGCCGTTGAAGGAACACCTGTCGGAGTTTCGCTTTGGGTGGTTGAAGGCGAAGCCATGCGGTTGGCGCTGAACCCTTGGGCGGGTAGCAGCAACTCCTCAGAGGCCATGACCTACGGCAACCTGGTGGTTGGACCCTCTCAACTCTACTTCATCGCAAACGACGGCACGACCGGACACGAATGGTTCAGGTGGAGTCACGGTGAACTGTCGGACGATTGGATCGTCATTGTCCGGTGAGGGGAACAACATCGTTGCGGCCGAAACAATACGGGCACGACTCCCCGACAACATAGGTCGAGGCGGTTTGTTCCTCGGCCGACAGCGGTTGACGACAGGCAAAGCACACCACCGCCTCGGTCTCGTTGAGGGTTGGGTCGACCGCCACACGTTGGTCAAAGACAAAACAGTCGCCGTTCCAGTGGGCCCCTCCAACTTCCTCAAAGTAGCCCAACACGCCACCCTTGAGTTGTTTGACGTTGGTGAAACCCGCTTCGATCATGATGGCGCTTGCTTTTTCGCAGCGAATGCCGCCGGTGCAGAACATCACCACCGGTTCATCCTTCATCGAGGAAGGGAGCTTCTTGATGGCCTCGGGAAACGCTCGAAAGGTACGGATGTCAAGATCGATGGCGTTCTCAAAAGTCCCAACCCTCAACTCGTAATCGTTGCGCGTGTCCAACACGTGCACGACTTCACCCCCGTCGAGCATGGCCTTGAAGGCCGAGGGTGCAATCTCTTCACCGGTGAATTCGGCCGGGCGAATGTGGTCCAACCCGACGGAGATGATCTCCTTTTTTTTGCGGACGTTCATGCGGTTGAACGGTTGGTAGTCGGTGTAGGACACCTTCAGCGGGATGCCTTGGAAGCGTCCATCCTTCTCCAGATGAGCGACGAAGGCATCGATGGCTGGTTGGGGGCCTGCCAGAAAGAAATTGATGCCTTCGGGAGCCAGCAACACCGTTCCTTTGAGTCCTAAATCGGAGCACACACTTCGCAACACGGCTTGCAAGGCATCACGGTCGTCGAGGTCAACGAACCGGTACCCAGCGATGTTGGTGATGGAGCCCGTCACGCTTTTTCCTACGGCCACTCGCATTTGAGCGCATCGCCTTCAAGCAGCGCCACGCCAATCGTGGCGTGAGGCCAGCGGCCGTCGCCATCCCTGCCCGAAGGCGCGGGGGGAGACCCGTGGAGCAGGTGCCATTTGCCTGCGCTTGTGCTCGTTCCGCTCAAGGCGTATCAGCACGTCCATCACCAAGGCTTCATCAAGGCCTGATGCCACCATCTCATCGGCGTTCAATCCCCCTTCGATGTGAGCTTGCAACACCGTATCCAGGACCTCGTAGGGCGGCAACGTGTCCTCGTCCTTCTGGTCGGGTGCCAGTTCAGCCGATGGAGGCTTGGTCATCGTCGATGCCGAGACGGGGGGCGTCCTTCCTTGCGCTTCTGCACGCTGGTTAAACCGTTGAGCCATGGCGTACACGTCCATCTTGTAGACGTCACCGAGGGGCGCATAGCCTCCTGCCATGTCGCCGTACAACGTGCAATACCCTTGGGCAATTTCGGATTTGTTCCCCGTTGAGATGGCCATGCTGGCGTGAGCGTTGGCATAGCCCATCACGACGATGGCTCGCAAGCGTGCCTGCAAGTTCTCACCGGCAACGGCGTGCCCTTCGCTCAGCACGTTGCCGAGCGTCGCCTCCACGCTGGTGTGCATGTCATCGATGCGGTGTTCTTCGTAGCGCAACCCAAGGGCGTGCGCCGTATGGGCAGCATCGTCAATGGAATGCTGAGAGGAAAAGCGGCTCGGCATGGCCAAGCCGGTGACGTGTTCGGGTCCAAGTGCTGCCCCTGCGACACAGGCGGCAACGGCCGAGTCAATACCGCCCGACAACCCAAGCACGATGGAATGAATGTTTGATTTGCGGCAATAATCAGCCAGTCCAGTCACCACTGCGTCGGTGAGTTCATCGAGTCGATTGACCGAATCATGACCCGATTCATGGGATGAAAGCACCATCATCTCTCCAGCGCCGATGGAGAGGCCGTCGGCCTCCTTGCTGGCAACCCAACGGCAAGCATCCGGCTGGTCAAGGTCAACCAGCAGCACCCCTTCCTGCCACGAGGGAGCAATCACTGCTCTTCCGTCCGGCCACGCGACCAAACTGCGCCCGTCAAACAACAAATCGTCGTTGCCACCAACCTGATTGGCCAGCAAAAACGGATGTCCCAAAACACGGGCTGCATGGCGGGCAACCGCCAACCGGGTGGTGAATTTCTCGCTGTGGAAGGGCGAGGCGGAGAGGTTGACGGTAGCGTCGATGTGAACGCCTTGACGGCACCACTCTGCGATGTGCTCAATGGGGTCTTGGCCGTAAGAAGACGGGGTCATGCCCGCCGATTGCCAAGCATCTTCACACACCGTCACGCCCAACGTCAGCGGCCCCACGGAACGAGCGAGCCCTGAGCGGTTCTTTGGCGCAAAGTAACGCGCCTCGTCAAACACATCGTAGGTTGGAAGCAATTGCTTTTCCGCCACGATTCGAGCGTGGTGGTTGCCGGTGACGGTGGTGAATTCCGGTCCACAACGAACCACACCGTTGGTGGGCAACGAGCGAGCCTCCTCTGCAGGCAGGGGTGTGCCAACCAGGAGAGGAATAGCGGATTGCACGCCCAATGCCGTCACCATCGAACGTTGAACAAAGTCATGTTCAAGCAGCAGGTCTCGCGGAGGATACCCGCAAACGGCCAACTCGGTGGACACGCCGACATCTGCTCCGTGTTGAACGGCTTGCTCAGCCAGCCGGCTCAACCGTTCAGCATTGTTCTGCAAATCACCGACCGTGGGGTCGAGTTGGAGAAGGGCAACGGTGCTCATCGCTGTTCACTCTCGACAACCTCAAGGATGCTTCACGATCTCACCGTTGGCGTCCTTGTACCACCACTCGTTGGTAGCCTTGTCGTGGTACCACCAGTATCCATCTGCACCCATAACCCAATCCGTTTCTTCAGTGGTTGAGGCCGCAGCAGCAACCGCCGAAGCCCCGGCGCTTTCCGCTGCCGCTTCGGCCGCAACGCCCGCTGCCAAATCGAGGTCTTCGTCCTCATCGAGCTCGGAGGAGTACTCGTCCCAGTCATAGGCCACCTTCGAGCCTTGGTTGACCGTCATACGCTTCATCCATGCGAGCAACATGAAGACCACCGCCAGCAAGAGTACGGC
>JAYQAK010000003.1:13465-39378 GCA_038136695.1 Candidatus Poseidonia sp.
TACCACCAGTATCCGTCTGCACCCATGACCCAATCGGTTTCTTCGGTCGTTGATGCCGTCGCAGCGGCAGCCGAAGCACCGGCGCTTTCTGCAGCCGTTTCTGCCGCAACACCCGCAGCAAGATCGAGGTCGTCGTCGTCGAGTTCAGAAGAATACTCGTCCCAATCGTAAGCGACCTTGGAGCCTTGGTTGACCGTCATACGCTTCATCCATGCGAGCAGCATGAACACCACCGCCAGCAACAGCACGACCGTGATGCTGCCGATGAGCGGGTTAACATCACCGAATACCTTCTGAGAAAACGAGGGTTCCTCGGCGACTCGGACATCAACGGTTGGTCCGCTGGAGGTCTGACCGTTATCGAGGGTCGCCTCAACCCACTGCAGACCGGCATCGGTTGGATTCCAATCAATGGAAACCAATCCCACGCTTCCGGCCTCTGCATCAACGGAGGTGCGATGAACGACCACGCGTTCACCTTCCATGTTCACCGACTCAAAGACAACGCCGATGGAGCCCGCAAGCGTTCCGGTGTTCTCCACTTCAAGTTGAATCGAGGTGGTGTCGCCCACGTCCAACAGCAAACGAGAGTAGGTCATGGAGGATGGCGTCAGTTCAAAGTTGGGTTGAAGCCATTCCATGTTCCACGTGGCGATGTAGAGGTTGTTGGCATCCCCGTTCAGACCGGTCACGGCATTGCCTGCGAGGTCTCGGCCTTCAATGGCAATCTTCACCACCATGCGGTCGATGAGCATCTCATCGGTGATTTCACTCAGGTTCATGTCGGCATAAACTTCCAGCTGCAACCCGTCAAGTTCCTCGCCTTTGAGCGTCAGCGGTTCACGGCCGGACCGAATCATGTCGCCGGTGTCGTAATCCTCAACCAACCAGACCAGTTCGAGCGACTGAACATCCAATCCACCCAACTCCTTGAGGTTGACCCGGACTTCGTGGTTTTCGCCGCCCAGGACGGCCAGCGGACGTGGAGAGAGCACTTCCATCGGCGCAGGACCGGTACCGTCAACCACGATCCATCGCACGGAAGTTTCCTTGTCCGTCACATCAACCCCTTGCCCCTCCAAGCAAGCGACTTCCCACGTCAACGGCAACGAACCTGAGCTGGCCGGTGCTTGAACGGGGGTGGACCAAATGCCATCAATGGCTGATACCGAGTAGGTTTGGCCGGCAAACAAGACGTCCACCTGACACGGGAAGGTGGGGGCGGTGGAGGTTTCGCTAAACACCAACCCGCCTGAGATTTCCATGGGCGTTAACGGCGTCACCCTCGCCCCATCACCGAGGAAGGAACCTCGGGTCAAGTGAAGATTGACGGTTTCTTCCGGAATCGCCAATCCTGCAGAGAAGCGCCATCGGTGTTCGGGGAAGTTTCGCATCTCCTCCTGGCCCGCCCGGTCAACAACCAAAATCGCTGGCTCACGACGGTTGTCACCAAGGTCTGGCGTGTTCCAGCCAAACCGCAGTTGAATGTTCAACACCATGTCCTTCTCGAACGGACCGGCCAGCCCGTTGGCGCCGAGCATCGTGCAGGATTCGATGATGAGGTGGGTCGATGTCGTGGTACAGTTGCCCGTTTCAAACGCCCAAAGAATGCTCATGCTGTCGCTGCCTTGGTTGCTGGCGAGCATGACTTCGACCGTGGACAAATCCGAACCTCCGTTCGGTTCGGTGATCTTGGCATTCAACTCGTAGGGTTGGCCGGGGTGGAGCCACGATTGTCGACCACCAACCCAAGCAAACGCATCAGGGTCGAGGGTTGGTTCGCCGTCAACAGCCAACTGATAGATGAACAACTGGTCGTCTTCTTCAGCACTTCCTGCGTCTTGGAGTGCGTAGCCGGAGGGGTCGGTGCCCTCAAGGTAAACGGCGACCTTCTGGCCGAGGCTTCCCGCGGTGTCGTCGACCATCAAGGTGTACACGCCTGTCAAGGCCGTCAAGTCGCTTGGCAACAGCATCGTCACAGGAGCGTATTCGCCCGCATCGGGCCAACCGTTGAGGTTGTCATCGTCCACCCATTCTTTCCAAACCATGGCTTGGACGTTGCTTGGGAGAACCGGTTGGTCCATGATGGTGACCTGCATCACTTGGGTTGGACTTGGCGTGCGGTGGTCGTACTTGTACATCGACGAATCAATCACCTTGGGTTTCACCGAATCGACGGTAAAGGTACGGGCGTATTCGGCAGGGTCGACCACGCTCGACCCGTTGAGTGATTGCAACTGTACGGTCCACGTCACGTCCCCGTAGGTGAAGGGAATGGACTCGGTGATGTTCCAGAAATTCCCGTCCAGTTGGGTCGTGTTTCGAATTTGGACGCCGTTGCGGAACAGGGTGAGCATGGCATCACCGTCAACAAAGGCGGCGTTGGTGGTGAGGTCTTCGAACCCAACTTGCACCGAGATGTTCATGGATTCACCACCACGGAGGTACTGCCGAGTGGGCGGCATGGCCACACCGTCCTCAGAAAACACCGTGGCCTTGAGTTCCAAGTCGTTCTCGTAACCTTGGCTCAACGAGGTGCCCCAGGTGTGGGAAAACGGAATGGAGATGACGCCGTTTTGCATCACGATGCGTGATGTGGCCGTGAGTTGCATTTCGTCGTCCCAATCCGGTCGAAGACGGAAGGTGATGTTGGTCATCACGTTCATGCCGTCCTCGGTGACGGTGATGGCATCGGTGGGGTGCAACTCAACAAGGTCAGCGTCGCCCAGCCCCGCCGGTGCACCACCGGCAGCCGGGAACAACCAGGTGGCTTGGTGGGTCTTGCTGAACACATCCAACCGATAGTGGGCCACAGAGCCTCCAGTGAGTTGGTATTCAGTGGAGACGGTTTGCCAGTGCTTGCTTGGCGTCAGCACATCAGGTGCGTCGACCATCGTCCCTTGCTGGAGGATCACGTTGCTCGAGGTTTGCAGATCGATGACCTCCACCGTGAGACCGCCTCGCCCTTCCGCCATGAACGGCAAAGGAATGGCTTGCATCCCGCCGACATTGGGTACGGTGGTTCGTGCTTCGTTCACACCAAGGACAAACGCTGAAGAGGCATCGGCCACGAGGTGATGAGAGGCGTTGTAGGTGGCTCGAAGACCGCCGAGCACGGCCGTGCCGCTGCCGGTGACTTCGATGCGGGCTTCGGTGAAGGGCGTGCTTAGAATGTCCACCGAGGCCGCCACATTGGCCAAGGCATCGGTGAACGCATCGGTTTCATCGACCGTGAGGTGAAACTGGCCGGTTGAACTGTTGCTGCTGCGGGTGGCAATGAGTTGGTTTTGGACAAAGAGAGCGACGTTTTGTACCGTACCGCTCTGCGCAGCGTAGGAAAATCCAAACGAACTCAGGTCGTCTTTTGGCACCCAGACTTTGGCTACACTGGGCGAACCTCCCGTCAACACCACTTCCATGCGCTCTTCAGCGTTGGCAAAGCGATTTTGCCAACCCCACGTTCCCACACGCTCGTCGGCACCGCCCCATTCATAGCGCTCATCGAGATTAAAATCCAAGGCTGGGCGAGCCGGATGTTGACCTCCAAACAGGTCAAGATGGAGTTCAGAAACCGACCACGTCGTGAAGTTGCTCATGTTCCCATCGGCGGGCGGAAGGGCCACGATGCGAGCCTGCACGCCCACAATCTCCGGGCTCACGACGGGGGTGTAGGGCAAGGTGACGTTCACCCATGGATGGTCGCCGTGGTAGCGCACCTGTACCTGCGCGTTGGTCACTGTTCCAGTCAGTTTGGCATCGTAGACCGGGGCGTTTGCCAGCAACCAAGGCGATGTGAGCGTGGCGGTGGCGTTCCCGGTGATTCCTGTTGTGGGGCTGTAAGCGGACCCGCTGAGATTCCATCCTCGCTCGGCGGCTTCGGTTCGGAAGCTTTGTCGAACCGAGCCGTCACCGGCGATCGAGTAGACCAGCGGCATGCCGTTAGCGCCGCCTGAGAGTTCGAGATGAAGGCGGAATTGATCGACCACATCGTGGTCCAGCAAGCCCAACGGGACCACCAACTCGTTCGAGCCGTGCATGCCAGGAATCACTTCCCCAGCGGCGTTGAGCACGGACCAATTGAGGTAGGACCCTTCGGGAATGCTGGCTTCAATGTACAACGGTGCATAGGTATCGTCAGCCAACGGTTGGCTGCTCCCGCTTTTGTGGCCCAACGTCGGACTGGTCCAGTTGGATTCAGGCGGCGTGGCGATGTGAACGTCGTCAACAAACCAGTAGTCGCAGCAGGTGCTGCTGCCGCTTGTTTGGTGGATTCGGAATTGCGAGTTGGCGTGCACAGCAGCAGCCGGCAAGGTGGTCATGAACTGGAAGTTCGTGGTTTGAGAACCACCCCCGCTGAAGGTTCGAAACACCGTCCATCCACCGGCTGCGGTCTTGTATTGGAATTGGAGGTTCTCACCGCTGTCGGGTGTTTCCCCACAGCCTGAGCGCCCTTCGTGGACCCATGCGTGGAACGGGATGTTCACTCCGCCGGCGAGGTTGACAACCGGTGAGGTCCCGTAGGTTGAGCCCGCATAGGTTCGAAGCGAACCACCCGAGGAGCCGTTGTAACCGCAAGCGGGCGAAGTGACCCGAGCCGTGTACGAATTCGAAAAGGTCCAACCGTTGTTGTTGGTGTTGAAGTCCCAAAGCACACCGGCGGAGGAACCGGTGAGCGCACCGTTGGACACGCTTGAACCGTTCTTGATGGCGTCAGCGTGGTTCCAGTCGGCTGCTTCGTCCCAAACAAAACCGGACTGAAGTGGGAGGATTTTGGGAGTGAACATCAATTCGGCGCTGACCAACGGTTCTGCATTGGGTAAATCGAGTTTGAAATTGGTGTTCGGTGTGCTGGTCAAGGTCAAATCCATTTGGTCGCCTTCGCCAACCATCTGTGGCCGGGTTTCCTCGTTCAAGGTCGCCGGCATTCCCGCTTCGAAAACCAGCGCACTGAGGCCTCCACTGAAGACCATCAGGGCAACGAGGACCAGAGCCTGTGCATGGACACGCCTACCCGCCATGCTCCACGGTGGGCATTGAAGGACTTGAAGCATGCGCCTGCATATCTTTGGTGAATGGGAGAACACAACCATTCAGCACATCGTTTTGGTCAACGAAAATACGCACAGTTTGACAAAAATGAACATCTTTTGGAGTGAGGTTGAAAACCGGGCCGCCGGTGGAAGGAACATGGCTCAACCGAAACCAGCGGGTGAACTGAACGCCGTTCAGTTGGAAACCGACCTGCTGAAACGGTGGTCGGAGGACCAAACCTTCCAGGAATCCATCAACGTTCGGCGCAACGGCGCACCCTTCATTTTCCTTGAAGGCCCACCGACCGCCAACGGAAAACCGGGAATCCATCACGTGGTCGCTCGGACCTACAAGGATCTCGTATGCCGTTGGAAAGCCATGGAAGGGTTTCTGGTGGAGCGAAAAGGTGGTTGGGACACGCACGGCCTTCCTGTCGAAATCGAGGTGCAGAAGCGACTCGATTTGATGAGCAACGAGGCCATTGAGCAGTTCGGGATGGCCGAATTCAACCAGGCCTGCCGAGAATCGGTGTGGACCTACGAAGCCGCTTGGCGGGAAATGACCGAACGCATGGCGTACTGGGTGGATTTGGACAACCCCTACGTAACGCTTGACAACAACTACGTCGAGTCCGCCTGGTGGGCCCTCAAGCAAATGTTCGACAAGGGCCTGCTGTATCGGGGCCACAAAGTGTTGCCGTACTGCCCCCAAACAGGGACCTCGTATTCCAGCCACGAAGTGGCGCTCGGCTACAAAGAAGTGGAAGAACCGTCGGTCTATGTCAAGTTCAAACTCACCGACGACGATGCCTCGATTTTGGCGTGGACGACCACGCCGTGGACCTTGCCCGGCAACGTTGGTCTCGCCGTTGGACCGGACGTCACCTATGTCCGTTGCCGCATCAAAGAAGCGGCGGGCGAAGGATGGACCGGTGCCGGTGGAGCCGAGGTTGGCGAAGAGGTCATCCTCGCCAAGGCGCTGATGAAAGAGGTGCTTCGCCACCACGTGGACATCGTCGAGGAATTCCCCGGCGCTGACTTGGTTGGCCGAGCCTACGAACCGCTGTTTCCCGAGGCCGTACCCCGTGGCGATTCCACCACGGCGTGGACCGTGCTCGCTGCCGATTGGGTCACGACCACCGACGGAACCGGCGTGGTTCACACCGCTGTGATGTACGGTGAAGACGACTACAACCTGGGCATGGAAGCAGGCTTACCTGCTCACCACACCGTCGGCATGGACGGTTCGTTTGTGACCGGAACACACCCTGATTTGGACGGCCGTTACGTCAAGGAATGCGATGAGGCCATCATCGGATTGCTGAGCACCCCAGGAGGCTCCAACGGGAAAGGACCCGAAAGCGGTTTGCTGTACCGAGAGAAGGCCTACGCCCACGATTACCCGCACTGCTGGCGAACCGACCATCCACTTCTGTACTACGCCATGGATTCCTGGTTCGTTCGCATGACGGCGGTCAAAGACAACCTGCTGAAGTTCAACGAGCAAGTGGAATGGGCCCCCGACTGGGTGGGTGAAGGTCGCTTCGGCGAATGGTTGCGCAACGTCAAGGACTGGGCGATTTCACGAGAGCGCTACTGGGGCACGCCCCTTCCTGTTTGGCGCAGCGAAAGCGGTGAGATGAAGTGCGTTGGCTCGATCAAGGAACTGCAGGAAGAAGTCGCCAAAGCCGTCGCAGCCGGCCTTGAAAATCCCGAGTGTCCCGACGATGTTGACCTTCACCGACCGGTGGTGGACGAATTTACCCTCCTTTCCGATTCGGGTGAACCGATGAAGCGTGAACCCTTCGTGATGGACTGCTGGTTTGACTCGGGGTGCGCTTCGTTCGCCCAGTGGCACTACCCGTTTGAGAACGAAGACGTGTTCAACGGTTCGTTCCCCGTGGATTACATCTGCGAAGGTGTCGACCAAACGCGAGGGTGGTTCTACACGCTGCTCGCCGTTTCCACCACCGTGTTTGACGAAATGTGCTACAAGCGCTGTCTTTCACTGGGGCTGATCCTCGACGCTGAGGGCAAGAAGATGTCCAAATCCAGAGGCAACATCGTTGACCCGTGGGACCACTTCAATCGAGAAGGAGCCGATGCCACTCGCTGGTACATGGTCACCGCTGGCGCTCCTTGGAACCCGCTGAAGTTCGACCCCAACGGCGTACGGGAAACCTACGCCAAGATGTTCCTCACGATGTGGAACGTGTACAAGTTCCATGCGGACTACGCTGCTCTGGATGGCTTTGACCCCGAATCCGCCGATGTTCCAGTGAACCAGCGTCCCGAATTGGACCGTTGGATTCTGTCACGCCTTGCCAGTGTTGGCCACGCCTATCACGAGCACTTTGTCAACTGGGATTTCCACAAAGCCTGCAGAGACCTCGAGGACTTCATGGTCAACGACGTTTCGAACTGGTACGTTCGTCGAAGCCGTCGCCGTCTGTGGGATGAAGCCGAGACCAGCGACAAATTGGCGTGTCAGCACACGCTGCACGAGGTGCTCACGACCGTTTGCCGTTTGATGGCGCCGGTGGCGCCGTTCATGGTGGACGAAATTCATCGCAACCTCACCGGACAATCCGTCCACACCGCCCCCTGGCCCTCCGGTGTTCCCGGGTCGCTCGAGGGAGCCACCTCCGACGCATGGGACGAGGCAGCTGCCAAGGCCACCGCGACGCTCCCTGCCCAAGACCTGCCGCTTGAAGCCACCATGGACCTCGTCCGCGAATTGGCGGAAGCAGGTCGCCGAATCCGCATCGAAGCCAACCGACGCCAACGTCTCCCCTGCGCTCAAGGATGGATCGTCGCAGGCCCTGACCTCGAGGCGTTCCACGAACTGCTCGCTGAAGAGTTGAACGTTGAAGCCATTCACATCGAGAGCGACCTCGACCGATTCCAGCGCATTGAATTGGCCCCCAACTTCCGTGCGCTCGCCCCGAAGGCGAGAGCTCAGGTCAACGATGTCGCCCAAGCCATCCGCACCGCGGAAGACCCGCAGGGCCTCTTGGCCGCCATCAACAACGGCGGCGCCGAGGTCTTGGGTGTCAAGGTCGAGGAAGGTGACGTTGAGGTCAAGCGGGTTGAGCGTGAAGGGTTCGCTGCGGAAACCGTGGACCTCACCCTCGGCGAAGACCAGCAGCAGGTGAGTCTGGTGCTTGACATGAACGACACACCCGCCTTGCTCTCCAAGGGCTTGGCCCGAGACATCACCCGCCGAGTCCAAGCCCAGCGCAAAACGCTGAATCTGGACATCGACGCCACCATCGACCTTGAGGTGTGGACGGAGAACGCTCCCGAACTCCACGCCAACGACGAAGCGTGGGTGGCCTCCGAAACCCGAACGGCTGGTTGCGTGTTCCACTCCGGTGGTGAACAGCCACCGTCTGACGCCGAGCGTTTCGAAGTCGACGGTGCCGTGGTCCACTTCACGGTCAAGTGAGGCGATGGCGTGCGCATCGTCTCGTTGGTGCCAAGTCTGACCTTGACCCTGTTTGACCTCGGGCTTGGTCCAGATGAAGTCGTTGGGCGCACACCTTGGTGCATCCATCCTGCGCACCACGTGCATGAAGTTCCGGTTGTCGGGGGAACAAAGACACCGACCCTCTCCAAAATCACTGCCGCACAACCCGACCTCGTGGTGATGGACAGGGACGAGAACCCCAAAGCCGTGTACGATTGGTGCATCGAGCAAGGATACGCCACCTTCGTATGCCACGTCAACCACCCAAGCGATGTCCCGACGATGCTGCGAGATCTCGGCAAAGCGGTGAATCGGATGGACGAAGCCAACGGGTTGGCAAGCGAAGTTGAGAACCTCCTTTCCTCCGTTCCGGAAACCAACGGACGCGTCGCACTACCACTCATTTGGCACGAACCACTGATGGCCGCCAACGGTGAAACCTACGCTGGCGGCATGCTCGCCTGCATGGGCTACACGGTTCCAATCATTGACCCCAACGGCACCGGCTATCCCGAAGTCACCGTGGAGAGCATCATTGAACACAGCGTGACCGACCTGTTTCTTTCGAGCGAACCCCACGAATTTTCAATGGAAGAAGGAAAACGGCTCGCGGCTGCCATTGAAGCGGCCGGTGCCACGCCACCCGAACTGCACATGATCGACGGCGAAGCGTTGACCTGGATGGGGTCCTATACAGCAACCGGTCTGCGAACCTTGTTGTCCTGAAAAGCAGCCAGTTGGACGTGGAGAACGTTCGAGTGGGAACAGCGACGGCTTCAAATCAAGCCCATGCAACGCCAATTCATGCGACGGGCGCTCCTCGGCATGGCCATGGCAATCTCCATGGTGCTCGCCGGCTGTTTTGGAGACGGCAGCAGCATCGTTGAAAACGAGCAACTGGAACCAATTTGGTCAACCTACGAACGCATCGACGCGGCTGGGCACGTTGACGAGCGCATGTTCGTGACCGTTGACCTTCGCACCAACCAGAGCACCAACACCACCTGGGCGGTGTTTGACGCCTCCTACGGTGGAAACTGCTGCGAACACTACCTCGCCACCGACATCGACGGCCAAATTCTGAACATCGGTGGAGAATACCCCGTGTTTTCAGAAGACCGCGGGCACGTGTGGGACACCTACATCCCCACCATCCTTCCCGACACCCAGTGCCGAACACCGGTGCCGACCAACCCCGGCAACGAAGGGTTGGGTGAGGGAAGCATCGTCCAAGCAACCAACGGCGACATCATTTCCATGTCGTGGTTCCCTTACCCGGGTGCCGACCTAAAGTTGGACAAATTCTATGCCATTCTCTACGATGAATCCGAAGGCGAATGGACCTGGTGTTACAACCGAATCACCGAGCCTTTCTATGACCGTTCATGGCAGGTCGAAGTGATTGGACCCATCGAATCGAGCCTCGGTACCGGCGATTGGGCCAGCATCGTGGTGTCCAACTTCTGGCATCAAACCCAAAACGCCGGCGGCCAAATCAGCGTTGACGGACTCAACTACTACCCGTTCCAATTCCCCGGCCGTGACGGTGGCGATCCGGCCATTGAATTGGATTTGAACTTCACCGGTGCCGACCTTCCGGCGTATTGGGACGTGAACAAACCCCACAAGGAAATGCGTGCCTTCCCGCTTCCTTCCGGGGGCCTCATCTTCCCCTCCTACTACAACAACGGCAACGCTGCCTACATGGACACGACCCTTTCATGGAACGAACTCAGCGTTCAGTTCCCCTCCGAATACTGCCACATCGACCGAGCTGGAACCATCCACTGCGTGGCCAACAGCGGGACGAGTTTCACGCACTTTATGTCAAAGGACGGGGCCCAGACATGGATGAACCACACCTACGATTTGGGAGCCACCGCATCCTCCATTGAGGAATGGGAGTTCCAAGGAAACGGTGAATTGGATTTGTTTGTTCTCAACGTGCGGTACCAATCCACCGAAGGGCCCGATGTTGACACGGTCTACCATGTTCGAGGGTACTCCGAGGACATGTCACCCGACACGCTGACCTACATCGGTCAAGGCGACCTCGATTCCACCTCGGGTGCTGGAAACGATATTCGATTCGACTTTGCCTCGTTGGGGATTCTCAACGACGGTGGTGTGGTGGTCGCCTACCATGATTCAACCGACCCCGACCCGCTGTTTGCCGTTGAACTTGAACTTCCGGCATGAGGGTTACTCGGGCGTACCGAACATCTCCAGAATATCAGCGAACAAGGCCTTAGCATGCCCGTTGCTCTTCTCCACCAAGCGCTTGACGATCAGTTCAGGTGTTGACCGTGCGAGGTGGTTTCGCTTGGGCGTTCTGTCCACGAGCAATTCCAAGTCCTCGCCCAAGCCGCTGGCCTCGATACCGTCCACACGAAGGTCATCTCGGCCCGTGGCTTCGAGAATAGCGGGCGCAAGGTGCGTGACCAGCATCATCGTGGTATCGGGCTGAGCCTCGGCCGCAAGCAGCATACCAGCAATGATTCGAGCACCAGCCCCAGGTTCGGTGATGGCTTCCAACTCATCAGCGAGAATGAGTTTAGGCGTCGGGTCGCTCACCACCGTGGCCAATTCCACCAGTGTTTGCTCCAACGCTCCTGCGCTTTGGGTACCGCCTGCCTTTGCCAAAATGTGCAATGCGTCCACCTTCCCAATCCGGGCAGCGTTGGCAGGAACCGGGAGGCCCATGTGAGCGAGTATGCTGGCGTAGGCCAAACATTCCAATAGCGTGGTCTTACCACCAGAATTGGCCCCGGTCAACAGTGCCAACGATTGCTGGTCGCCGCTCGAAGCAGCCTTACCAAGTCCATAGGTGACCGCGTCGGGTTCGACACCGAGGAGCACATGTCGACCGCCGTCCAACCAAACACCGTGGGCCACAAGTTCAGGCATCACGCACCGGTCGGCATGTGCCCAACGAGCCACGGAAAGCCACTGATCGGTTTCGATGAGGCGCTGTACGGCAAGTTCGCAGGAGGCTTTCAGAGGGCCGAGCGCCCTTGCCATCGACACGAGGTGTCCCGTGGTCTCCGCCTTCAATTTGGATTCCAAGGCAGCATCGATGCCGTCAATGGTTTGGCGGTCGATTTTAGCCGGCCACGAAGAGGTGAAGATGTCGAAAGGACATCGCAATGACGCTGGTTCAAGGAAGGCCGCCAGCGTTTCTCTCGCCTGTTGCATCGCTTCTTGTATCACGTGTCCGGTCGCATCCCTGAGCTTGCGTTGAAACGCCGTCCCATCGGCCAAGGCCTCGAGCAGTTCGGCTCCGGAGAGGGCCAATTTCGCATCGTTCATGGCGTTTTCAACGTGTTCGTTGACCTCCTGCTCAAGGGTCTTGACCGTTCCCCAAAGTTCGTCTTTGATGCGAGCCACCTCTTCGATTTGGGAGGCATCGCCGAGCAAACTCAAGGCTTCAGGCAGCGAAGAGAGAGGGTGCAACGCTTCACCGAGGGAAGCCAAGGCTTCGTTCTCGGGAAAGGTGCCGGATTGAATCGCCTCAACCAAATCGCACAGGATGTTCAGCGTCTTTCGGTTGTGCGTGAACCAGTCAATGGTTCGCTCCGGCAACAGGAGCGAAGCATCGGGTGAAGAACCGAGAACCAGCCACCCGTCAGGGGCTTCCATCGGTGCGCCGCTTCCAACCCACGTCACGGTTTTGAAGACCGTGTAATCCTTCCAGGTTTCGTTTTCAGTGGGTTGTAGTACACGGCAAAATTTCTTCAGATGCTCGATTGGTTCGTGGCAGACGATCACGCGTTCGTAACGCTCCTGGCGCTCTTTGAGTCGGGTCAGTCCCTGCCAAGCGGATTGTTGTTCAGCCAACCAAACCGGATCAAGGTCCATGGCAGCGGCAACCAACGTGCGACGTGTTTGTGGGTTGGCCACCGGCGTGAGCAAGCCCATCCGTTCCTTGGTGGCAGCGCAGGCGGCAAAGGATTGGAGATGGCTGAGCAGGTTTTGGTGAAGTTTTCTTGCTTCCTTCGTGGCAAGGAACTGCCCTTCATCCCCCGCATATTGACGGGCGAGGTTGAGGGCTCGTTTCACCGAAAGACCGTCCACTTCCGCCAACCGGCCAACATCACCTGCAGCTAGCGTGGTCATCACCGCATCTTCGGAGCCAAAATGTTCGGTCATTTTGTTCGCCATGCGCTCGCTGACACCCGGAATTGAAGTCAACACCATGCCAGCCATCGTTTGTCAAGGGCTTAAGAGGATGACGATGGGAGGTGGGCGCATCTCCCACTTCTATCACCGATGGCTTTGTCACGCCCACACCCCAGACTATTGAGTCTATGTGGCCAATGCAAAGAGCGTATGATGTATTGGGCCAATCAATGCAGATGACATCACAACCGAGCCGCTCCCAGCAACCAAGTTACGACCGAACGTGGGCAGAAATCGACGCCCTCCTCGATGAAGCGGTCGCCGAAATGAAGTCACAACACGCCAAGTACATGTTGAGAAAAATAACCGGCCCAAAAGAGGCAAAATACAGAGCGTTGATGAAATTCCAACGAGCAAAAGGCATCGTGGACACGCTCAGGTGGACCGTCGGTGTCCGAGGCCAGCATTCTCCGCTTGAGGATGGTCTGGGCGAGTGACGAATCAACACGCCCGTTGTGCTTCTTCACCGTACGCGTGCATCGGCGCTTGGAACAGATCCTCACAGGTCCGCTCCACGATGGGCAGCGTGAGGGTCGCTCCTGACCAGTCAATGGAATAACTGCCAGCGCTGGCCGGTGAAGGAACGTAATCGTAGCCCGTTTGGGTCATGGTGATGACGATGGTTTCACCCGCTTCGAGGAAAACATCCATCGGTAGGAACTCCATTTGACCGACCACGGTTGAGAAGGGCACGAGCACTTCTTGACCGTCACGGCCACCTTCGTGGAACCGATAATCCATCACGGCATGGCCGAGATGCATCCCGTTCTCGTCCTCCATCGTGAGGAACCCGTGGGCACCGTTGGTGGTGTGAGGGGTCACAGGGATGTGGAAACTCGGCATGCCGACGATGAAGGTGTCGTTTTCAAACGGCCCGTAGGTCATCGTGATCGAACCGCTTGAACCACCGATGGAGGCCCCTGACGGGTTCAAATCTGCCCCGTTGATTTCAAGATAGGTCGTATCGGTTGGCGGGTAGGTTTGCTCAAATCGCCAACCACCACGGTTGTCTTGCATTTCAACACCGAGCGTCGGTGCACGACCTTCGCCCTTGAGGTACCAGTCAAACCAGTAGAGCATCTCATCGGCCCAGTCCCAGCGCAGGGTGTAGGGATAAGCCTCTGCTCCTTCGCCGGAAGGAAGACTGCTGTGGCCCGATTTTCGGTCCGGATAATCGTGAGCCCACTGGCCTGCGAGCGTTTTGATTTCGATGCCTGCATCTTCGACGAGTTGGTGGGCTGGGAAGGACATGTGCGGGTCAACGTTCCAATCTTGCATGCCCTGAATGATGTAGACGGAGCCGTTGTAATTCTGCAGCACCCGGTCGAGGAAGGAGCGTTCGGTCCAATAATCGTTCCCGGCGTAGGTCACCATACCTCCCGAAAGGTAGGCGGCTGGGCCGTTTACGTAACCTTCGAGGTATCCCTCGCAAAGGGTATGAGCGTCTTCGGAATCACCGTCGATACCAAAGGAGCCGTACACGCCGTTGTGCATGATCATGCCTCGTGCTTCCATGCTGCCGTTTCGCCACATCAATTCATGCACGCCAATGAGGCCGGACATGGGCACGATGGTCGCCAGGTAGGGGTTGCCAAAGGTCGCCGCTTGCCAAGGGGTTGAGCCGTCGTAGGACTTCCCGATGATGCCGACGTTGCCGTTGGACCAAGGTTGTGTTCCAAGCCACGTCACGGCCGCATCGATGCCGCGTTGCTCATCGGTGCCCATGAGGTCCATGCAGTGGTTTGATTCACCGGTTCCGAAGACCGAAACCTGGGCTACACCGTAACCGTGTGGAACGTAATTCTCGATGAGCATCTTGCCGAGTCGGTCGGCAGGTGTCAGCGCGTCTACGTCTCCATCGTTGTAGTAGGGTCCGATTTCGGCGATGACGGGAACTTGACAGTCTTCGCTCAACGATTCGCTTTCCCAATCGCACCCGTCGATGACCGGCAACCACAAACCGAGGTGGACCTCGGCGTCACCGGTCAACCCTGCTCCGCCATCAGCTGCCGTGATGGTGTCGACCGGGACATACACCGAGCGGACGGCGTCAATGGCGTGGGACCCGTTGACCGTGACGCGAGCGTAAATGTCCTGGTCGTTGTACACCAGGTCGGTTCGTTCCCACGGTTCGGGATAAACATCGGTGGATGAGGGGGTGTTCGTCACGGCCTCGTCTTCACCAAAACAACCTGCGAGCATGCTGGTGGCGAAGAGCAGCACCACCAACAACGGCTTGAGGTCCATGAAACCACGTGAACAAGGCGGTGCTTTGAATCAATCGGCAGACTGTGTTTCATTCGTCGTTGCCTTCGTTGGCTTCCATTTCGGCACGGACTTCATCCATATCCAACTCCTTCAGTTTTTCAACCAAATCTCGCAGCGCTGCCTCGGGCAGGGCGCCGGGCTGCATGAACACGCCGATGCCCTCCTTGAACGCAATCGTCGTTGGGATGGACCGAATGCCGAACATGCCGGCGAGCGCTTGCTGTTCTTCGGTGTCAATTTTCCCAAACACCACGTCGGGGAATTCCTCTGAGACTCGCTCGTACACCGGCCCGTAGGCCTTGCAAGGGCCGCACCATTCTGCCCAAAAGTCCAGGATGACCAGCGTGTTGTTTTCGATGGTCTCAGCGAAGATGGGTTCGGTTAAATTGACGGTTGCCATGCAGAAACCTAACCCTTACCCTTTTTCAAGCCATGTGAGCATACAAAAAACACCGGAGTCTTCCTTATGTGCTAGCAGAGTGTCGATAGCACCATGCAAAAGTGGATGCTTTCGCTTCTGCTCGTTGGCCTCCTCTTGGCGCCGAGCATGCCCCCTGTGCTCCAACCCGTAACCCAACCGAATGTTTCGGAAGTCACCGCCCGAGGTGCGAGCGATATTCGTATCAGCGAGATTTTGGTTTCTGCATCAAGCCCGGACTACAACGGAACGGATTGGAACGGCGATGGGGACATCGGCTCGGTATCGGACCAATTCATCGAACTGTGGAACACAGGTGCCGAACCCGTGGATGTCTCCGATTGGATCCTGGACGACATCACCGACGGTGGCTCAGCGCCGTGCCGACTGGCATGGAACACCACCGTTGCGCCCAACGATTACATCGTCATCTTCCGAGCCAGTTCCCGAATAGAACTGGATTATTGGAACGATGAAACAGTCACCATCTCCGATGCTTCTGGCAACGTCATCGACACGCTGTCGTATCCTGCCGAAGATTCGTGGTGGGACACCTCCTATGTCAAAGACCTCAACGGCACGGTCACGAAGGTCGACCCCCCCACACCGGGTTGGGGAGACGGCGGTTCCTACAGCGTGGCGCAGAACATGGTTCGCTGTTATGGAATGACCGACAACGTGCACACGGGTGCCTACGTGCTCAAGGGCCGAATTGTTCCAATGACCGGTGAAGCCGACGTCATCAACGAAGGCCACCTCTTGGTCAAAGACGGCATGATCGAAGCCGTTTGGGAAAACGATGTTCCTTCCAACATTCAACTCACCAACGTCCCTGTTTTGGAGACCAACGGAACCATCTACCCCGGCCTCATCGACCTTCACAATCACCTCCACTACAACCAGGCACCCCTTTGGGAAATGACGCCACACCTTTCGGAACAGAACCGCAACCCTTGGGGCGGATACAACAACCGCTACGAATGGAAAAATCATCCGGACTACAGCGAACAGGTCACCAAGCCGAAAATGCTCGTTCACTCTGGCCCCTACTGGAACATGGAATCGCAGGCGATGAAATACATCGAAATGAAGTCCATCGTTGGTGGAACCACCGCCGCCCAAGGTAGCCCCAGCAACCCCGATGACAGTTACGCTACCGTCCTCGCTCGCAACATCGAGGACTACAACTTCGGCAGGGACGAAATCCACACCAAAGTCACCGAACTGACCTCGGACTACGTTGGCAACCACATCAAAACCGGCAACGCCAGCGGCGAACTTGACGCTTGGTTCATTCATATCGCCGAAGGCGTTGACGAATCGAGTCGTGCTGAATTCGATATCCTCGTTCAGAACAACCTCCTCGTGGGCGAATTGGTCCTCATCCACGGCGTGGCACTTGGCGAATCGGAATTCAACAAAATGGCCGAGGTGGGCGCGAGTTTGGTGTGGTCGCCTCTGTCCAACCTGTTGCTCTATGGACAAACCGCCGATGTCGCTGCGGCCAAAGCGGCGGGCGTCCACATCACCTTGGCTCCCGATTGGTCACCCTCCGGGTCGAAGTCACCGCTGCATGAACTGAAGGTGGCCGACCTGTGGGACGATGAAATGCTGGGCGATATCTTCACCGATTACGAACAGGTGGAAATGGTGACCTCCGGCGCAGCACTCGCCACCAACTGGCAAAACGACGTTGGCACCCTCACGCCCGGGACGGCGGCTGACCTCGTCGTGATCGACAACATTCACACCAATCCCTATCGAAACCTCATCAACGCCGTTGACCCCGATGTTCGTCTCTCGGTGGTGGGTGGTTTGGCGATTTACGGTGACGAGGACTTGATGACCGCACTCAAGGGCGAAGACCACGAACCTGCTGGCAAGTTTGGCAAGGTGCTCGATGTGACCTTCCTCGCAGCCCCTGAAGGTGCCCAGACCTGGGCCAGCATCACCGAGAACCTCACGATGGCGATGCGCTTTGACGTGGAGGAAATGACCGCCGCCTTCGGTGACGCGAACGACTTCGAAGGGGTCATCGAAGGAATGACGGAAGTTGGTCTCGACCCTTGGTACACCTACGGAGACGAGCGCTACTTCCGAGTCCTCAACGGCTCCCCACAAGCCAACGCTCAAATCGACCTCTCCAACCTCTACGACCGGTATTATGACCGGGCTGAAACACTTCCTCCGGTCACCGACTTTGAAACCGTCACGGAAACACAACCTGAACCGTGCGACGACGGCTCACTGCCACCGTGTCAAGACGACACCGAGCAACCGCAGAACAACCAAACCACCGAAACCAACCAAACCCTTGACGACACGCCCGACGATGGCTCCTCCAACCCTGGATTGACCAAGGCCCCGGTCGACACCTCGCAAGGTGAGGAAAACATTGAACAGGTCGCCTTGATGTTGTTCTTTGGCATCATCGTCGTCATGCTGGTGGCGCTGTTCCTCGTCTCCAGAGGGAGTGAGGATGCGCTGGCGCAGGAAGTCTTCATCGAGAAAATGTGGGATGAGCAAGAGCAAGCCCTGGGGGCAACGGAAGTTGGATTTGTTCCTGCACCGCCGCCATTGTCAGCGCCGCCCATCGAAGAAGAGTGATCAGGCCAGGTCCCATTCGGGGCCGGTGGCCGTGTCCGTCACGACCACGCCCAACTCGTTGAGTTGGTCTCGAATGGAATCGGCAAGCGCCCAGTCTTTTGCCTCGCGCGCCTCAGTTCGTTGAACCAACAAGGCTTCGACTTGGTCGGCAATTTCGGCCTTCCGGGGGTCTTCTTCCGGCTCAGCCAACGCCACTTCTTGGGAAGGCAACACGCCCAAGACTCGCCCGGCGGTTTCTTCCAACAACTCGACAGCGTAATGGGCGAAGGCGTTGTGATCAGCCGATTCAAGGTCAGAACCGAGAACTTTCGTGATTTCACGCACCATGCCGAGCACCTTGGCCACAGCTTCTCGAGAATTGAAGTCGTCATCCATCGCTTGGGCGAACCCTTCACCCATCTTTTCCAGCAAACCAAGCGATTTCCCGAGGGGCAGGGGAGAAGCGAGGTCGGGTTGAGGCAGGGCCACGGGGTAAGGGTCCTTTGATGCCTTGAGAGCCTCAACATAGCAGCCCAACAAGCGGTTGTAATTTCGCTCGGCGTCGTTGAGCAAGGCCTCGTTCATGTCGATGGGAGAACGGTAGTGGGCGTTGATGAGCGCAAAACGAAGCACCATGGCATCGACCTGGGCGAGGATGTCTCGAATGGTCCAGAAGTTGTCGAGCGACTTGCTCATCTTCTCACCATCGATGTTGACAAAGCCGTTGTGCAACCAGTGATGCACCACGGGCGAATGACCGGTGTGGCATTCGCCCTGGAAAATTTCGGCCTCGTGGTGCGGGAAACGCAGGTCATGCCCGCCGCCGTGAATGTCGAACTCCTTTTCGAAATGGTCCAGCGACATAGCCGTGCATTCAATGTGCCACCCGGGGCGGCCGGGACCCCACGGTGAGTCCCACGTCGGTTCCCCCGGTTTGGCCGCCTTCCACAACGCGAAGTCCTTGTGGTCACGTTTTCCGGAACCCGTTTCGTCCACGCGACCACCAGCGCCTGAACGCACGGCATCGATGGACTGGCCGGTGAGTTGGCCGTACTTCTCCGGTGCGGACTCAACGTGGAAATAAACACCGTCGTTGGCTTGGTAGGCGTGACCCTTGTCGATGAGGTCTTGCGTGATGCGAATCATGTCGTCGACGTACTCTGTGCATCGAGGGTAGACGTCGGCCCTCAGAATGTTCAACGCATCCATGTCCTCGTAATACGCCTCGATGTTGGCGTCCACCAACGCTTTCCAGTCACCGTCCAATTCGTTGGCACGGTGAATGATCTTGTCATCGATATCGGTGAAGTTCTGAACGTAGTGGACGTCGTAACCACTCGATTCAAGCCAGCGATGAATCAGGTCAAACGCCAAGTAGCAACGTGCATGGCCCAAATGACAGCGGTCGTACACCGTCACTCCACAGACGTACATCGAGACCTGTCCCGGCTTCAAGGTGGTGAAATCCACCTTTTCTCGCCGCCGGGTGTCGTGAACGCGTATGGGCATGGGCTTCGTTTGGGGCTGCATGGTGATGCACTTGAAGGTTGATACGGGACCCAAGCCTCGCCGATGCATATGGCCGACGTTGCTCCTCGCCGCATCTTCGTCACGGGCGTCAACGGCCATATCGGCAACCACATCGTTCGCGACCTGCTCGAGCACGGCTATGCCGTCAAAGGCTCGGTGCGGGACCTCAACGACCCCGCCAAGGTCGACCATGTGCGGGCACACGCCAAGGCATTGAACGCCGAGGACCGACTTGAATTGGTTCAGGGCGATGTGTTGGATGCGGACGGATGGTCAGACCTCCTCAAAGGATGCGATGGGTTGTTTCACACCGCCACCATCTACGCCACGCAAGGCAATGCCACGGCCATCCTCGACACCGCCAACAAAGGAACGATGCACCTCTTCCACGCCGCTGCCAACGCAGGCATCCAGCGCGTGATCTACACCTCGAGCACCGCAGCGGTCGGCACGTCCCCCAAAGGGAGGAAGAAGGACGAGGCGGTTTGGAACACCGACACCTCCTTGCCCTACACCACGGCCAAAACCCAATCCGAGCACTTGGCGTGGGAATTGGCCGAGGAACTGAATCTCGACCTGCGCGTGATCAACCCCACCGCCGTACTGGGCGGCGGCTTTGTTCGACCAACACCAAGCGTGGATTTCTTCGCTGATGCCATCGCAGGAAAGTACCCTGTCGTCCCGAAATTCCCGATGTCGGTGGTGCACGTTCGCGATGTAGCCCGCGCCCATCGACGGGCGTTTGAGGTGGACGAAGCGGAAGGGAGGTTCATTCTCGCACCTCACGCCAATTTGACCTTGGCCACCATCTGCAAGCGCATTCGAACCCTCAACCCGACGACCAAAGCCCCGAAATACAGTTTGCCCAACACACTCATCCCGCTGGCGGTGTTCCAAGATTGGATGGGTGGGAAACTTGGACGACAGCGATACCTCACGCGCGCCGTGGCCAAGAACATGATGGGCGGAGACACCAACTACTCAAGTGCCAAAGCCGAAGAGGTGCTGGGCATGGAATGGGAGGACTTTGACACATGCATCCAAGACACGGTCGACGTCTTCCTTTGACCCGTGACCAGGGCTTGGTGCTCTCCAGAGTGAGCTGGACCGTTCCACTGGTCACCGTCGTGTTCGCCATGGTGATCCACGGACTGGACAATCCTCGTGCCGTTCCGTTTTTCATTTCAGAGTCCGACTACCCCGGTCTGCAGGACCACGTGTTTAGCCTCGGCCTCACCCTCGCTGGCTTGCTGCAAATGCTGTACGCATGGCACCTGTATCACACACTTGATGCACAACACCCTGGACTTTGGTTCATCGCCACCTTGTTTGGTTTGTTGGCTGCACTCAACACCGTGTTGGTGAGTCACCTCGACATGTACGATTTCATCAATCCCCACATCGCCACGGCGATGATGGCCTTTGGAGGTGGAATTGTATGGGCCTACCTCGCACAACGCGCCCTTGGCGACCGGTCAAGCATCGGCGGTCAACGGATGCGCCGGTTGGGGTTCATCCTCGCCTTCACCGGTTTCGTGGTCATGGTCACCAGTTTTCAGTTGGCCGTGAACTCCTTTGACCCAACCGGCATGAGCACGGAGGCCTTCCTCAATCAGGCACAGCATGGTATACGTTTTGCTGCTCCAGCCGAGTACGTGTTGGTGGCCGGGTTGCTTGTTTGTTTGGCCTCGTTCCGCCACGACCTGCTCTTGCAACAGGCTTCAACTGGAGATGAACAAGACTAAGTGAGACGCCGAAGAGGCGTTGTTGGTGAGGTTATGCAACGAAGCGCCGTCGTGATGCTCGCCATGACCGTGTTGCTGGCAGGGTGTGTCAACGAAACACCCGAACGGCAGGTTGAGGAAAACGTGGTTGTGCCAACCGTCCAAGAACCGGTGGCGATGCTAGCATGGATGGGAATCGACCACACCAACGCCACCCACACCTACGAACAGTTTGCGAACGCATCGTACGTGGCCTACTTTTCTGCACCGTGGTGTCAACATTGCGAACCAACGATCGACGCCTACGATTCGCTGTTGCCAGCGAAAAAACTCGTCGTTTTTTCCATGGAAGCCCGAGAGGAATACAACAACATGTCCCAGTGGCACAACGACACCGAAACCAACCTCAACCGAACGGTGGACCGACCGTTTATTCGAGAACCATCGTTGGCAAAAGCCCTCGGCGTTCGCTCCATTCCCCATGCCATTTTCATCAATGAGCAAGGCTATGTGTTTCACGTCCAGGTTGGCAAAATAACCAATGCCACCGCCATTCAAACCATATGGGAATCCACCGAGGGGGCTGTCTTTGACCCAACCCAAGGGTGGAACCGCAGCATCGAGCTGTGAAACCGCACATCGACCCCGATTGAACTCGGGTTCGTTCGCTGCATGACCCGGCGGCTGAACCGTTACACCGGCGAAACCAAACTTCTATGTGAGGCCCTGCAGGAAGGAGTTCTATGAAGTTCAATGCATGGCTGCTCGTAGCACTCTTCCTCCTCGTCCCCCTTTCAGGGTGTCTGGGACAAGGCAGAGGTGACGGTGAAGCCATCACGGATCGGGCGCCGGAGGATGTGAAGGACGACGACTACAACGTGCTCTACATCGGTCACAGTTTTGGACGGAAGTTCGCTGAATCCCTCGAAGACTACGCCCACACGGCGGGGGTGGCCAACCACGCCACGTACATTGTGTTCAGCGGTGGCGCCTCAGGCGCTCCCGACCAACTTTGGGCGGACACCACCGACCGAGAGATGATCAAAGACTTCCTTGACACCGGTGAAATTGACGTCCTGATCATGATTTGTTGCTCCATTGAGTTTGTTGAATCGGGCGGACAATCGGACGAAGCCGTGGGGAATTTCACGGACTATGCGGTGAACAAAAACCCCGAT
This sequence comes from Candidatus Poseidonia sp., assembly GCA_038136695.1. Taxonomy (GTDB): domain Archaea; phylum Thermoplasmatota; class Poseidoniia; order Poseidoniales; family Poseidoniaceae; genus Poseidonia. The sequence goes on from JAYQAK010000003.1 coordinate 35,848, forward strand.
ATTCGCATCGGTCTTGCCATGCCGTGGAAGGATTTCCCTGCGGACTACGACAACGTTGACGAACATCGAAACGGTTCTGATGAAGCCTACGAAGGATGGGTGAACGTCTCCTCAGACCTCGCTGCTGATTACCCGAACACCAAGGTGTTCACCTTCAACCACGGTGCGGTTGTGTACGAACTCCGAGCGATGTACGAGAACGGCGAACTCGATGGTGATGTCAAGCAACTTTCTGGCGCCAAGGCCACCTCCATCTTCACCGATGAGAAGGGGCACGCCGGCGAAATCACCCTTGACACGGGCACCTACATGTGGCTGCATGCTGTTCACGGCGTTGACCCCATGGACATGCCGAAGGCGGACGGCTACACGGCTGACCTGCGTACGATTGCAGCCAAGGTGATCGATGACCATCGCCAAGATTGACGACCGGTCAATGGCCAAGCTTTTGGCGATGGACGCCTGCCAAAGCGAGCACCTTCTCGTCCAGGGCAGACAGGGCAACATCACCAACATCAACACCTGATTGAACGGTTTGAGCCGTACTCAGCACCACATGCACCGTCATGTTGCGATGGCTGAGCGCATGCTTCACCACCCCGCAATGCACGTGGTCGTGGTCCGGAACGCACAATCCTTCGTGGTATGTCGGCCCCCAAAGGCCTGCAAACAACCCGTCCATCGGCCGTTGCGTCAAGACGGGATTTCCGTCCCGTGCCCATTCCACCCACGCCGTGAGCACGACTTCCTTGACCCGTTGGCGCTTCGGCAGCGGGTAGGCTTCTGCATCATTCCTGCCGAGACATGAGTCGCGCACGGGACAGGCCTCACACCTGACCCGTTTGGGCGTGCACACGGTCGCTCCCAATTCCATCAGCGCTTGGTTCCAGTCACCCGGGCGCTCATCGACCATCGCTGCATCCGCCCACGCCTGAACAGCGTGGGGCGTTGGCTCAGCTTGTGCGGTGATTCGTGCCATGACCCTCCGGATGTTGCCGTCAACGCAGGCCACCGGTTGCCCGAAAGCGATGCTCGCTACGGCCGCTGCGGTGTAGGGGCCAATCCCAGGAAGGCTCAGGAGCGCGTCGTAGGTCGAAGGGAGTTGGCCGTCAAACCCTCCCTCGCTACCGGGGTGCATCACCCGTTGACACAACGCATGAAGGCGGCGTGCACGGCTGTAGTAACCTGCGCCTTCCCAGGCCTTGAGCACCGCATCGACCGGCGCGTCGGCCATGCTTTGGAGGGTGGGAAACGCCTCAACCATGCGCTGCCAGTAAACCAGTCCTCGGCTCACTTGGGTCTGTTGGAGCAGCACCTCGCTCAGCAAGATGGCCCACGGGTCGTTGGTCTGGCGCCAGGGCAAATCACGCTGATGAGCGTCGTACCAATCGAGCAAGGCCTGTTGGTCGTGTGCATCAAGCACGCCCCATCATCCTCAGGCTTCGGCGGCTTCGGCGGGCTCGGCAGCGGCCTTCTTCGCCTCGATCTTGGCGTCATTGGCCTTGATTTGCTCCCAAACCAATTCCGCGATGTCTTTGACTTCCATTTCGGAATTGATGCTTGACAAACCATCAGTGACCATTGTTGAACAGAAAGGACACCCTACTGCAACTGTATCCGCTCCGGTTTTAGCCAATTCTTTAGCTCGAATTACGTTGACACGATCATATCCTTCATCGACATGCTCTTCCATCCACATCTGAGCACCTCCTGCGCCACAACAGAAAGAGTCTCTAGCATGCTTCTCCGTTTCGATGTCTACGCCACCTATTGCTGAACGAGGTGCGTCAAATTCTCCGCCTATTCGACCAAGATAACATGGGTCGTGATAGGTGATGTTTCCATCATGCTTTGGCTCTGGAAGCTTACCTTCACTTTGAAGATGATTAATCAATTGTGAGTGGTGCATAACTTCAATGTCTTGACCGCCGTAATCCTTGTACTCCTTGCCAAGGGTATGGAAGCAGTGAGGGCATGAAGCAACTATTTTCTTAACACCAAGTTCATCAAATGTAGAAAGGTTGGTTTCAGCAAGCATCTGGAATAGATATTCATTACCTGCTCTTCTTGCAGCGTCCCCGCTACAACCTTCCTGCATACCTAATATCCCGACATCTAATCCTGCTTCTTTCATTATTGAAATTGTATCTCTTGCGACTTTCTTATTTCTCTCATCGAATGAAGCCGCACATCCTGCGAAATAGATGTACTCAGCTGGTTCTGCAACCTTTACATCCAAATCTGCAGCCCAATCTCCTCTTTCGTGCATCGGTATACCGTATGGGTTTGAGTCGCCTTCAAGATTTTCAATTGTCGTCATGAGAGGCATTACTGTATCTTCAACAGATTCATCGAATTCCATTCTTTCCATCATCAAATGTCTTCTAGCATCCGTTAGTTTTGGAACGTGCTCGATGTTTACTGGACAGACATCTACACAGGCATGGCAAGTGGTACAAGCCCATATTGCTGCTTCACTAAATCTTGAAATCATGTCTTCTTCAGGTGCTTCGCCCTTGAACAATAATTCAGCATGCTCGTTAGCATATCCTCTGACATCGTGAACTATTTGCATTGGATTAAGCGCTTTTCCAGAAGCGTAAGCAGGACATACATCTTGACATCTTGCACATGACGTACAAGCCCAACCATCGATAAGGCTCCTCCAAGTCAACTGAGTATAGGATGCGGCTCCAAAAGATTCCAAGTCGAGATCGTCAAGAGGAACTGCAGTTCCATTTTCATCGGTTTGAAGAGGGCGCATTTTAGCCATAGGCTGTGTATCGAAGAAGAACACGTTAGGTAGAGCCATTACCAAATGCATGTGCTTTGAGAGTGGAATCAAGAATAAGAATGTGCATATAGCAAGCATGTGAGCCCAGTATGCCCAATTTACAAGGCTCTGAGTTATTGTAAAGGTTTCAGAAACCCAATAACCAATCATTTCGAATGTAGGGTCTGGATCCTCCCCCGCCTCGATAACGAATGATGTAGTACAAATGGTCATTATTAGCAACAGGATTACATTACCTTCAAGTTGGCTTTTTCCTTTCAATTTTTCAGGTGTAAATAATACCCTGCGATTCAGGGCTAAGAAACAACCAATCAGTGCACTTGTGTAACCTAATTCGACCATTCCATTCCAGATTCCATTAAGGGAAGAGGGCAGAATGTGTTCACTGAATCTATTACCGCTTGCCAAGTCCAACATATCGCTTGAAAGCATTAGGAATCCCCAGAACATTAGAACGTGCATTCCACCAGCAACTGGGTCTTCTAGAACCTTCCTTTGCCCCAACCAGACACTGGCTGTTTCCTTCAGCCTTGCACCCCAGGAATCAAACCTGTTGTCTTTGGAACCGAGCATTACAAGTCTGGTTGCTTTCTGTACTTGATAAGTGAAGAAACCAAGTGAAACTACACCTAGAATTAGCAATATGTACCAACCTGAGATACCCGCATAGGTTACATCGAGAGGGTGCTGCATTACCTCCTCGAAGACAATTCACTCCTTCAACCCAACGGCAAAGT
>JAYQAK010000004.1:0-19583 GCA_038136695.1 Candidatus Poseidonia sp.
ACCTCATTGGTAATGAGGAGGTCGCGAGTTCAAATCTCGCCGGTGGCTCCATCTTGGGAATCTCCTCGGGTTTGACAAACGTCTGTGAAGGCCAGATTTTTACCTCAATGTATAAGAAGCGATTTTGCTGATTTCGTCATGAGAAGGAAACTTCTCAGATGGGATGCACATGGAGCGTAAGCAAGAACAGAACGAGGTCATTCAACAACGCGTGAGGGACCTTCAGAACCAAGTCGATGAATTGAAAGAACTCGTCAACACACTGTTGAGTGTGATTGTCGAAGAGCCGGATGGCGTCCATACCGGTGCTGCGCCGAGCCTGCCCGGTCAAGGCGGGCTGCAAGTGTGTATGTGATCATCCTTTGATGACAGCTAACGGATTCATCCTCACAACAGGACGTGCAAGTCCTGAATCATGCGTGAGTCGTATGACGTCGTCCACGTTCTTGTACGCTGCTGGTGCTTCCTCGGAAAGCACGTTTGGAGTCGATGCATGTACCCGAATGCCATCAGCTTCCAATTGTCGTTTCAAGGCTTTCCCATCCAGTGTTTTCTTGGCTTGAGCTCGTGAGAGGGCCCGACCTGCACCGTGGCATGACGAACCAAACGCCTGATTCTGTCCTCTGCGTGGTCCAGCCATCACCCATGAACCATGCCCCATATCGCCTGGCACAATCACCGGTTGACCTGTGTTGGCGAAACTGGCCCCGACTTCACCATGGTCACCACCAAACGACCGGGTTGCGCCTTTGCGATGAACACAACATGTACAGTTGGCACCGTTGACCCGGTGGTCCTCTATCTTCGCAATGTTGTGAGCGACATCATAAATCGTTCGAGCCTCTCCGTCAACACCGAGTTCAAGACGCAACACGGTTCTCAACCGTTCAGCCAACACTGCACGGTTTGCAAATGCAAAATTGGCCGCCGCATTCATCGCATCAAAATAGGCCTGGCCTTCTTTGGAGTGCAACGGTGCAGCGGCAAGTTGCCGGTCGGGGAGCGCGTAACCCCAGCGTTCATTGAGCCACTTTCCATCCTTTTGACGATAGGTGGCTTCGAGTGCGCGTACGTGGTCGGTGCACACCTGGTGACCCAATCCACGGCTCCCTGAATGAATCATTGCAACGAGTTGGCCTTGGTACAGGCCCCATGCGTCTGCGGTTTCGCGGTCCACCACGTTGCCAACGGTTTGCAGTTCCAAAAAATGGTTGCCGCTACCGAGCGTTCCAAGCGACCGAAGGCCGCGTTCAAGTGCCCGTTGCGAAACATCTGCATTCTCGGTGTAAAGGAGGCCGTTGGATTCCAATGCCGGGAGATCATCGTCCTGACCGTATCCCAACTCAAGTGCGGCAGCAGCACCGCCTTGCAATATTTCCTGAAGGTTCGACACTGTCAGGTCAATCCCTCCTTTACCGGACCCACCGGCAGGAATTCTCCCCGCCAGTCGGCCGGCCAGTTTTTTTACGTTGGGCACATCATCCACGGTGGCATCCAAGGCAAGAAAGCGAACGCCACAATTGATGTCAAAGCCGACACCCCCGGGAGAAATCGCACCACCTTGTTCACCAGCGTTGACGTCGGTGGCCACGACACCACCAATCGGAAATCCGTAGCCATAGTGCCAGTCAGCCATGGCCCACGCCTCACCAACAATACCCGGTAGGCTGGCGGTGTTGACCAGTTGTTCTGGCCCTCGGTCATCGGCATGGCGTTTCATGTGAGCCTGGTCAGTCACGAGGCGGGCATCCACCTTCATCGACCCGTGGGCTTTGATGCGCATGGTGCCGTCGCCCTCGTCAATGAGGTGCTCACGCCATGTTGCATCCATGCCAAACCCTTCCGCCGCATGGCTTTGAGTCTTTTCACAATCTTTCCCTCGAGGCAGTTGTCCAACACAGGCTTGAAGGGGGGGTTCGTTTTGGAGGCATCATCCACCTTGGATTGGAGTTGATACCATGGCGCTGCCCCCGATTGACCTGTCTGTCTTTCACGACAACGGTTACCTACGGAAGCAATGCAGGGTGACCGATTTGTGGTTTTGGACCTGCGACCCAGATCGGGACACCTGCGGCGATACGGAGGAGGACGAATACACCTTCATCGGTGCGCCCCTGATCGGTGGTTTTGATGAGCGAGGAAAAGCATTGAAGGACGCGATGCGTGAAGCCTTCCTTGGGTTCTTTGAAGCGTGTGACCACACCCGAATCGATCCTTATCCGGTGCTGGCACGCTGGCGTGATGACATTCATCTTACGATTGCGTCCATTGCCGACTTTCAACCTCACGTGACATCGGGTGCCGTCCAGCCACCTGCCAATCCTCTGGCCGTGTCCCAGCCGTGTATTCGTCTCACCGATGTCGATGCCGTGGGCCGTTCGGGTCGCCATCTCACGACGTTTGAAATGATGGCTCACCATGTGTTCAACCGCCCGGATGAGGGTGAGGAAATCTACTGGATGGAAACATGCGTTGAGCACTGTCACCGCATGCTCACCGACACGTTTGGAATTTCATCCAGTGAAATCACGTACGTCGAAAATCCCTGGTGCGGTGGTGGAAACGCTGGTGCTGCTGTTGAAGTGATCGTGGGCGGTTTGGAATTGGCCACGTTGGTGTTCATGGATATGGAAGAACATCCCGAAGGGGATGTCGAACTGAAGGGTGACCGTTATCGGAAGATGCCGCTGCAAATCATCGATACCGGTTATGGCCTTGAACGGTTTTGCTGGGCTGCGGCTGGTACACCGACCATTTACGAGGCCATCTATCCTGAATCCGTGGCTTGGCTCAAAGACCTTGCAGGTTTCGATGGCATCGCAGAGCAATGGCCTGAACTGAACCTCGACCAGTTGTTGAGCGAAATGAGTCGGTTAAACGGCATCATGAACATCGAAGCAGGGGTCGATGGTGAAAAATTGGTTCAACTCTTTTTAGCCCGTCTTCAGGAACGAGGCATCACGGTGACCGCTGAGCAATTCACTGGCATTACCGAACCGCTGTCCAACATCTATGCCATCCCTGACCACTTGCATGCATTGTGCAACATGCTCGGCGACGGATTGGTTCCATCCAACGCAAAGGCGGGTTATCTTGCTCGTATGCTGGCCCGGCGTGTGCTACGAATGCGGGACGAACTGTCCATTGATGTCCGCTTGAGTGATTTGGCTGAACACCATCTTGATGTCAACCTTGGTGGACAATTAAACAAACAGCACCGAGAAGGTCTGTTGACCATTCTCAATCTCGAAGAAGAGCGGTATGCAGAGATGCTTCGCAAAGGTGGAAACGTGATCCAAACCCAACTCAAAGGCTTGGCAAAAGATGCTGAATTCATCGACGATGAGGACTTGTTCACACTCAACGATTCCCATGGCCTCGCACCCGACATGGCCGTCGCACTCGCTCGAGGATCAGGTTGGACCAACGTGGCGCTTCGGACCGGGTTTTCGGCTGAGATGGCGGAGCGTCACGCCCGTCTCGCTAAAGAGGCGGCGAAAGTTTCTGACCAGCAGGCCTCCACAATCGATGTCAGTGCTTTCCCTGGTACAACACCGTCGTATTATGACAATGTCTACGCGAAGACCTTCACAGCAACCGTCCTCGGCAACATTGAGATCGGAACAACTGGCCCCGAGGGTGCCAGCCATGCGGTCGTTCTCGATTCCTCTTTGTTCTATCCCGAAGGTGGCGGTCAAGAGGGCGATTGTGGAGCACTTCACCAAGGCGAGGTTGTGGTTCATGTTCTTGACACACAAAAACACGGTGACGTGATTCTCCATTACACCGACGGTGCGATGGTGGTTGGTGAAACCGTTGAGGGTCATCTTGATTGGAAGCGTAGGAAGCAACTCATGGACCACCACACGGCCGTTCACATCGTGGGTGGTGCTGCTCGTCGTTTACTGGGCCCCCATATCTTCCAAGCAGGTTCACATCTGTCGGTTGAAAGCGGTCGCCTTGACATCACCCATTTCCATCGGCTCACTCGCCAAGACTTGGATGCCATGGAAGACATGGCCAACTCCATTTTGGCCACGGTTCAAACCACAGAAAAATCGGAATTAAATCGTAAAGACGCCGACATCGTTCACGGTTTTGACCTGTACCAAGGTGGTGCGCCAAAGGGTGACTCCATTCGTATTCTGAAGATTGCCGACCACGACACCCAAGCCTGTGGAGGGACGCACCACGACGAGCCCGGTCAAATCGGTTCCATCCGCGTGGTTCGCTCAACGGCCGTCCAGGACGGTGTCGAACGTTTGCACATCGTGGCTGGCGAAGCGGCGTTGCGTTATGCTCGGTCACAGGACGAACTGCTTCGGGCATCGAGCGAAATTTTTGGCGTGAACACGGAAGATTTGCCAAAAGCATCCGCCCGGTTCTTCAAAGAGTGGAAAGAGCAACGAAAAACGATCGAACACCTCGAATCGGAAATCGTCCGCCTGCGGACAAGTGGTGGAGGCGATGCATCCACTTCTGTTGACGGAGTTCGGATTGTTGTGATGGAAATTGATGGTGATCTCAAGTCCATGACAACGATGCTCAAAGAACTGACCCTTGACCCTGAACAGCCAACCATGGCTGTTCTTGGTTCAAAAGACGGCGGTGGGAAACTCATGATCGGTGTGACGGAGAATTCGATTGCTGCTGAGCGCTACAACGCCGTTGACGTTCTTCGTGCCATTTCGACACACATCAGCGGCGGGGGTGGTGGACGTCCCACCTTTGCGCAAGGTGGGGGCTCGAATCCGGACGGTCTCAGCGATGCCTTGGAGGCAGCCAAATCGTTGATTGGTGTCTAATCCGACCTTTTGTTGAGGGCACGTAGCGCCTCTTTGTCAAAATGCGAGACAGCGATAGCCAGCGCCTCGTTTTGGGTGAACCATTTTGCTTCGGATATTTCTTCGGTCAGTAAATGAAGGTCGGCGACATCACCGTCCCACGTCGATTGATAGGTAAAGGAAACAAAGGAAATTCCCTCTTTGTTAAACACACGTTGCGTGATGACGGGCTCGACGTCGTCAAGGACAATGGACAATCCCATTTCCTCCAAAGTCTCACGAACACAACCAATTGCTGGATGTTCGTTGTGGTCCATATAACCTCCGGGAAGCGTCCAAAAGCCATTGAAGTGCCCTCGCTCAACTTTCCCCATGAGCACCTGCCCTTCACTGTTGACCACCATCACCTTCGACACCAGACGATGCAGGGAACGGTAGATCGATTCTCGAGCGATGGGGTGAACACTGTTGTCCGAAATGCAAGCGTCCTTCCAACACCAGTCATCTGGCCATGCGATTTTGGGATATGCCTTGATGACACGGTAGGAATCGTTTCCAAAGCTCAACTCCAAGATGTCTTTTTTTACCCATTCAATACCCAACTTGCTTACTTCGTCCTCGGTTGGAAATCGAAGGCCGCTTGCTCCATCTTCGCGTCCTTGAACGGGTTGTTGAGGTCCCTCTCCGTCTTGGTTCACGAGGAGCACCTTTCCGTCGTGCTCAAGATACACGACGACCGTTGGGTGCATGTTCAAGCCAAGGACGGCTTGACCATGAATCCTCGCATGAACCACGCTCACTCTTTGGGAATGTGCTCAACATCCTTTCCTTCGGGAAGGGCCATCGGAAGCGTTTCAGAAACTTTCAGTTCATCGAGACGACGTCCTTGGGGCAACACTCGTCCCTCGTACGAACTCACCGTGTCGTTGTAGGCCTTTGCAGCCTTGGAAAGATGGCCCCCGACCTTGTTGAAGTGTTCAACCATCGTCATGACGCGTTTGTAGAATTCCCGTGAGACATCGTAGATTTCTCGAGCCCCTTCAGCCAATGCGTGTTGTTGCCAGTACAAGGCAACCGTACGCAGCAAGCCCAGCATGGTGACGGGGGTCGTGACGAGAACAGATTTGCTCATGGCGTATTCCATCAAATCGGGGTCGACTGTGAATGCTGCTGCCGCCATGGCTTCGCTTGGAACAAACATGACGACGTGGTCAAAATCACCTTCGATGGACTCTTGGTATCCCTTTGAACTCAAGTCAGCGATACGCCCTCGCATGGCCTTGGCGTGCTTGACAAGAAGCGCATCTTGTTCAGGACCTGCATCGAGTTCCACCGCTTCCAAGTACTTCTCTCCGATGGCCTTGGAGTCAATGGGGATCACGGCTTGTTCGGGTAGGGTGACGACAAAGTCAGGTCGAGAACCTCCTTCGAGGGTCACTTGTTCCTTGAAGTCCACATGTTCGCTCAAACCTGCCATCTCAAACAAGCGACGCAATTTGACTTCCCCCCAGTTTCCACGGGCTTGTCCAGAGGTCGTCAACGCGGTTGACAAAGCGGTCGTTCTGGTTGAAAGCGATTCCGTCTTTTCACCCAACTCCTTGATGTGACGACGAAGCCCCTCGTAGGCGCCTGCACGGTCTTTTTCCATCTCAGTGTTGTGGACCTGGAGTTTTTCAAGTTCGTCTCGGATGGGTTTGAGGAGATGTTCGACTTCCTGTTTTCGGTGCTCCAAGGCATGTTCCGCTTCCAACTGGTTGGAAGCCCAGCGCTCTTGAGCGACCTTGAGGAAGTGTTCGGTGTTTTCTTCGCTCAATTTCTTGCCGATGTTGGCCACTTCTGCGCGGATGCGTTGTTCATTAACCACGGCTGCGTCTTCACTCGCCCGCAGGCGTTCTTCAGCGCGTATCAGTTCCCCCGCCATGGATTGCCGAGCGGTGATCCACCCGACCAGGCCACCGAGAACCAAACCAATCGCCAGCAAACCGTATTCAAGCAACCCAACCATGTTTGACGAAAATCGTCGACAGTATTTGATGAAATCGGTAACGGTCAAGGTTCAAGTCATGTGGGGGTGTCCCCCTACCATGCGCTTTGAGCAATTGAACGAAGGGATTTGGGCGATGACCTATCTGATCGTGGATGAAGAGACGCAGCAAGCTGCGCTGATCGACCCGGTCTACGACTACATGCAGGCCTATATTGACCAGTTGGAAAACGAGGGTTTGACCTTGGTTTACGCCATCGCAACGCACACGCATGCAGATCACATCACCGCTTGCTTCTCGCTCAAGGAACACTACGGCTGCGATTACGTGATGTTCAACAACACCGCCAGTCTTGGTGTCACGATGTTGGTTGACGATGAAGAGAAATTGATGCTCGGCTCTATTCCACTTCAGTTTCATGCAGCACCAGGCCACACCAACGATTCGATGATCGTCCACGTCCCCGGCTACATGATGACGGGGGACTTTCTGTTTAACGGTGAAGGCGGGGTTGGTCGAGACGATTTACCCAGCGGCCGTGTGGGGGTTCACTGGGAAGCACTTGAGGTGCTCAAGCGGTTCGAAGGTGACACCATCGTTTGTTCGGGCCACGACCCTCCCGGCACCGAGATGAAATCGTTGGATTGGAACCGAGAGCACAACCCCATTCTCCGTATGGAACGTTACGAGGAATACGCCGCCTGGCAGGCAGCGACATCGGCTCAACTTGGCGGTGTTTCAAAAATCAAGACGGCCATTCCAGCCAATTTGTTCGGCGAAGTTCCCGACGTGATTCCCTGGTTGGAATGAGTCACTTCTTCAACGGGTTTTGCGGGGCCGTCGTCCCTGAGGGTATGCTGGGAAGGCTTTGCAACTCCTCGAAGGTCAGTTGCTGAGGGTTGGCCGCCTCAAAAGCGGTGAGACGCTCTTCCATGTTCATTCGCACGTTGAAATCAATGCGGCCCTTTGAACGGGTGAGGTCGTATGATAGCGGGTTAAGATTGGCGATGACCTGGGATTCAAAGTGCTGCCGAACACGATTGCCTCGCCATGTTGAGTAACCCCACCGGTAGGAGATGCCCACGATGGCCGCACCGTACAGCAACGTCAGGACCACGGTTGCAAACAAAATGGGATTGCCTCCGACGTCCCTTGATTCTTCCAGCAGATTGCGTCCAAGCAGGAAGAGAAGACCGATGCCAACAATAGGGTTCAACACTCCTTCGAGCCACTGGTTCACGGGAACAAGCCGCCCTTTCGCCGGGTCAACGAACACGAGGTCTGCCTCAAAGGCGGTGTTGAGTACGGAAAGCACGGAGAGCAGAACCATGTAAAGGATTGCGGAAACCAAGATTTCCACCGACCAAGAATCGAGATTGAGCACCCAATGAACGATGAGCCATGCAAAGAGTCCGAGGAACGCCGCTTGCGGAACGTAATTGAAATGCTCAATGTGTTGCGAAAACTCCGTCAACGATCGCCGATTTTCTCGATTACCTCGATGCGGTTTTGGAATGTGAATGACCTGCCAGTGCATCACACGCTCGGTTCCTTTCAGAATGTAAATGAGCAGGTTCTTGCGAATGAGCAGGTATTCGATGAACAACATGAACGGAAACCCGATCAAAATGAGAGGGAGGGCCATGATGGCCGACAGTGGAAGAATCAACAAAGCAGGGAGAAGCAAAAAGTGGGAGAGCCTGAGAGGATGGAGGAGTTCTGCTTCGATGAGTCGTTGCTTGGCTGGTGGAATGCGCAAGTTGCGAGCAATGTCATCGAGGTTTTGAGAAAACGAGGCCACTTGATTTCCCGAATCCACGATTTGTCGAACGATGGTGCGGTATTCTGAGACCTCATGGCCGACGCCGACCCAAAATTGCCAGGCAAGTCGCATCGGAAGCGCCAAGATCAACGGGAGAGCGAGAATACCGAGCCCCCACAGAAACTCTTGCGTCCCGGCTTCCATTGGACTTCCTCGTCCTTCCGAGCCTACTGAGGTTGTTGAAGGAAGCGGTTGGACTCTGACCGAAAGCCAATGTTCTAACACCTTCGTGCGCAGTTCAAGTCATGGCCAGAATTGCGGTGACGGACGGCATGGACAAAAAAGCGGTCGCGATGCTTGAAAAAGCGGGTCATGAAGTGGTGCTCGCCAGTATTCCACTCGAGGATCTCATGGCTGGAGCGCTCAACGATTTCGATGGCATTGTGATTCGCAGTGCAACGAAATTAACCGCAAAAGTGCTCGAAGCCTCCGGTGACCGTCTCAAAGTCATTGGTCGAGCAGGCGTCGGAGTCGATAACATCGATTTGGCCGCTGCGGGTGCCAAAGGTATTCCCGTCGTGAACGCACCAAGAGCCAGCACGCAATCGGTCGTTGAACTGACACTGGGGCATCTGCTTGCATCCATTCGTCATCTTCCTCGAGCCGACCGCTCGTTGCGTGACGGGCGATGGGAAAAATCAGCGATGAAGGGCTCCGAACTCTCCGGAAAGGCTCTCGGCTTGGTCGGGTTTGGGCGAATTGCTCAATCCGTCGGCCGCGTGGCACAAACACTTGGGATGGAGGTTCACGCATACGACCCTTACCTCCCACCAAAAATAGCCAAAGCACAAGATACTCGCCTTCACAAATCAGTGGACACGTTGTTCTCCAACTGCACCCACATCTCCGTTCACTGCAACCTTACCGACGAAACCCACCATCTGGTCAATGCTGCCCGAATTGCGTCCATGCCGCAGACTGGAAAAGACGGTTCTCCTTGTGGAAACCACATCGTCAACTGTGCTCGAGGTGGCATCGTGGATGAAACAGCTGTGCTGCAGGCCCTTGAGTCGGGCCAATTGACCTCGGCGGCGTTGGATGTCTTTGAGCATGAGCCAGTTGATCCGAATCACCCCTTGCTCCAAATGGAACACTTCCACGGCACCCCTCACATCGGCGCAGCGACCGTTGAGGCTCAGGCTCGCGTGGGTGCTGACATCGTGACCAACGTGATGGACATCCTCGCAGGGCAGCCGTGCGATTTCGTCGTGAACCGTTCCCATCTCTAGCACTTTCACTTTCATGTTCTGGGTCTGAGCAAACGAACTGAGCCGGCTCGGTAAATGGTCGGCTATGGGTCGAAGTGTACCTCCATGGCGAACGCGGGTTGAGGATGAATTGGGACGTCTCGTTCCGTACCGGAGGGCGCTCACTACCACCGATCAGCATGCCCTTGACCACTTGATGAACGAGGTGCGACAGCGTCGGGCGGCCGGAGGGATGCTGCCCGCCGCCAACGCCCGTGAGGTGATGTTGCTCAACATGCTGGTCGGGGTGATGGGTCGTCTCGAGCGCCTCGAGCAGCATCTGCGCAGCTTAAGAGAAGGTCAGGACGATGATTGAAGGTCGGATTTTGGACGTGCACGAACATGCAAATCAATCCGCCATGGTGGTGTGGATTGTCGATGATGAGGGTCAGGCGCACGGGTGCAACGTTCCCTGGCAACCGTGCATCCACGTTCATGCATCTCGCGATGAATTGAATCGCTTGGAACATTGGCTGATGCAACCCGAAATTAGCGTTCGATTTGGTGTCTCATCCACGCAGTACCGTGCCATGCGATTGGACCTTGAACAGGAGGATTCGGCGGAGGTTCTCGAGGTCCACGTGGAACCGTTTGGTCGACTTCGTGCGCTTGCCGAACACATTGAAGCGCGCGGCGACTTCCATCGTTACACGTTGTTTTCCGTCGACGCTCATTTCGCTCAGCGTTTCCTCAACGAACACGGATGTGAGCCGTTTGCTCGTGTTCGGTGGTCGCCTGAGAAGACGCCGATGCTGGCCCGAATGGACGACGCATCCACCGGCGATTTCCCCCCGTTTCGTGTGGTTCGACTGGCCATCGATTTCACGCCCACCTCCGGCCTTCCATCGCTCCACGATACCGTTGACAGAATTCGCCTTCAACCGGTTGCGGAACCCGGCCTTGCGCAAGCCGATGTATCGATGGTGGAGACGGTGCTTCATCGCGAGGCATATTCCTCGCAGGAAACCATGCTCGATGCGTTTCAGGAAGAGTACAGCCGGCTGGACCCGGATGTTGTGCTGACGTACGGAGGCGATCAACGTCTCTTTCCATGGCTGGTTCATCAACGACAACAATCAGGCGGTGTGTTTCGTCTTGGCCGCTCTGCTTCTGCGCTGTCGCAATCAACGCAGGCTCGAACCGTTCACTCGTACGGGAACACGCTCCATCGTCACGGGGCATTCTTCTTTGAGGGTCGTTTGCATCTTGACGTTCGAAACAGTTTCATTGTGAAAGAAGGAGGTGTTGCCGGCCTCTTTGAACTCGCTCAACATTCATGCCAGTCAGCACAGGTCATTTCGCGCCTCTCACCGGGCTCGGTCATCAGCGCAATTCAGACGCGAGTGGCCATGGACGACGGTGTCTTGGTTCCGTGGAAAAAGAACCGTCCAGAGGACACCAAGTCCGCCCTCGAATTGCTTCATGCTGACCGAGGGGGGCTCTATCTTGACAGCCGCCCGGGCGTGTATGCCTCGGTGATTGAATTGGATTTCGCAAGTCTTTTTCCAAGCATCATCGCCACCCGAAACATCTCCCCGGAGACGCTGAATTGTGCGTGTTGCCAACCGGTCGATACCTCCCCCGCCAGCGCGGTTCCACTTCATCCACGCGAAGCCGAGCAGGAATTCCGGCAACGCCGGCTTCGTTCGCAATTTGGTCACGGGTTGTTTCCCCTTGCCAATGAGAAAGCGCTTCGGGTGCCGGGTTTGAACAGCCACACATGCGGGAGAACGCACGGTTTCCTCGGACGGGTTGTGGCCCCGATCATTGAACGTCGTCGGTTGCTGAAGGAACAACGGGTCGTCAAGGGGGACGCCTTTGACCTTCGCCAAAACGCTCTGAAATGGCTTCTTGTCACCTGTTTTGGTTACACAGGATATCGCAATGCAAGGTTCGGTCGCATTGAAGCCCATGAAGCGATTTGTGCGTGGTCCCGAGACATCCTGCTGACGACCATCGAAGAAGCGCAAAACGACGGTTGGGAGGTCTTGCATGCCATTGTGGACTGTGTTTGGCTTGCCGATCGTTCGCACCGTTCACCTGCAGAACAGCAACGAGATGCCCGCTCGTTCGCTGAGCGGATTTCTCGGATGGTTGGTATCCCTCTCGAATTGGAACAGCATTACGATTTCATCGGTTTTCTGCCAAGTCGCCTTCATGGCGCAGGTTCGCTGACAAAATATTGGGCCTACGGGGGTGGGGCGTTCAAGGTTCGCGGTATCGAGATGCGTCAGCATTCAACCCCTCCGTGGGTTGCTTCGTTGCAACAACGCGCTCTTGAGCTGCTCGCCTCGGGAACGGGTCACAACGACCTTCCGGGAAGCGATGTACAAGGTCGGGTCTGGCGTCTCTACAAAGCCGAACTGCAGCGTCTTGAACAGCGAACAGTGCCCCTTGAGGAATTGGTCGTGACTCGCCGCGTGACCTCAACCCTTCGCGATTATCGTGTGAAGAACTTGACCTATGCGGCATTGATGCGGGCCCATGAACAGGGCCATCATGTGCCACCCGGCGGGAAAATACGCTATGTGGTTGTCAACAGCACAGCGGTTGAACCTCTCAACCGTGTTCTTCTGAGCGAAGAACTTGCATCGTCAAATCCATCGGTTGGGGGATGTGCGTCGCATTACGCTGCGCTTGCCGAACGGGCCGTTTGGGCCATACTTGCCCCGTTTGGTTGGACCAATGAACAGATACGAATGGGTGGGCGGCAACCCACGCTTGAGGAGTTCACTTCTCCTCATGATGAAGCGGTAACGAACCAACCAATTGAGCGCTCTTCCGGTTGTTGAGTAGGGGCGTAGGGATGACAAAGCGCGCCTGTGCCGTGTCCAACCGATGTGCAAATATCCCTTGCAACCCACTTCTTGGGTGAAACAGGTGGAGGCTGCGTCGTCGTCGTGGCCCCTGCCAGTGCCCGTACAAATGGTTGTGTGATGCTCGATGCACGTGGCGTATCAGTCGCTGCTGATGAGCGGCCTTTGCATGGCGTTCCGTGATGACGATGACGGCGAGGTGGTGTCGGACAGTGATGTGTTGCAAAAGGTCGATGTGACGGCGGAGCAACACCCGTGATTCAAGACGCCGAACGGCGTCGTCCTCATGCATGGCCAAGAGTCCGTCGACGACCACCAAAGGCGAGCGCGTGATGGCCAATTCTTTGGGAAGTCGTTCCAACTGCCGGTCGAGTTGGTGCAGGGTAAATCCACGACTCAAGTAAAGGCGTGAAAGACATGCTTCCGTATCGGCGTCAAGTGCGTCGAGTGCGGGGATCAAGCGAGAAGGGTCGATTCTGCATGCTCCGTCCACCCAATGCACCGCTTCGCCCTCTGCCAAGGCACGGGCAATCCAGTGCTCGGCCACAGGACGCATGCTGCTTCCAGCGCGACCGGGTCCGGCAAGATGGTACAATTGGCCACGTTGTGGCTGAACCAGCCCCACATCGATGCTGTTTCGAGGTTGCGTGAGCACAGGGTGCAGGGCAATCGGATCCAGATGTCGGTGCATTTCAATCATGGACGGTCGCTCTGGGAGGTCTTCTATCGTTCTCCAGACCCCTTGCTTGAACTGAATTCAGCATCAAGTTCAAGCACCCTTGACGGTGAAAAACCTCCGTGGTGAACGAAGACGCAGAGGTTGGCGTGGACGCTTCGCGCATCATCATCCATTGCGATCTTGACGCGTTTTTCGCTGCGGTTGAAGTGCTTCATCACGGGTTTGACAACAGCGTTCCATTGATTATCGGGTCAGACCCAAAGCAGGGTCGGGGCAGGGGTATCGTTTCCACCTGCAACTACGAGGCAAGAACTTACGGCATCCGTTCTGCGATGCCAATTTCCGAGGCATGGAGGCGATGCCCTGCTGCACCTTTTGGCCCAGCCGTCTACATTCGTGGGACTCGGGGATTGTACAGCCGAGCAAGCCGCCGTGTGATGAAGTGTTTGCGTGGAAAAGCCGACCTGTTCGAACAAGCGAGCATCGATGAAGCGTACTTGGACGTGACCGAGTCCGTCGACGGTGACTGGGACAGGGCCTTGGCTCTTGCCAAAACCCTCCAGCAAGAAATTTTTGAATCGCTGAATCTGACGGCCTCGTTCGGCATCGGCCCGACACGCATTGTGGCCAAAATGAGCAGCGAAGTCCACAAACCAAACGGCGTGTTTCGTGTGATGCCCGATGAACTCAAACTGTTTTTTGAGGGCCGTTCTCTTCGCGAAATACCCGGCATTGGCCCCAAACGAGCGACACAGTTGGCAGAATGGGGGTACACCACGGCTGATGAACTGCAGGCTTTGGGAGAACTTTCCCTTGCGAGGCTGGCTGGTGACCGTTTTGCAGGTTGGTTCATGTCGGTGGTCGAAGGGGAAAGTAGCGATGTGGTCAGTGCGTTGCGCAGCCGAAAATCGATTGGGAAAGAGCACACCTTTGACCGCGATCGCAGCGACCACGAATTGGTGCTCGAA
This sequence comes from Candidatus Poseidonia sp., assembly GCA_038136695.1. Classification (GTDB taxonomy): domain Archaea; phylum Thermoplasmatota; class Poseidoniia; order Poseidoniales; family Poseidoniaceae; genus Poseidonia. The sequence goes on from JAYQAK010000004.1 coordinate 14,302, forward strand.
CGCCTGATGGATTTGGTGGATGCCGTGATGGAACGTGCATCGTCATTGGGCGTCTCTGGAAGGTTGGCTGAAGTCAAAATTCGCTACACTGGATTTGAGACCCACACGGCGAGCCGAAGCATTCCCGTGGCGATGGATGACCCCTCTGTGTTCAGGCGAGTTGTGCAGCACTTGTTTGCCACCAACATCGCCACCAACAAGGACGTGCGGTTGATTGGCTTTCGCTTGGGGCAGCTGGAAATCCCCCTTTCCAAGCAATCCACGTTGACGATGGAAGAAGAATAATCATGCAAGTTGGTGCATGCGAGTCAGGATCTCACCGAATTCGGTTAAACTCTCGGGCAGCACCATGCCCTCAATCGGTTGATTCAGAGAAATACCGGCTTCTTTTTTGGCCCCCCACACCTCACCGTTGAACTCCTGTAAGGCGTGGGACAATCCACACAGGCGCTGCCCTTCGTCGGTATCAGGGGCCACCGATGGCAACGGATGAGCCGGGAAGGCGTCAATGTCAACGGAGGAGTGGCCATAAACGGTGCTGGAGATGTGGTGCGTAAAGAACGGACAAACCGGACTGAAGGCTGCCATGAAATCCCGAACCATCCGGTGAAGCGTCCACGAAGCGGCTTGGTCTCCATCGTACAAGCGTGATTTCACCATTTCGAGATAATGGCTTGGGAGAAGTCCCGTTCCGAAGGTCTTGAGGGCTTGCGTTGCGGTGTAGATGTCGAGTTTCGTCCATGCCTGCTCCACGGTGTTCATGGTTGATTGGAATTCAGCAAGAATCCAACGGTCCTCTGCCGAAAGCGATGGAGGTGGCGTCTCGAGATTTTCTGGAACATCAAATTGCGAGGCAAACCGGGCAACGTTGAACAATTTCGTGAGCACGCCAAAGTACTTCTTTTCAATTTCTTCAGGGTTGATTTGGAAGTCGTCACCAACCTGTGCATCGCAAGCCTTCCACAACCTGAAACACTCGCTGCCGATTTTGTTTGCTTGGAGTTTGATCGAACCGTTGGGTCCCTTGACGTTCCAAGAACCTGTTCGGCCGCCAGCACCGCACTCAAGGACGGAATCAGCATCAATGCCGTTGCCCAGCGACTTGCTCATTTTGCGGCCCCAAGGGTCCATACCCAGCCCGTCAATCCACACATGCTGGAAGCCCGGCTGGTCCAAAACCAAGGTGGATTTCAGCAAGGTGTAGTACAGCCACGTTCGAACGATTTCCTTTCCTTGCGGGCGGAGGGCTGTTGGGAAGGCGTTGGCAAACACCTCTGGATGGTTCAGGTAACCGCTAACGAAGAGATTGGAATTGGAGGAATCCATCCATGTGTCGAACACTTTCTCTTCACCAGTGAGCGTGCCCAATTCGCTGTGTAGGTCCTCATAGGATCCCAAATCTTCTCGCGTTTCTCGGTCCAAAACACGGCTTTGGGCTGGTGGCGCATCCTTCCATGGTTGAACATAGGTTCCTGAAGGAGGGACGACGACTCGCTGTTGGTCTTCACTGTACCAGATTGGGATTTCGGTGTGGTACCAACGACGACGGCTGATGGGCCAGTCAATGCTGATGTTGTCCATCCAGTCCAACAAAAATTGGCGATTTCGAACCGGGTGGAACTCGATGGCATCAATATGTTCGCGCATACGGTCCTGAATGTGCGTTTGGCGCACGTACCATTCCTTGAGCAGGATGATTTCAACCGGGTTTTTCCCACGCTCCGACACGGGGATGTCCTGGTCACGTTCGACGGCTTGGAGCAGTTGCCCTGAGGCATCCAGCAGCTCAATGGCCTTTGCACGGGCCTCGAGAACGGTGAGGCCGGCAAGCGGACCTGCGACGTTGGTCATGCGTCCTTCAAGGTCAATGGCTTGGAAGGGCGTCAATCCGAGTTCTCGGAACACGGCTACGTCGTTTTGGTCACCGAAGGAACAGACCATCAGCACACCGGAGCCAAAGTCCGATTTGACCGAGGGATGTTGTTGAATCTCCACGGTGACAACACGTTCATTCGTCGGCATGGGGAGCGTAACGCGTTTGCCGACGAGGTGGCGGTATCGTTCATCATCGGGATGCACGACCACAACGCCACAGGCACAAATCATCTCGGGTCGGGTGGTGGATATGACCAACTCGGTACCGTCCTCGCACGTCCAGCGAATGTCGACCAACTTGGTTTTACGTGGCAGGCGTTCAACTTCGGCATCGGCGATGGTCGTTCCCTCAATTGGGTCGTAGATGTTGGGTCGTAGGTCCTCAATGATGTCGCCTTTCTTGAACAATTCAACGAAGATAGATTGCGTTACACTGCGGTAATCGGGTGCGTCAGTCAGGTACTCTCGAGAGAAGTCGCAGGATAGCCCCACCCGTTTCGCCGTATCACGCATGGCTTGTGTGTAGGTTTCGATGGTGGTTCGGCACAAAGCGAGGAATTCCTCTCGGTCGTAAGTTTTCATCTTCCGCTTGGTGTTCTTTTCAACGGTGAATTCAATGTTGATACCGTTTCGGTCAACACCCCAGGGGAAATACACTTCTTTGCCGAGCAGCCGTTGACTCCGTGCGAGGACATCGATCATCGAATACTGGGCCACCGCACCGATGTGCCACGTGCCTGATGGATACGGTGGAGGGGTGTCGATGACGAACAATTCCTTGCCGCTTGTTGGGTTGAACGCATATCGGCCCGAATAGGCGTCATCATCGCTGTAATGGGCTTCTTGGATGCTCTTTTCGAGGTCAATCGACCATCGTTTTTCGGGAAGTTTTGGGGCTGGCATGTGCCTCACCTGGCCCCGCCTCGGTCAATGAAGAGGGTCCAACCTGCGGGATGTGGGTCATCATTTCAACCCGTCGGCGGGAATCCTCGCAAATAGGGTATGACACCACACCGACGGAAGGTAAGGCTTTGAAGGGCCCACACGTCGCCATGACAAGGTGCTCCCTTGACATCGCCAGACGAGTCCGACTCCGCCTCAGTTGCCGACACGGGCTCAAAGGGGAATCGTCGTTTGGATGCTGTTGCACAAACCAGCAAAGTCGTGCGTGACCAGTTAACCAGTCAGCTGAAAACCATTGATTCAAAGAAGACACTTGACGCTGTCCTTGATGCACCAAAGCGATTCAAGCGAGAGTGGGAAAAGACAGGCGCAACCGGCGCCATCACAAAATTTCCCATCCCGACCATTATGGTCTTCTTGTTGCTCACGGTGTACTTCGTCACCCAATCGGGCTTTCTTGATGACACTCGATTTGATGACGACTTGGACAATCCTGCCTTGAACGTCAATGGGGACCTCGAAGTGTACCTACCAGACGGGAGTCAAGTGGCAGAGTTGATTGGGAAGGTCGAGGAAGATTGGTCCACGAACGTGATGGTGGTCTATATTGAATCATCAAAATACAACATCACTGACCAGCGTATTCTCCAAGAAATCAGTTACGTGGAAAACATACTGAATCCCTATCTTTCGGATGAATCCGATGACGTGATCTACATCCTTTCGCTTTCAACGGTGTTGAAGGAAGTGAATTCAAGCGCCCCTCGCATCCGCGAAGCGATCATCACCGAAGTCGGTGAACTCGGTTGTTCCAGCGACCCTACTGAGGATTGCCCCTCGCGAGAATTGGCTGAAAACCTCAACGATATAGCGGCACAAACCGACGACCGTTTTGGCGGTTCGTATGAGATACCAAGCCAAACCACCATCGACCTCGTCATCGGTGAAATGTACGATCAAAACGGTAAACCAACCTCTGGATTGAACAAATTGGCCAGGGACATTGAAGGGGGAGAAGACGGCGAGCCCGACGGTTTGCTGGATCGGGCCATCATGGCCGTGGCCGTAACTGAAAACCGTCCAGCCAAGGACGTCATTGCCGATACCCAGGAAGTTCTTGATGCCATTTCGTCCCTTGAACGGGCCTGTCGATTTGACGCCAACGGCGACCCAATCGAGTCGGAAGGAATGTGCGATTGGGAAGACCTCGGACTGAGCATGATTCTTACCGGTCCGGTCCCAATCACCAACGCCGTGACGGAATTTTCCTTCCGGTTATTCTGGGAGATTTTCCCCATGGCCGTTGTTCTTGTCGCCATCGGCTTGTTCGTCTTCCACTCGGATTTGTTGCAAGCAGGTATCACGGGCATGCGCCCCCTGCAAGGATTCAAGGTGGTTGTCATTGCAGGTCTGCCGACGTTATGTGCTGTGTTTTGGACATTAGGTCTGATAGGAGCCACCAATTATGAAGTGACGATGACGGTCATCATCGTTGGACCGATTTTATTGGCGCTTGGCGTGTCGTATGGGTTGCACATCACCAATCGGTACGCAGAAGAATCGGGTTCAAAATCCGAAAAAATGCGGGCCTCCCTTTCCTCAACTGGTAAAGCCGTGTTCCTTTCAGCCGTGACCACGGTCATCGGGTTCATTTCGCTGGTGTTCACGCCAATGGCTCCTATCCAAACCGTGGGTATTGCACTTTCAGGCGGCATCGTCATCGTGTACATTCTTACCATGTTCATGGTGCCAAACCTCACCCTCATCCTCGACCTTCGCAAACCAAAGCATCCTCCGCTGAAGGCGTTTGATGTGCTGGTGGACGTGCCCGTTCGCCACAACAAACCGGTCATAGGTGTCTTCTTGTTGCTCATCTTGCTCTCTGCAACCATTGGTCAAGCCAACGTCGAGGAGAACATTGACCTGCTTGGTATGGCGCCTGAAGGGGAGTCTCCCGTCGTCAAAATGAAGCAATACAGCAGCGAGTTTGAGGCTGGCCAAGTCGGTATGATCCTCGTGAATGCAAATGTGAGCGGTGATTTCAACGATGACGATGTCACCAACGACGACCCCGTGGAATTGCTAAAGAAAATCGATGCATTGGAAGCATCGCTCAACTCGGTTGAAAACACAACAGCCGTTTCGGTGGTGTTTTTGATGAAAGCGTCTGGTGTACAGGTTACCGTTTCGGGAGAACAAGTCAACGAACTCTTCCAACTTGTGCCCTGTGCTGGCTCAGAAGCATGCGAGGATGTGAAAGCAACAGCCGAGGTGTTGTTCAATCAAAGTTTGAATGTGGACACGTCGTTCTGGGATTTGCTCACGGACCCCGGCGAATTCAATCTACCGGGTTCAGAGCAAAGTGAGATTTTCCTCCTCGATGTGTTTTACGCTTCGTTGACCAAAGAAACTCGTGAAATTTTCGTCAGCGAGGACTTTAGTCGCTCCTTGATTTATGTCGATATGCCATTCATTCCTGTTGCTGACACGTCCAAGAGCGTGGA
>JAYQAK010000004.1:19593-36704 GCA_038136695.1 Candidatus Poseidonia sp.
TGAACGAACGGACGTCCACCTTCCAGGGCCCGCATGGTGAGTCCGCAGAGGAATTGACGGGTGTTGCAGCCACCGCCATTGAAGTGAACGAGTTGATCGTTGGTTCACAATGGACTTCGCTTGGGTTTGCCATCATTTTGACCCTGATTACGTTGGCCATCGTGTTCAGGGACATACGCTATTCCATTTGGACCACCTCTCCGGTGATCGCCACCGTCGCTTTGCAATGGTTGGTCATGTGGCGAATGGATGTCCCGTTGTCCCTCGTCACGGTGATGATCGGTTCGATCCTCGTCGGGGTCGGCGTTGACTTTTCCATTCACATCGCCAACCGCATCCGTGAACTCGGTGGCGGCATTCAAGCCATCCGAAGTGCGGCTGTGGGAACAGGCATGTCCTTGTTCGAGGCAGCGGTGGTCACTTCATTGGGTATGTTCACGGCTTACAACATCCCCATTCCAGAAATTCAACCGTTCATCACGGTTATTCTCATTCTTCTCTGGGTGGCTGCTGCTAGTGCGTTGATTCTCCTTCCGGCAATATTTGTCACCCTGGAAAAGATGGGCATTGGTGCAGTCAGTGGCACCAACAGCATGGCGAAGAAACTCGGTTTGTTGCGAACCCACCAAGCCACCGAAGACGTGATGGAAGCAGCTCTCCTTGACGATGTTGTTGATGCTTGGTAGGCGTGCAATCCATAGACCCCTTCCTCTTCGGACACATCATGAACTTCTGGTTGATGAAGTCCGAACTGGATGTGTATCCTTACAGCCAACTGGTGGCCGATGGTCAAACCCATTGGGATGGTGTTCGAAATTATCAAGCTAGGAACACGATGCGTGACAGCATGAAGGTGGGAGACTTGATCTTGTTTTACCACTCAAACACCAAGCCTCCTCATGTGGGTGGCGTAGCACGTGTGGTCCGAGAGGGTTATCCTGACTTCACATCTTGGGATGCTGCGAGCAAGTACTTCGATGAAAAATCAACACCAGATTCTCCACGCTGGTTCATGGTTGACATTGAACCGGTGTGCGAACTTCCGATGGTATCGCTTGATGCCATGAGGCAGAACCCCAACCTTGAGGGAATGCCCTTGCTTCAACGAGGTCAACGTCTCTCGGTTCAAACCGTTTCGTCAGGGCACTTTGATGAAGTCCTCAACATGGCCGGTACATCTCGGGATAAGCTCCAATAACACGGTGTTTGCATGCGGCCTGATATTCCAGTATCTCAGCGAGCGGCTCAAATTGAATATGCCATTCGAGATGTGGTGGTCCCGGCTACACGTCTCGAGGCCGAAGGCCACCAAATCATCAAACTGAACATCGGCGACCCCATCGCATACCCCGGGTTGCCAACGCCTCAACACATGGTCGATGCGTACGCCAATGCACTGCAGGATGGCCGAAATGGATACTCTCCTTCCTACGGGCTACCTGAACTTCGCAAGGCCATAGCTGAAGATGAACAGCGGAAAGGCTGGGACGCATCGGCCGATGACATCTATGTGTGTCATGGCGTCACTGAAGCGTTGCAGTTGATCTTCGCAGCAGTTCTTGAGGACGGGTGCAAAGTTCTCGCTCCGGGCCCCCATTATCCGCCCTACATGGCGTATCCGCAAATGTACGGAGGGACCACCGTTGAATACAAATTGCACAGCGATGACCTTTGGCAACCCGATTTTGATGATATTGAGTCAAAGATGGATGACGATGTACGGTTGCTGGTGTTAATCAACCCAAACAATCCATGCGGCACGGTGTGCGGTCCCGAAGAAATTGACCGTTTGTTGTCCATCGCTCGAGACTATCCAAACTGCATCGTCGTTGCTGACGAAATTTACGATGGATTGGATTTTACCGGAACCCATGTTTCGGTCGCCAGCCGGAGCACCGATGTCCCTGTGATCGCCCTAAACGGGGTTTCAAAAGTCTACTATGCCCCGGGGTGGAGAATTGGTTACATGGCGCTTCACGACCCAAGTGGATGCATGAACCTCGTGCGAGACGGTCTCGAACGGCTCCTTCGGTCACGGTTATGTGCATCTACGCCGGCACAACTCGGGTACCTCGCAGGGTTGAGTGGCGACCGAGGTTGGATGGATGCCTACATGGAGAAAGTGAAACAACAGCGTGATTACTGTCTCGAGCGTATCCAAGCCATTGAAGGCCTTGAAGTTGAATCACCCGGAGGTGCATTCTACATGTTTGTACGCTTGACCGACACCCAATGGTCGCAAAACGACAAGCAGTTCGTGCTCCAATTGTTGGAAGAGGAACACGTTCTGCTCGTGCACGGAAGCGGTTTTTCTCCTGCCTTGGGTCAAGGTCATGTGCGTTTGGTCTACCTCCCAACGATTGATGTTCTTGAGGTGGCATTTGACCGAATCGAATCATTCCTCAAAAGGCACCGCCTCTCGGGGCAATGAGGCAAAGATTTCTTCAATCCTCTTCCACGGCATAGACTCATGCGAAGCGGGCACCATATCGCGGTTGCGGTTGGATTGTTCCTGCTTTGCTTGCCGACGACCTCTGCTGCCACTGTCTCGTCAAGCCAGAGCGTCAACATGGACTTGATTGCACCTTTGGGACTTGCACTCCTTGTAGCGTTCTTCGTTCGCAAGTGGTTCATTCCACAACAACTCAAGAATCTTCAAGTCGCGTTCGAAATTGAAGACGATTTGTACGAAGTGCATCGCATCACTCGAACGCTGAGAGACTCACGCAAATTGCTCAAACAAGGACGTGTTGGTTTCGGTGTGTTGCTGTACATGATGGGGCTCACCGGTGTGTTGATTCTCATCTCAGAACTGTTGTTCAATGCTGCAGTGTTTTCCAAAATTAATCTCTACATCATGGCGTTCCTGATTTTGATTCCTGTCGTCATCTCTCCTTGGCAATCCCTTAACAGCCAACTCTCAAACAAAAAGCGGGAAATCAAGACTTCGACAAGTGCTGAACTCATTCGAACGGTTGCTACGCTGGCCATATTGCTGATTGTTACGGCGATGGTGCTGGCTTACGGTTACCAAGTTGAAGGCACGCTGACGCCTACATGGATTGCCTTTGGTATGCTGACGTTCATGGCACCGACCATTTTCGCTTACGGTCGCATCATGGGGGCTTCGTGGAACATGCTCCTGATCAGCAAATGGCGCACAACAAGAGGCCGGTTAAACCCGATTGACCCCGAAAAAAACGGGTTCATCGGGCGGATTTTTTCCTTTATCCTCGTGCTCTTCCTCCTCACCATGCCCATCACTGCGCTGAACGGTATCTTGACCGTGCTCCACGTGATGGTGAACGAGCCGGCCAACGCCACTGAGATTTTGAACTACGGTGGCATCATCGGGTATTCGATCTATTTGGAAATTGATTTGATTTCTGAAATCCTGTTCCAACTCGAGTTCATCAAAGCTCTTCCTGAATTTCTCTCCCTCTATCTCACCATGAACATCGCCATCGTCGGACTGGCCTTCATTTTCGAATTGACCCGCAACTTGATTCTTGGTGGACAAACTTTCGGTGGTATGTTCGGTGTCACCCTTGACACGCCCCGTGAAATTCGTGCTGAAAAGGCTGCTCAAGCCCGTCAATTGACCTTTGCGTTTGCAGGGTTTTCTGGATACACTGTGTTGTTGCTGATTCTCGTTTGCTACAAGGAATTTGGTGATTTGATGCCGATGACGGCTTGGTTGGAATCGCGTGACTTCGATGAGGGAATGCGCCTTTTGACGGTATGGCTCTTCATCGCTGTCGGCCAGGCTGTTTTCCTTTTAGCATGGCTCCTTTCCATCAGTCGGTTCGGACATCTTCGGAAATTGCGGTTTGACCTGAATCCCGATGAACGCCGCGAGGGTGCGGTCAAATTGGCAGGTGGCGACCGCCTCCAACATTTGGTTGAAACAGCAGCCTACAACGAAGACATTGACCTCCTCATTCGCGTTCAAACCCATGATTTCCCCGGCGATCAAGCCTTGATTCGTCAAGAACAATCAAGGGCATCAATGTGGGAAAAAGCCCTGCGTGGTTTGTGGCCCGAAGCCATTGAAGAAAGCCGCAAATTACTGGCGCAATCGGGAGGCGAAAACGACGAAGCACGGATGATCATCGCCACAGGCTACATCGCTTTGCGACGACTTGACGCCGCACGTGAGGCGTTGCACGGGTTGCAACAGCGGGATGGTTACGACGAACCTGAAATCCTCTCCTTCATCTGCGAATGGTTGGACCCATGGCATGGCTCTGTTACCGAGGACGACCTTTGGGATTGGGAGAACAATTCCGTGATTGACCATCTCCAGATGCTTCAGAACATGATGCGTTATTGGAGCCCACAACCAAAGGACATGATGGTTCATAACGACCGAATTTCGCTGGTCGGCCAACTGTCCATGGTAGCCCTCTTGCGTGCTCAACGGCGTTACGACGAGGCACTTGAGTTGGCTCTTACACTGGTGAGATTGGACCCAACGGGGGTGCGTCCAAGAATTGCCGTTGCTTTGAGCCTCCTCGACACCGGACAATGGCACGATGCGAAAACCGTGGTTGATGAGTTGATCAAGAGCGACAGCCATGACCCACGTGTGATGGCGCTCGCCGTTATTTTTGGCTATGGAAGCAAAGGTCAGGAACATCTCGAGGTTTCGTTGATCCTGGATGATGCCAAGGCAACAAAGCAGTGGATGGATGCTGCTCCGGTCAATCCATACGCTCCGCTTCTCCAAAAGGGAGGTTTGGACGAGGCCATCAACGCCAACGTCATGATCGTGGCACACGAGGCAACTCGAAGGTCCATGCCCCCTCGTTTCTCCCCGGGTGTTTTGTCAAGTGTCTTCCAGTACTTCGTCCTCGTTCCAATGTGGTTCGTTCTGGGTATTTTGACCTACCAAGAAGTCGGCACCTCGGAAGGATTGTCGGTTTTGGGTGGTCTTATTTTCATGCATTTTTCTTACGCCCGCTTCTCCCGCCAACAAGAGCATCAAATCAAACATCGTGACCAACGAGGTTTGATCAAATACGCGAGGCGAATGCGCCGATTTAAGGTTCAACCAAGTGCTGAAAACATACCGATTGGAAATCACCTGTTGTTGGGTGGTATCTTGGTTTCTGTGAACGGGGTTGTTCTCGACATTGGGTTCCCAGCATGGCTGTTTGAGCGTCTGCCCAAGGAATCCGACAAGAAGGTGCGTGGCCGCTTGCGTCGACGCGCCACATCGCTTGAGAAAGGGCGGACACCTCGAGTTCGCCCCCTCGGCAAAGCCTGGTGGTTAAAGCGACCAAAAGAGCATCAAGAGGATGGCCCGATGTTGGAACGTGAAATTGGACCCGTTGCGTACCGTGGCCGAACCAATTACATCAGAAAGAAAGAACCTCAATCGTTGAATGCCGCTGCAAAGGGTGAGGAAAACATCGTCCAAGAACGGTTCATACCGCGAAACACCATTCGAAGTGAACGAAGGTGACGTTGGTTCTCAGCAGGCTTCCTACGAGACTTCAAAGACCGATTTCGCCCATGGTGTGACGTGAGCAACGCACCCGGAGCATGGCAACCTTCCGCCCCCAACCGTGATCATGGTATCACTGTACTGAACGCTGTCAAAGCGAGTGGTGAATTGTACCGCAACGGTTTGGGCATGATCGCTTCTGAAAACATCGTTTCGCCCCTCGTTCGAGACATCGTGGCAAGTGACCTCCACGGTCGCTATGCGGAAGGCTTGCCAGGAAAGCGATATTACCAGGGGTGCGATGATTTTGACACCATTGAAGCGCTCGGTATTTCCTTGGCCCAAGACGTGTTTTCAGCACCGTTTGCCAACATTCAATCCACTTCAGGAACGGTGTCAAACATTGGAGCATTGAAGGCCTTGGCCAAACCAGGTGATCGAATCACAGCGGTATCCACTGCCGATGGAGGTCACATCTCCCATGCCAGGATGGGTGCGGTTGGTCTTCGCGATTTGGACCTGACCACGTATCCGTGGGACGAGGATCGAATGGAGCCGGATGTTGAGGCAGCATGCAAAACCATTCGAAGTGTTGAGCCAACCGTCGCTTTGTTCGGTCAATCGGTGTTCCTCTTCCCTACCCCAATGAGGGAAATGGCCGACGCTGCAAAGGAAGTCGGCGCATCGGTGATGTACGACGGTGCGCATGTCTTGGGTCTGATCGCCGGCGGTCAATTTCAGGACCCGCTTCGGGAAGGCGCAGACATTATGACCGGTTCGAGTCACAAGACTTTCCCCGGCCCGCAAGGTGGTTTCCTTCTTTCTTCTTCGGAGGACGAAACGTTTCAACGGCGGCTCAACAACGCAATGTTCCCGGGTGTGTGTTCTTCCTACCACCTGCATCATGTCGCAGGGAAAGTGATGGCCCTTGCGGAATTCCAAGAATACGGCGAAGCGTATGCACGGGACACGGTGGCCAACGCTCAGGCGTTCGCACAGGCGTTGGCAGCGGAGGGATTCGATGTCCTGGCAGAAAGCCGAGGTTACACCGCCTCTCATCAAGTGCTCACCCGACACGGTGCTCTTGATTCCGGCGCCGGTGCAAAAGCAGCGGCGTTGCTCGAGCAAGCAGGCATCATCACGAACATGAACATGCTTCCCGGTGACACCAAGGCCATGTCGCCATCGGGTCTGCGGTTGGGTGTGCAGGAACTGACGCGTGTTGGATTTTCTCAAGACGATATGGCCGAAGTGGCACGTTTCTATGCCCGTGTTTTGCTCAACGGTGAAGATCCTTCAACGGTCAAAATAGACGTGCATGCTCTCAAGGAACAACACCAAATCATCCGCTATTGTTTCAATGAAGATGAGCGTTCAGGATATCCTCGTTGAGGGAGCCGTGGACACATGGATGACCTGGTGCACAACCGCTACATTGGGTTCAACTTTCGTTCGGATGGGTGGTTCATCGACGATAACGGAGAGGGGTGCTCGCTGTTCGGAGTGGTCGAATTTGCTACATTTCTGCGCACCTTGGACGCTGTGTTTGATTCTCCCATTGGTCGGAAGGTGATTTATGCTGCAGCAGATGCTGAAGAGGCCACCCTCGCAGGTCACGAGCGTTTTCGTTTCGGAAAATGGTTTGGGAAACGCCGCGTGCAGACCAACTTTGAACAACGAGCCATCGCCATGGGATGGGGTTTGTTCAATGACGGAGCGGTGTCTGCACCCTGCCATGATGGGTTGTGTGTGGGTATCGCACTCGCTCACAAAGAGCACATGTCCGGACAACGATGGAAGATTGACTGGAGGCAAGTCAACTCCGACCTCATCAACATCACCTTTGAACCAAACGCTCAGCCGATGACGCTTCCAAGACCGGTAGACTCTGCGGCATGGAGTTTTCCTCGTTCGCCTCCTGCAACATCATTGAATTTCCACCCCGATTTTGAACTTCGGCCCTACGGTTTTTTTCTCAACGAAGAGCGCAGTTTCCTCCTCAACACGGCCACCATGCACCGTTTGTTTTTCGAATTGATTGGTCGACCACTCCAGCGCACTTCAGAACTGGAACGGCAATGCGTGTTGGATGGAACGGTTGACCATCCGTCTGTTTTTTCAGCCATCTTCGACGCAGCAAAGGCAGCGTTCAGCCAATCTGAAGTTCCCGTCTATGTTCAGGTGGCGCACGATTGGAACGACCACTTCCATAGCAGAATAACGTCTCATGGACTTGGATCGGTGACCACAGAATCGACGGTATTGGAGAACGGCCAAGTAAGCATTTTTCACATTCAGAGTCCGTTGTTACCTTACGCCTGCGGCGTGGTGACGGCCATGTGGGAACGCGCCCACGGTTCCAAAGGTCATGCTTCGGTTTCAAGGTCTGAAAACGGCGTTGTTCTGAAAGTGATATTTCCACCAGTGGACTATTGAACACAAACGCCGAACAGGAAAGCATTCGAGAGGGCATTCCTGCTCATGGATGGTCAAGGTTCATAACCGAATCAACGCCTCGGTGAAGTTGCACAGATGTGCGGGGTATGTCCAATGAGCCTCAATCACAACCAAATGGCGTATGTTGCAATCGTTTCTACCTTGATTTTTGGTTCACTCTTTGTGGGCGTTTCCGGGTTTTTCCAAACCAGTGAAAACGTGGGTGGATTTGAAAGCGCAGTCGAAGAGGATATTCGTGGTGAGTCGGAGCTGATGGCCGAAGCTCTGGACAGCGATGGGGATGGTCTCTCTGACAAGTTGGAAGAGACCCAATACGGCACCGATGTCAACGACCCGGATACGGATAACGATGGTTTAAGCGATGGTTGGGAAGTAGCACATGGCCTCAATCCGTTGGATAATGGAGAATCTGAGGACCAAACACTCGACCCCACGCAAAGCGAAAAGACCGAAGCGGAATCGATGGAAAACGAGAGTGAATCATGGCCAGATCCAAGCCAGGGCCCCAACGGCGATCCCGACCGTGACGGTTTGACCAACGCCGCAGAGGCTGAGTTGGGCACTGACCCCCAACGAGCCGACACCGACAACGATGGACTCAACGATCGTTGGGAGTCGTTGTATACGATGGGTGTCCAAACACCCGGCGGTGAAGTGATTTTGTTCAATCCACTCGACGGTAACTGGGACTGCCTGTTGCTCGATCAAGCCATGGTGGACGCCCTTGAGAACCGATTTAACGGCGAAAACGGAATGGCTGATTGGGATGATCTAGCCTCGAACGGGCGTCATTCTTGTGACATGGTCCTCGACACCGACGATGACGGTCTCGCCAACTTCGAAGAGGAATCGTTTGGAACAAACCCAACTGCTCGGGATTCCGACAACGATCTGATTGACGATATCGTTGAAGTGGCCAACGAAACCATTGCCCTCTACATGGGCATGGGCGAGCAATGCAACGAGAAATTGCTTGACCCTGTTCCTCGGGTTGGGCCGTTCTTTGGCGTTGAGCGAAGTTGGTTCATGATGGACATGGACAACGACGGTCTCCTCAACGGACCATCCGATTGGGATACCGACGGTGATGGCATGCCCGACGGCTTCGAGTACTGTTATTCGATTCAAGGCTTGGCTCCGAATCCAGCCTATGTGTTGAACCCATCCAATGCTTCAGACGGTTATGGTGATTGGGACGAAGACGGCATGAACAACCTCGAGGAATACCAAGTTGCTCAACTCTTTGGCGAAGGAAACTTCACCTCGCCTTGGCTGGAGGACACTGACCAAGACGACATGCCCGACCAGTGGGAAGCCTCCAATGGACTCCACCCTCGTTCCGCCCTGAACCGAGACCAGGATCCTGACTACGACGGATATGACTTGGATGGCGACGGCGATGTCATGTACAGCACGCTCGAGAACACGGCCTTCGTCCACAGCCTCGAGGTCACGCTCGGCCAACAGGTCGAGGCGAACCAGCAAGTGGCCTCTGCACGTATTACTCTCGCTGGTGGAAACCAACAGGTCATTCCTATGCGAGCGCCTGTTGACGGCTATGTGTATGCCATCAACGTCGTCGTTGGTCAAACCGTGGACTCTCGACTGTTCAGTTGGATGAACATCGTCGAGGAAGAAGAGCGCTTCACGAACGTGATGGAATACAAGGCCAACGATCGTGACCGAGACGGCATCCTCGACGGAAGAAGCACCGATCCGTTGAACCCCGATACCGATAACGACGGTTTGATTGACGGTGTAGAGGTCATGGGTTGGGAAATTTTGGTGGTCAATCGTGGTGTTCAGCCAACCTGGGTAACCTCCGATCCCGGCCTTTACGACACCGACGCCGATGGGCTCTCGGATTACCAAGAATTTTCCTCCACCTGTAACCTCGGCGGCTCCAACGCTTCCAATCCAGATACCGACTCTGATGGATTGACGGACCTCGAAGAGGCCGGTGATAATTTCATGTGGGAAGGCGAGAGTTACTCAACCAGCCCGTGCATGTTTGATACCGACAACGATGGACTGGAGGATGGTGAAGAAGTGGTCGCTGGTGAAGACAACTTCCTGACGCACGCCAACAATTCAGATACCGATGACGATGGACTCATCGACGGTCAAGAAGTGCTCTTTGTGCCTCGCCCGTTCCAAAATCCAACCAATCCACTTCTCAACGATACTGATGCTGATGGCATGCTCGATGGTTGGGAGATGCAGGTGAAGTCTGCTGAGGAAAACACCAATTCCCACAGTTTGTGGGTAGCTACCTCAACATGGTCTCGCCCCGGTTGCGAAACAACCCAGACCAATTCCTGCACCATGCAGCCCGGTGGATATGTGTGGCAGAATTGGCTTGGTGGATTCGCCTTGGAGCCCAAATTCCAAGTGAGCGAAATGAACCTGACGGGATTCCAGATGCCGACCAACAACCTGTGTGACGGGTGCAACGGACGATGGGCACTTGACCCTTCGCTCGGTTCCATGAAAGACGATACGTTTGACATTGACAACGATACCCTTGCCAACGGCATGGAAGCTCCAGACCGTTGGAACACCAATCCTGTTGACGACGACACCGATGGTGATCAGTTGCCAGATGGATGGGAAGTCCATTACTCGCAGTTGGCGTTTGAATCCGGCCTCGCAGACAACGAAACAGTCGGCGTTTACGGCGCCCGTGGTGTGATGGACCCCTCCATGCCCGACAGCGACCTGGACGGTATTGATGATGGCTTTGAAGACCCTGACAGCGATGGTCTCAACCGAACTGGATTACTCAAGCGCTACTGCCCGGGATACAACGATTCCACCAATTCAGAATGCAACATCAACCCCGACACGCCTGATGGTCAGCGGTTTTACGACAATCTCGAGAATTACACCAATTACGAGGAGATGCAAAACGGAACCAATCCGATTTCCAACGACACGGATGGAGACGATTGGAACGATGGACCTGAGGTCTACTATCAGGATCACGATGACGATGGCATGGCCACGGGTTGGGAGTATCACTTCCAATTTGATCCGTTCGACGGAGCAGACCGTATGGTGGATACCGATGGAGACGGACACGTGAATTTCTGTGAGTACAAGTGGGACACGAACCCACGCAACCCTGTATCCTACCCCGGACAGGGTGAGTTGTGCGACCCGTTCAGTGATTGAGGCAGCGATGCAAATGAATTCCCACCCTCGCCGCAGGAGGCCAGTCATCATCGTTTTGATGGTGCTGATGTTCAGTTTGGTTCCCGATTCCCAGGCTGCACACCTTGAACCTGATTCACCCACATTGGTTGTGGTTTTTCACAATGAAAACATCTCCTTCTCTGATGGGGTGATCAATCTCAGTGGCACGTCGAATCTTCCCCTGCGAAACACCACATGGTCGATTGTCAACATTAGCGGTCAAACGCCCATTACCTTGTTGAGCGGCCCGTTCTTGACATCGGTTTCACCCGTCTCGGAAGGCGAATTTGCTTGGACCTTGGTCGTGGAACGGGCTTCACATTCATGCACGTGTTATGTTGAATTAAAAACAGAAGATAGCGGGCACATTGAGCAACGGTTCAGCACCGTCATCTACTTGGGTGAACAACACCATCGTCCTGTGTTGCTCGATGAACTCCATCCTACCTTGATGAACTTGGAAGGTCATCCGACTCTTCTTTCGGATGAAGGGAACTTCATCTATCAAACCGAATTGTCGTTACCCCAATCATCAACAGAACTGCTCCAAGTGTTTGGTTCAATCTGTGAAGCACCGTTCGGTGTGTGTGTTTCCGCACCGGAAACGTACCAGCTGGATTACATCTTGGACTCAGCCCGATTGTCGGTGATCATGAACGTAACGACACTCGGGCTTCATGAAGGAATTTGGCAAGTTGACCTCAGTGTTGATGACAATCTGCTTCGCTCCACAGGTGAGGTGCGATTGACCTTGCTTCACGATACGCAACCCCCTGCGGTTGACCTTGCCATCGACGATGTCATCAGCGAATCAAAACCGTTTCACATACACGCAGAATTTGAAGATGGATACGAGGGTGCGGAGGCAACATTCACGTGGATGATCTCACATGAAAACGGAACGACCCGTGCACCCACCCCCGATGAAGTACAATTTAACCACCATCTTCGATTGAATCTATCAATCTCCGGCGTCTACGGTGTTGAAGTCACGGCAACCGACCTGTCGGGTAAATCGGTCAAGGTCAGCAAAACCTTCAGCGTTGAAAACCTCAAGCCAGTCGCCATCCTCACGGTCGATGGTCTCACCACGGGTCCACAACAAACCATCAAACTTGGGCCAGAACAAAACTGGAGCATCAGTGGATTGGCGAGTCAAGACAACGAAGCGGTTGAGTATCTTTGGGTGATTGACGGGAGTCAATCCATTCGAGGTGTTCCTCAACTCACGAGAGCAGACTTCCCATCTCCCGGTGTGTTTGAAGTTGAATTGATTGTGTTTGATGACGACGGAGCCACGGACAGCGCCGTGGTTTTTGCTGAAATCACCGATCCGAGCGAAGATGCATCTGCATCTGTCCAACCCTCTGTTTTGGGTATCGGCTTGTTGTTTGTGCTCGCTATCGCTGGTGGTTTGCTCTGGCAACGCTCGCAATCGACATCGGTTTCCGAGTTGCCAAAGTGGCAGAACGTCACGGCACAATCGGGCTTTGAAAACATGGACGACCCGATGGGTGACAATGCAACGATTCAAGAAGACTAAGCGCGAGGATACAACATGTTCGCTGAAGCGTTTGCGAGGTTGCCTGAACAACCCAAACCCACCGGTGTCCAAGAGTTTCGTGAGCGTCAACACCGTCTCACAGCGCAATTTCGAAGCAGTGATTTGTTGATTCTCTCTTCACCAGCCTTTGCTGTTCATTCCAACGACGTGGAGTACCGCTACCGCACATCAAGCGATTTGCTGTATCTTACGGGCTGGACCGAGCCAGAATCGGTTTTGGTTCTTCGCAATTCAGAGGGTAACTGGATTTCTTCCCTGTTCGTCCAACCCAAAGACACCCTGAAAGAAATTTGGGAAGGACGCCGTCCAGGCGTCGAAGGTGCTCTGGCAAACTTTGCTGTTGACGAAGCATATGACCACAACCTTCTCGAACAGCATCTCGGTGAATGGCTCGTAGATGCACGACGGGTCTTTGTTCGTGGCGGCATCCATGCAGAGGTTGATTCACTTGTTGAACAAGCCGTCCGTCGCAGAGACCGAGCACGTCAACACTTCGGGTCCGGCCCTGTTTCGGTAGAGGATCCCTCAGGATTGATTGCAGAATTACGACTTCGGAAATCCGATTCAGAAATTGAACAAATGGTGTTTGCAAGCAAGGTGGCCAGCATTGCCCACGAACTCGCTATGCGACACAGTCGCACCGGTGTGACTGAATTTCAACTGCAATCGGTCATCGAGGGTTTCTTTTCCTACGCTGGTGCGTCAGGTTGGTCGTACCCTTCCATCGTTGGCTGCGGTGAAAATGCAACCATCCTTCACTACACAACCAATCAAGATGTTTGCAACGACGACGAAGTCATTCTGATCGATGCCGGGGCCGAGTATCGAGGATATGCCAGCGACATCACCCGTTCTTGGCCCATCTCGGGTGTGTTCACCGAACCACAGAAGGAAATTTACCAGGTGGTGCTGGATGCCCAATACGCTGCCATTGATGCATGTCAAGTTGGCCAGCCGTACACCGCTCCTCATGAAGCAGCTCGAAAAGTCCTGGCTGAAGGTTTGATTCGACTGGGCGTCATTGGGCAAAGCCTCGACGAGGCGCTTGACATGGAGAAGGGGGAACTTCGTAACTGGTACATGCACAACACCAGTCACTGGATTGGGCTCGACGTGCACGACGCAGGCGTTTACAAACCGGGTGGGACGCCCCGCATACTCGAGGCAGGGATGTGCCTGACCATTGAGCCAGGGCTTTACTTTGGTGCTTGGCGCCCCGATGTGGATTGCCCAGAGCGCTACGCCAACATTGGGATTCGAATAGAAGATGACGTGCTGGTCACCAACGACGGCCCCGTGATTCTCACCGAAGATTGCCCAAAAACCGTTGAAGACATCGAACGCATTGTTGGCACGCCTTTGCCTTGAGGTGCTCCTGTGCAGTGGCGAGAAATCCTCCAGCGGCAAGCCACGTGGAGTCGTGCCACGGCGCCCTCCCTTCGCTTGCGTCTTGACGAAGGCGTGGAGTTGTATGAGAATGCCCCGCTGCATGCCTTGATGCAGGCAGCCCACCAACGACGGATGGCCATGCATCCCGAAGGATTTGTGACGTATCTCGTCGATCGCAACATCAACTACACGAATGTCTGTACAATCAATTGCCAGTTCTGTTCGTTTTACCGCCCACCAGGTCATGACGAAACCTATACGCAAACCTACGAGGAAATATCTGGCCGTGTTCGTGAATTGGAAGCCATCGGGGGCTCTCGCATTTTGATGCAGGGCGGCGTGAATCCTTCCTTGCCATTTTCATGGTACACCGACCTCTTGAAGCATCTTCGGACCAACCATCCGACCATTGACCTCGATTGTTTTAGCCCAATTGAAATTGAAGGCTTGGCTGAAGTGTGTGAGATGAGTACATTGGATGTGCTTGCGCACCTAAAGGATGCAGGGATGCACGGCTTACCGGGAGGTGGAGCGGAAATGTTGGTGGATGACGTTCGCAAGGATGTCTCTCCAAAGAAAGGCGCACCCGCCAATTGGCTCCGTGTGATGGGCGAAGCACAATCGCTTGGTTTGACCACCAGTGCCACCAACGTCATTGGCTTTGGAGAAGACGCCCAACAACGCATTGAGCACATGATGAAATTGCGTGAATTGCAAGACCGGTCACTT
Organism: Candidatus Poseidonia sp.; assembly: GCA_038136695.1. Lineage (GTDB taxonomy): Archaea > Thermoplasmatota > Poseidoniia > Poseidoniales > Poseidoniaceae > Poseidonia. The sequence goes on from JAYQAK010000004.1 coordinate 34,377, forward strand.
GGAGAGCACAACAATGGATTCACCTCGTTTATCGCTTGGCCGGTCCAGTTGGAAGTCAATTCATTCGGCCGCCGAAACCGTGGTCAAAACAAACACGTTCTTGGGGCAGGCTCCTCCGAATACCTCCGCCATGTTGCTGTCTCCCGTTTGTTTTTGGACAACATCGAGCATATCCAAGCGTCGTGGCCTACCATGGGCCTTCACGTCGCACAAATGGCTTTGCTCGGAGGGGCAGACGATGCAGGCTCCACCATGATGGAAGAAAACGTGGTTTCTGCATCGGGGACCACGAAGTTGGAAGCATCTGAAACGGAACTCCAATCCTCCATCTTACGTGCTGGATTCACGCCTCAACGCCGTGACAGCGATTATCTCCACCTTGAGACAACCCTGCTGGTTCCACAAGAGCAACTTGCTTCTCCAACGCCTATGCAGTCGTAGGTCCATAGAACACAATCCAGATCACGGCACGGATGTTTCTCCCACCGTTACCAATCCCGTCGGATGGAACGTATTCTGCGCCGTTGTAGTATCCACGGTAGACCAAATGATTGCTGGTCGTGTTGTCCACCCAATCCGTGATGTCGTAGGTCCATTGTTTGACGTCCTGACCCGCACACCATCCCGCACGGCCAAAGGGCCATGAGCCGTATTGGTTGGCCACCACGCCGTTGTTGACCTCGTTCTCACATCCTTCACTGCTGTACACGATGGGATGCCACTCGTAGGTTTGGTGGGTGCCCATCGTGTAGTAGTGTTGGTGGTCGCAGAACTCAGCACAGTTGGCTGCGTCCTTCTGGAATCCATGGCCCGTAATGGTGGCCACAATTTTCACTCCCGTTGCCTCTGAAGGAACGGTGAAGTTGAGTTGACGGTTGTAACGGGATTCGTTGTTGTATGTCCCGTCAAATTGCCCACCGCTGAAAGCGTACGTTGCATTGATGGCCCTTGTACCACTGTCCCAGTTGCTAAACAGGAAAGTCACGGTCAAATCTCCTCGATTGGCTCCTGCGTATTTGAATCGGCGCTCTTCTCCGTCATTGAGCATAAACAAATATGGAGAGATATCGGTAAGCCACATTCCTTCTCGCCCGTATGTGGTGATCCATCGAACCATTTCGGTGTTGCACACTGAGTTGTTGTTCGCATCGCAAACATAGAGGTAAGCGAGGTAATCCCATTCGTGACATCCGCCATAACTCCCGTCAGCGTTCTGATATCGATTTTTTCGCTCGTAACACGCATGTTCGTGATACACTTCGAGGGTATCGTACGAAGACAGATTATCAGGCAACTGGAAGGTGGCGTTGGTAAAGGAGGAGTGACCTCCACCCCAGCCCCCAGTGTGCCGTTGAAAATCCATCACGCTGACAGCGTGAACGGCTGGGTCTTGTGCTCTCACTTTGGTCGGGAATTCAGCGACCCACTGGTTGGTTTCGTACGAGAGGTGGTAAGGGTCGTTGGATTGGGACGTCCAAGCATAGAGCGAGCCGGTTTCCCGCGACAGCTGGAAACGGTCGATGCCCATGAAGAATGGATTGTTGAAGTTCTGAATCATCGAGCCGAGGCCTCCTCCAAGGTTACTCGCATCGATGTCAATGTAGTGAATGCGGTCGTCCCAGTAAGTCTCCTCAGAGGTCGTCAGCCCTGCCAAGACAGCGTTTCGTTGTTGGACGACATCGTTGTGATAGGAGTTGTCAAAGGAGCCGTAAAAGAGATGCGTGTTTTCGGGGAGATTGCGTATGAACTTCCCTGGGTTCTGGCCCCATGTTGCACCGTTGTTGTTTCCCGAGGAATCCGTGTACTTGAACATGAAAAAATAGACGTCGTGACCGGTCCATCGATCTTTGAAGTTGAACGAACCGTTCAGTGTTGGGAAAGAGAATTGTGGAACCACTTGCATCGGTCCGTTGAGGGAGGCTGCATCGGTCCAAGCAACCGGACGCTGAACCACGGCACATCCTTGTGCATCGACCGTCCATCGGTCCGGTGAATTGGCACACAGGTCAACGTTGGCAAATACGCCGTCACCGTCGAGGTCAGCGCATCCGAACACATTGACGCTCAACCCGCTGGGTGTACCTTCGCACTGATCGTCCAAATCGTTGACACCGTCGTTATCGGTGTCGCGCTCGATGGCAGCGCAACCGACCTCATTCACGTCTGTTGCGTTTCGTGGCGTTTGTGGACAGAGGTCCAGAACGGCCCCGGTTTCGTTGACGTCGTTGACATTGTCGTTGTCGTCGTCCTCATCTTCGGTGGCATCTTGACAACCGTCGTTGTCCCAGTCGCTTGATGCGTCGGAAACCCAAGAGGAAACCAATTTCG
>JAYQAK010000005.1:0-36262 GCA_038136695.1 Candidatus Poseidonia sp.
AATCCAACATCTCTGGATGGGCGATGATGAGCCCAGCGCCGATGCGGTCCAAGTACCACGTCATATCAAGGGAATGCTGTTGTCAACCGTTCTAAAAGATGTGGTTGTCAATTTCGCCGCCGACGCCCCTTTTGGGACAAAAGAGCGCATGAATCAAGGGATTTCATCGAACTGGTATCCGGTTTCCCACTGCTTTTCACCCAGCGCCACTTCAAGTTCAAAGGGAGTGATGAGCGGTTTGCGGTATTTGACGGCGTCATCGATGGCAATGCGAGGGCAAGCCGTGTTCACGAAGGCGTCCACGGGATAGAAGTCGATGAGTTCGGGGCCAACGTGCTCGAGAGCGAGCAAGTAGCCTTTCTTGCCGTGCTTGGCCAGCATGCGCTTCATGCGCAAAGCGAGTGTCCGCCGCATTTGGCCGGGTTTCTCGCCGATCAGGATCCCAAACGAGTTGGCATCTTGAACGCTCATGATGAGGCCAAAACGCTGGCGGAGGATGCGCTCAATGCGTTCAAGGGACATTTCTTCAGCGTCGCCGGTGTACGGGTCAAGCATCGCCAGTGGTTTGCCCGTGTGAAGGACCAGACCGATGGGGTGAAAATCGCCGCTTCCGAGGAAGAGGTAGTGGCCGATGGAGGGGTCGTCTCCAGAGTAGTTGCAGCCCAACACTTGGCCTGGGAACGAGAGGCGTGCACCGCCGATGGGGATGGTGACATCAAAGCCCGCCTTTTCCAGACGGTCATGAAAGTCGGGGAGGAGATGGAGGTGTTGAATGGAGCCCACCAAGCCGAGTTTGGTATCGGTGAGCGGTGCCATGCGCCCGACAGCGTCCATGAATCGCTCTTGTGCCTCTTCCTCGGTCAATTCGGTGGTGTTGGCTTGGTCAGCAAGGCGCGCTTGGGCCATGGCCCGATGTTGTTCCAGCCACGGAAGGACGGGACTGAGTTCCGGGTCACCGTCGTAGGTGACGTTGATGAATTGGGTTGGCATCCCTGAATCGATGTTCATTTGGGAATGACCCATGTGGGCGACCAACTCGACCCCCATGAGTTGCATCTTGTCGTGCACCAGGTCGCATGCCCCGTAGCAGGGGTCAGCGGCGAGCACGACCTGGGCGCTGGTTTCGGTTTCGATGGTGTCCATCATCTCAAGCGCTTGCATCTTGAGGCCTTCCGGCACTTGAAGGGCAATGAGTCGGTTGTCGTTGGCGCGAATACGCTCCATCAACTCGTCCAGTTCGAAGTCATGGCGGTCGAGATCCATGTTCTCCCTCAACCCTGCGGCGTGGCCGCTCCCTCATGAAGGCACCCATTGGCGTTCAGTCGAGAAGCACCACCGTGGCACCGTCCATTTCGAGTCGAACGAGCGACTGAATGTTGATGTCAGGATACAAGTCCTGAAGGCGCTTGAGTCCTCCACCTTTTTCCACGACAGCGATGATTTCGGTGACCTGGGCACCGGCTCGACGAACGCCTTCGATGACAGCCTCAAGAGTACCTCCGGTTGAGAGCACATCGTCGAGGATGGCAATGCGTTCACCTTCTCGGAGGTTGTTGAGGTACATCGCTCCCTTTGAGTAGCCCGTTGATTGGTCGATTTCGACCTCGCCTTCCAGACCGTAGGAGCGTTTTCGTGCAATGACCAGCGGGATGCCGGTGGCCATGCTCAGCGGTGCCGTAAGCGGAAGGCCCATGGCTTCGATGCCCAGCAAGAGATCCACGTTGTTCCAATCCACCCGGTCAACGACCAGTTCAGTGATGGCCGTCAGCACATCGGGGTGCATGCGAGGCACGCCGTCGGTGATGGGATGGATGAAGTATGGGTATTCACCTTTCCAAATCACGGGAGCAGCTTTGAGACTTTCACGGAGTTGGTCCATGGCGTCGCTCATGGGTCTTGGAACGGGTGTGAGTTCATCATCCTTCGGGATGATGCGGTTACGCTCATTTGGCGGGGTCAGAGCTCTGCGAGGTACTCAACGTATTCGTCGTGCTCCATGAGGTTCTCAAGGAGTTGCTTGTCCTCGGGATTGATTTGCAACTCATGGGGTTCCAACAAAATGATCCAACCGTCGTTGTACGCGGAATCGTTGACCAAATCGGGATTGATTTCCACCTCACCGTTGACGTCGGAAATGACGCCGGAAAAGGGAGAGGAAAGGGAGACCTTCTCGTCAGCACTCCACAGGGAAAAGAGGCTACCGCCTTCGTCCACTTCGGTTTCGGCTTGAGGCAGAATCACGCGGAGAATATCGCCGATTTCAACACGGAGGAACTCGCTCACGCCGATCATCAGTTTCTGTTCTTTTTGCTGGAACCACAAGTGGTCCATCGAATATTTGCGGTCTTGAGCGATTACGAACTCGACGATTTCATCATCCATTCTGTTTCCTCCTAAACGCGCCTTCCACAGGTGGTATATGAATACTGAGGAAGAAACTGTTTTTTTGAACGAACAAACGGGTTAAGAAACTCCACACACTCGGCAGGATGGGGAGCGTATGATTTTCGGAGAAACCGACGAACAGCAAATGATTCGAGAACTGGTCAGGGACTTTGCAGAAACCGTTCTCGCACCCACGGTCGAACATCGCGACCAACACCAACTCCCGCCCGCTGAGGAATGGGAAGCCTTCCTTGAATACGGCCTGCACGGCATCACGATTCCAGAAGCCTACGGCGGCTCTCCCATCGACGATGTTTCCGAAGCCATCATCATCGAAGAACTGGCTCGTGTTGATCCTTCCTTCGCCGTGATGTTCTGTGTCCATGTCGGGTTGTGCTCCATGACCATCGCCCTCCACGGCGATGAACATCAAAAGAACACCTACCTCCCTCGTCTCGCAGCCGGGGAAGTAGGTGCCTACTCACTTTCCGAAGCCGGTGCTGGAACCGATGCCGCTGCCATGTCGTGCAAGGCGAAATTGTCCGAGGACGGCACACACTACATTCTGAACGGAGAGAAAATGTGGGTCACCAACGGTGCCCAGGCCAAGATCCTCGTGCTGTTTGCCAAGGATGTTGACCATCCCGATTACGGTTCAAAGAAACACGGTGGCACCACGGCGTTCATCGTCGATGCCGACTTTGAAGGCTTCTCGGTTGGAAAGAAAGAGGACAAACTCGGTATTCGTTCCTCCGACACCTGCACCCTTGTGCTCAACGACTGCAAAGTCCCTATCGAGAACGTCATCAAAGGCGTGGGCAACGGTTTCCCCATCGCCATGAACGCGCTCGACAACAGCCGCATCGGCATCGCCGCCCAAGCGCTCGGCATCGCCCAAGGTGCATACGAGTCCGCCCTCCAGTATGCTCACGAGCGTGAAGCCTTTGGCAAACCCATCGCCTACCACCAGATGATCATGGCGTATTTGGCCGACATGGCCACGCAAATTGAAGCGGCCCGTTTGCTTGTCTACAAAGCGGCTTGGACCAAAGAACAGCACTACCACGCCGATGGACCACGCCACTCGAAAGAAGCCAGCATGGCCAAGTTGTTTGCCGGTGACACGGCCATGTGGGTGTCCGAGCGAGCGATTCAGGTGCTCGGGGGTTACGGCTACACCAAGGAATTCCCGGTTGAACGGTTCTTCCGAGACGCAAAGATCACGCAAATCTACGAAGGCACCCAAGAAGTTCAGCGAATTGTCATCGCACGAGCGCTGAAGTGATCACTGCTCTCGGCAAACAAGGCGGCGTAGGGCGACCGACCATGCGTGAGGAACCACCACGGCGTGGAGGTGCTCGCCTTTGGAGAATACACGCTCGTCGCTTTTCATCATGATGGCAAATTCAGCGCCGTCATCGGTCCTGCAGGTGAGGGTTGACCCACCGGTGTAGGCCTCGGTTCCCATCAGCGTCCGTTCCGTGGTCTTCACGGTGAAGTTCACGGCGTACGGAGAGGTTTGGCCGATGATTTGTTCCGTATCGCTTCGGAGTTTGGCCTCCGCAAGGCGCTCAAGCAAGGCCGGAAACCCATCTTCCTCAACAGCAACAGCGGGAGCAGATGGTGCGTGGTGTTCATGCTGTGCTTGTTCCACCATCTCCGTTTCCTCAGGTGGTTCGGGGACGGCGAGGGCTGTGAATTCGCTCTCGTCGAGACGAACACCATGGTGGAGGAGTTCAACACGAAACACACCTTCTTCGTCGGATTCAAGAACAAACTCGTCGAAGGTTGGCGAATCCATTTCGTCGCTGTTGGTGACAAAAGCTTCGGTTTGACCGGTGTTCGTGTTGGTGACTTTGGTTTCGTAGGCGTCAACCGGCTCGTTAAACGAGGCGTGGACCGTGATGGAATCACCGACGTTGACGGTGGTTTCGTGAATCAACAACGACCCGGTGATCACGACGGGTTGCTCAAACAAATCATCAGGGATTTCAAGACCGCTAGCTGCCAAAAATGCCATCCAATCAACGATAGGAATGCCTTTGCTGGTATCGGCTTTGACGAAGGAGAAAACGAGTTCAACCACCCAATCTGGAGGGCGCTCTCCTGTCATCGCACCGAGAAGACCTGCAAATTCCTCTCCCGAAATCAGGCCGTTGTTGTCGGCATCAAGGTCCTTGGTCAGTTGAACGGGTGAGACCGACGAGGTTTGAAGCCAATTTTTGAAATTGGAATGAAGCAATTGCGCCATGGTGTTGTTTTCACTGATGCGCCTGATTCGCTTTGAAATGGTCTGAACTTCAGGGTAAAACGCTTCTTTCTCTGGCAAACGAATTTCTGCCATGCACCGCCCAACACACGCCTAAACATCAAGATGATGCCTGCACATCAGGGGAAGGAAACGCTCGGCCAACTCTCATGGTCGCCGTGTTCGAACGGCAGTCGACTCAACAACGCCTCCATTTCGCTGACCGATGTGAAATCATGTTCGAGTTGCAAACGGTGGAGCCATTGTTTGAGTCGGCCAAGGCGGATGCCCTGCGGTAGGCCGGTTCGTTGCATGATCCAATGCCCGTCAACGAGGCAATCGTCGGGAGACTGACGGGGCGACATGGCTTTCCAAGCCTCGGAGGTCTGGTTCGGCTGAGCGGGAGGGTGCTTTGCTTCGCCATGGAAAAAGGGGCGTAGCGGTTCGAGCACCGACCGGACATTGAGATGGAGGGCGGCGTCGGGGCCAAGCACGTGGTCAAACACACGCAGTTCGCCGATGGTGGTGGTGGGAAGATGAGGCAATCGTTCGTGGAACAGCGCGCTTCCACGTTGGAATTCCTTTGAACTCTTCATGTCCGTGAGGTGTCTGAGCAGGGCACTGGTTGGTTGTTCAATCATCATGACCGCCACCCGATGGTGCGCCTGCAGTCCTTTGAGGAGCGGCTCATCGAGGGCTTCGAGCAGTTCGTGGCGAACGGTGGTCGACGAAGGCCAAACGACGGCGAGCACGCCGTCGCGTTTCATTTGACTCAAGATGGCTCCAGCGTGATGCCCGTTCATGATTTTCTTCAATTCCATCCATCGTCGTTCCGTGGCGACCATCGAAAGACGCCCTTTTTTACTGATGACGGCGCGTTGAAGTTCGCCATCCATGGTCCACAATGCTTCGGTTTCCCGGTTGAGAAACCGGTACGCCCTCAAGATCCTCAACGCGTCTTCTTCACATCGAACCGCAGGATCGCCCACGGCTCTGACCGTCTTGTCATGCAGGTCTTGAATGCCATCGTACGGGTCGTAGAGAAGGGCACGCCCAGCGTCCACGGCCATGCTGTTGAAGGTAAAATCGCGCCGACTCAAGTCCTCTTTGAGCGAATCTCCCCATTCCACTTGCTCCGGTCGACGGCCGTCTCTGTAGAGCGACTCCGTGCGGAGCGTGGTGATTTCGTAGTGGTTGCCGTCGCCTTTGACCGTGATGGTTCCAAAGGCTGAACCGGTATCGATCGCATCGGCGCCAAACAAAGAGAGGACCTCCTCGGGAGGGTGGGTGGTGGCCACGTCGATGTCCATCTCGCCCTGTGACGCACCGACCCATGCGTCACGAACAGCCCCTCCAACCAACCAAGCTCCGTGACCGTTGGTGCAGAGCTTGTTGAGGATGGCGCATAGGTCGTCGGGCAAACCAAGCAGCCATGCACGCATACGAGCAGGCACCGGTTCACCAACGAGGTCGGCTTCCACACCAGGAACAAACCTCGTCTCACTGCCCACGACCACGCCTCTGCTCTGGAGGCGGGGCAGGATGTGAAAAAGCATTATCGGACAGGTTCCCCTCCAAAGGCCATGGAGTGGACAGAGGATGACGTGGCGCTGGTCCCCCTCCAATGGTTGAAACCCCATGAAGAAATCAAAATCAAAAACAGAGACAAACTTTTGGAAATGACCAAAAAATGGGGAGGTTACACCAAGCCTCTGATCGTTGACCAAGCCACAGGAGCCATCCTCGACGGGCACCACCGACATTCGGTGGGCGTTCTGTTGGGGCTCAAACGCTTACCCGCGTTGTGCGTTAACTATCTTGAGGACGAAAGCATTCACGTTGACGTATGGCCCCATTGCGGGCGTGAAACGCTCACCAAGGTCGAGGTGGTCGAAATGAGTCTGTCGGAAAGGCTGTTTCCACCGAAAACGAGCCGCCACAGCATCGCCAACGACACGCCGCCAATTTTCTTCTCACTCGAGACATTGAAGGTGTTCCCTTCGTTTACTGGCCCTGACGAGTCGTGATCCATCCTCTCCATCGTTCGTTTCCTTTTCCCTGCAGGGTGACGCCGTGTTGGGGAGAGGGTGAAATGGTCACCTCCACCGAAGAAAGGATGCCCTCGTGGCTCAATTCGAGCGCAACGCTCTCACCTGCACGGCCTGCAACCAGTTGCTGGAGGTGCTTTGAGGAGCGAACACGAACACCGTCAATGGCCAACACCTCGTCTCCAACCTGGCTCAAGGTTCGTAGCGGAGAGCCTGCATGATAGGTCGTGATGGTGACTCTCCCGGTCCCGTCCCGTGTGTTGATACCCAACCATCCAGGATGTTCGATGGTGCTTTCTGGAGGTGCCAATTTCAACCGGAAAAACGACAGCGCTTTGGTGATGTTCGGCAGGGCGCGCTGCTTCACCAACCGGTCGAGGAAGGGGCCCATGCTCGAGCCTCCCGGGCAGGCTTTGAGCGTGGTCCGGATGTCCCTGTAGTCCACGCCGTGTTCAACGGCCTCATCAGATGCGATTGAAAACCGACGCACCACTTCGGCCATCAAATCACAGGCACCATATTCGTTGTTGTTTCTGCGGCGCAATTCAACGTCCAAACAAAGCATGGCCAACTCGCCTTCAAGGTAGTAGGAAATTTGACTCTCTCTGGTGTAAGGACCGCTTCTATAGAGATGTATCCACGCATCATGGCTCGATTCCGCCAACGATTCTCGATGCATCCCGTTGCTTTGCGTATGGCGCTTCATCTTGCGCTCAAAATCCAACCGCCAATCTTCTTCACTCCAAGCGCCTGAACGAACACACATCATGTCGCCAAGCCACGAAGTTCCTCCTTCAAACCACCACAACAAATCGGTGTGGACTTCGGATTGAAGATCGTAGTCGAGGAAGCATTTGGGACGGAGGCGTTTGACGTTCCACTGGTGAAGGTATTCGTGAGAAAAAAGGCTCACGAGGTCACGGTATTCTTCCGGATGGTGTGGGAAGAGGCACTGGCGAGGCATCATCGAGGTCTGGGAGTTCATGTGTTCGAGGCCACCGCGGCCCTTCTCGGTGAGATGAAGCACGGTGGTGTACGCCGGCCAATCGGGAACGCCAAACAGCGCATGGTGCTCTCGGATGATGCGCTCCATGTCCTCAACAAAGGCCTGGAGCCGGTCGGCGTTGGGCTGGTGGCCTCCGCTGTCCCACCACTTCAGATGATGGGTTCGACCGTCGACCACGTGCGTGATGGCGGGGTTGGCATTGACTTCGATGATGCTGTCAAGCAACAGGTCCCGTCCTGCAGCAGAAAAGGACCATGTCTTCACATCGCCATCGCTTTTTCCGTCGTTGGTCGCTTGCAGTTGCGTGGCGGGTGTCCAAGCAGATGGGGCTTTGAGTTCAACGGCGTGGATTTCTTCCAAGCGTGAAGGTTCCACACCTTTTTCGGGCCAAAACCAAGTAAAAGGCGGCATGAGATGAAGATGGGTGGCGTCAAGGTGGTTTGACCGAACCGTCAATTCATTGGCCAGCAACTGATAGCGAAGGTGGACTTTCGCGGTGTTTTGACGCAAACGAACCGTAATGCTGTCCACGCCGACGCGTTTCCATGTCAAGGCATCTTCGTCTTCATCGTATGCCTCAAAATCAAACATGTGCTGGATGGGTTCGCGAAGAAAATACGATCCCGGAACCCATCGGGGGAACCGCAACACCAACGACCGACCGGTGAAGGGTCCCTCGATGGTGAGCCCGGTCACCAAGCGATGTTCTGCTCCGTTGGTTGCATCGGCGTGAAAGGTGATGCCTGAAGGGGGCGTGCTCATGGTCAAACTTCGGTTGCGGCGGTTGATAGGTTCTCGCACGCCACCTTCAGCAACTCTTCGGTGGTGTGGTCCATGAATTCGGCCGTTCTTCGCTGGACGTCTGCTTCACCAGCACGCCCGATCAAACGCTCCAGGAGTTTGCTCCGCTCGATGATGGACAAGTGGTTGTTGGCGATAAGGGACCATCGCAACTCGTCTTCTTCCTTCCCTTGTTTGAGCACCCACCTCGCCACGGGTTCCAAACATCGCGCCTGAAGCAGGGCTTGAATGAAGGCATCGTTGCTCGAAGAGATGTTCCTGCGCAGGTGATCGGTCACGTCCTTGATGTGGTGTTCTGTCAAGTTGGTCACGGCATCAGCGAGTTCCTGTGGGGCGTGGTTTGCAAACCAAATCAAGAGCGGGACGGTGTGGAGGTGACCGGCTAAATGGGGCTTGATGTCCTCGATGTTGAGGTCCAAATTGCGTACCAAGGCTGCCTCAAGGGCAGCGTTTCGCACGGTTTCAACGTCATCGTTCATGAGACTGAGCACCTGCTCAGGGGAGATGTTCGTTGCTTGAACCGCAAGTTTGCGAACGGAGGGTGATGGGTGAGCGACAAGGACGTTGTTGACCTCGTCGTCGTCGAGCAACGACAGTGCCCGAGCAGCCTGTTTTTGGACCACAGAATCCGTGTCATCGAGGGCGCGGATGCCCAACGATTTCCCCTCTTGACCCAATCCTTCCAGGAGGTTGGCGCCCGCTCGCCTCACGTCAAGGCTTGCGTGGGAGAGCAAGGTGCCCACCGAAGAAGGTCCTGCGGAGGAGCTCCACATCCGGTAGGCATCCAAAGCCTTGGAGACGAACCAAGGGTCCTCGTCATCCAGGAGAAGTTCAAACGCTTCCAGAACACTTTCGTCGCCGTGTTCAAACAGTGTTCTCACCGCTCGCCGGCGGGTTCGCACGTCGCGATGTTTCAAGGACGCCATCGCCCGTCGAACATCGTTGGCCATGGCCTTGCCAAACCGCCGACCCTCATAGCCCTGTTGCGTTTCACCTAACGCATTTCCAACCACGCAAAAAACAGGATAATGGGCAGCAGATAGAACAGCCGTCGATGCATTCGATGGGTGGCTTCCATGTGCTGGATGATGGAGGCTGGCATCACTTCCACAGAAGAAGAGGTGCGCCTGCGGCGGTTGAGGTCGACATGCTGTTCAATGTAGCCAAGGACTTGCTGGCGAAGCAAGGGTTCTCTGCTTCGTGCTTCGCCACGTCCCACGATGTAGCGGATCGGAAAGCGGTCGCTGAACGGCAAAGTTGCGGCAACGATTCCCAAAGGCTGGGTCGAGTTGTGCAAGTCGATGCGGACCGTCCGACCATCGCTGCGTACATGGCTCAATGTGCGCCACTTTCCTTGTCCCTCATTGTATGGATTCAGGATTTGTCTCACCTTCTCCAACGGATCTTCGGCTACAAGGACGGGAGCTCGACGCAAGCCAAGAAACGGTCCAAGCACAACGGCACAAGCCAGAGGCGTGATGCACATCAATTGCACCAATCTCAGCAGAGCATCGGGCTCGGTCAGTGCCGAGACGACGGCGAGTGAAAATCCAAGGAAGAGGCCGATGAACGCCCCGGCTTGCACACCGGTTCGAAGGCCAATCCTCGGGTGCACCTCCTCGGGCATGGCTCGACCTGCCGGCCCTCGGCATTGAAGGCTTGGTCTGATGAGGAAAGAATGAAGGGCGCTCTGCCCCTCCAACCTCTATGGAGCCCAACGGCCTGCTTGACAGGAAACGAGAATCGAAAATCGGACGATGGGTGATGGGAATTTGCGGCTTCTTCTTATTCTCGTTTTTTTTGGCTCCAATGACCATCGAAGCAGGAACTGTGCCCGCCCTTTCCGCCAGGGCCAATGCGTTTGACTACGCAAGCCAAAACGGGTGGGGGTCCAACGGGAACGTGCCGGTTGCCGAACACGAGCACGACGGAGAATTGCACGTTCACAGTGCGTTTGACTGGACAGAAATCAACCCGTATGCGGGCTTCATCTATGGATTCGGTGATCTTAATTGCCATCAAAAACACGAACGCTCATGGGAAGTAAATAACAACCAACTTCCAGTCTGTACCCGTGATATCGGCATTTTCTTTGGGATGTTTGTCGGTGGAGCGATGTTCACTCGACGTGGATGGAACCGATGGACGGTACGGGACACATGCCTTTCCATGATCCCCGATAACTGGCTCGGTGGCGTTTACCAGCGAAATCAGCGAACTTTGCTTTGGTTGTCATGCGGGTTGCTGCTCTGTTTGCCGCTGATTGCCGATGGCTTCCTCCAACTCCTCACCTCGTACGAATCAACCAACCTCAAGCGTGTCCTCACCGGCATTCCGTTTGGCTTGGGTCTCGGGATTTTGGTGTGTTCCATGTTCTCTGCTCGTGCAGAAGCCTTCGTGGGTGCAGGAAGCGTTTTGTTGCCCGGAAACGCCTCGTTTGTGCTGGCCAAAACCCAAGCCGTCGAAGAGCTTCACGAATCGGAATGATTCGGAGGCCGCATCGACCACCAGACCTCAAGTTCGGCAGCGGTGGTCGGCAGGGGGCATCCATCGTGGCCGCTGGTCAGGATGGCCAGACGGTGGTGAATGTCGTCGACGGCTTTCTTCAACGATACGGCGAGTTCTTTGCCTTCTTCAACTGCAAAAATATCGCTGAGAGCACGCTGCCAAGGCTCGGAAGGATGGGCGCGTCTCCACGATGCCAAGTGGGTGCGAAGGGGCCACATGGCCAACGTCAATCGCGAAAAACCAAGCCGTTCGTCGCGCAGTTTGAACAATTGGGCATCGGTGAATGGAGTGTGGTGTTGCTGCTTGTGCACCCAGTTTTCCGCCAGTAGCCATTTGATGAGTCGCTGCGTATGGCGCTGTGTAACCATGCGCACGGGGCCCAACGAAGCGTGGAGGCGCGGCACTTCGCTTGAGCCGACCATCAACGAAAGGGTGCCGAGGATGGACCAACACGAATGAGCCAGCGGTGAGGCCGGAACATCGTTTTCTTGGGCCGAATCGGAGGGCCAGTTGTCTTCGGCGTCTTGCATCCAATCTGCCGGCGATTTTCCTCCGAGCCATCCGATATGGATGGCGGATTGTTCCTGAGGTGCGCCTGGCAAACGTCGCTGTTTCTTCACATCGTGAACCAACGCGCTGAGCAGGTTTCGGTCCACTTCGTCCCGGTCAACGTTGAGCGGAAGTGGTTTTTTGTTGAAAAATCGACGAAGTTCGGACCGGAGTTTTGTTTTCAATTCATCCAATCCACCTTCGTTCATGATTGGACCAACCACAAAGCAGTTGTTGAACGGGGCTGGAACCGGGTCTTCGCTTCCGAACATTTCATGGAAACCTTGCCGAATCGATGTTTGAATTTCTTCGGTTTCGAAGTATTCTTGCTTCTGACTGGTCATGCGAAGGGTGCCTGATTTGATGCGTTTCATGGCCTTTTCAGGGTCGCAGTCAATCCAAAAGACAAGGTCGGGAACCATGGCTGCAGCGTTCATTCTGGCCACTTTTTCAAGTCCCAAATCTCCAACGACGCCCTGGTAGATCAGGGAGGAGTGAATGTTTCGATCGGAAACGACAATCGCCCCCGTTGAGTGGTGCGGGCGGATGAAGGTGTGGGAATGATCAAGGCGGTCGGCAGCGAACAGGCCAGCTTCCTCCAACGGTGTTTTGTTGCCGAGTTTAACCGATGAGAGGGCCAGCTTTCCAAGTTCGCTGTGGCGGCGGGGTTCGTGCGTCATCACAACATCTGGGAACGGAAAATCCCGTAGAAGTTCACCAAGGATGCGAGCCGCCTCTCCTTTTCCTGAACCGTCGCCACCTTCAACGGAGATCAGGTACATGGTCAATCCTCTCGACGGTCTTCAAAATCGTCCCTTGCAAAGACATTGACGACCATTCCAAACAAGATCAAGGCCGGTCCGATGATGATGAGGCCACGGCTGAAGAGGGCGACACCTGCAAAGTATTGGCTGCGTCGATAGTGCTTGCCACGTCGGATTTCAACTCCCGCTTGGATGCCTGCCAGTGCGGTCAAGATGGTCAGCAGCCCGATGGCACTTGAGAGCCCGACGGCGTTGTCCAAGGTCCAACCGGAGGTCGTTTGTTCGTCGTTTTCCTGCCGCACCCCCTCGCCGGGCTTCATGGTCACCGGATCCAAACCGACGTTGTCGGGCATGAAGGTTCGCTCCACGGTCTCGTACCCTTCTTTTGAGAACACGATGATGTGGACTTCTTGCTGAACGTTTTCCATGGCATAATACCCGAATCCGTCGGTGATCGTGCTTTGAAGGAGAACACGGGACGTGGCATCGAGCAACTCCACCGAAACATTGGCCACGCCGCTTCCATCGATGTCCTCAAGGGCCGTTCCCGAAATGTCAACGGATTCTTGTTCGGCAAACAACGAGGTGTTGAGGAGTTCACTCGGGTTTCCTTGGAGAATGAGGGCGCCGCTGACAATCCCGAGGATGCTGCCGATAAAAATCAGGGTCGCAGCGAGGTTTCGCCATCGGTCTGCATCCCTGTCCAGCATCTCAAACCATTCATCGTGTTCTGTGGCTTCAGCGGCGACCTCGGTCAATTCCACCTCGGTGGAGGACACCACGAGTTCCTCGGGTTCGTGAGGGAGTGCGCCCGCCGCTTTCTTCGCTTGGACCCGCTCCCTGAGGGCCTTCATGCGTTGCTCACGGTCAGCGTTCACGGTCTCCCCTCCATACCGACGATGCCGTGCGCGGATAATACCTCTTTGGCGAACAACCGCGCATGTGCATCATGACCTCACCTCGCGTTCTGCGAGTGCAAGAAGCACACCAACCACGCCAAGTCCCACCATGGCCAAGATGGCCTTGGACATTCGTTGCTCTTCTTCAACCGAAGGTACGTTGTTGCTTGGTAGGTTCGTGTCCTCTTCGAACTCCGACGAAACATCAACAAATGCATCGGTCCGAAGTCCCAATTCCACCAAGCGACCCACATGGCTCAGCGATTCAGCACTGACCTTGTCAGGGGTGTCTTGCATGGTGTGCCAGTAAGAGCCAAAGGTTCTGAACTTCGGCTCTCCGTAGACGGGGTCCATCACATCGATGCTGGGAATGTTGAGGTTGTGGGCGTGCACGTGGTCGTCGATGACAGCCACTTCGACATTGTACTGGATGATGTCCAGCCCGTTGTTTCCGTGACAGTCGGGTTCATCAGCGACCAAGCCAAGGGCGGCGCCCAAAACCACGATGCGCTCCTTCAGGGTGTTGTTGCCGGGATTGATGTTTTGCAGCTGCAAATCGGCGTCGCCCACCATATCCAACAACACGAAAGCGTGGGTGGCGTCGATCTCATCCTGCGTGAGGTTTTCAGCCCAAGCTTCAGCACCAACCGTGTAGTTGTCGTTTTGGTCCTCTGCATCGTTCCAGAAGAGCACCACGTCGTAGGGCAAGTTCATCCCGGGGATGTGATTTGCGAGTTCGATGAGAACGGCGACGCCACTTGCCCCGTCGTTGGCCCCTGGGACCGGTAAGGATTGGTTGGTTTCGTTGACGTCGTGGTCGGCAATGTTGCGGGAATCGTAATGGGCGGAAAGCACGACTTGCCCTGCGTCGGGATCTGAACCAGCCCACCGTGCTTCGAGGTTGGTGAGGTTCATGCCGTGCCGATGGTGAACGGTTTGCGTGACCGCCCACCCCTCGTTGCTCAGCGTGGCGTTGAGGTGATGACGGAATTCAGCAGAAGCGTTTGAGCCTGGTAGGCGAGGCCCGAGTCCAACTTGCCACTGCACGGAGTGGTTTGCGTTGGTGCCGTTGAACGCGAGGTCCTCGCTCGCAGCACAGATGGAAACCGAGGTACTGGGCCAAGAATCTTCGTTGGAACTGCCGTTGACAAACGGCATTGCAAGGCTCAACATCACCAGCAAACCGAGCACGAATGGAACGCCATGCGTGCGAGGTATCGCTTGATGCATGGTGATGCCTTCACCACGGACTCTTAAATACCTCCTTTTGCTTCGGTAAAATAGGAATCCGTGCTGCGATTCCCTACGGTGATGCAATTGTCGGAACGGCGTTCTAGTCCAGCGATTTTCTTCATGCTTCTCATGGTGTTTGCCAGCGGTGGGCCTTTGCTCCTGCATGCAGGTGCAGAAGGCAACGCATCAACCACCGAAGCCACACCCTATCAAGCCGGTGGTATTGTCATTGGCGATCTTGATGAATTCGACCCCAGCACAGGAAGTGAGTATTTGTTTATTCACGAGGAAGAGCCGGTTGTTTCGGCCACATCCTTCATGCGCCAGGCATGGATTGATGCCGGCCGCCCGGGTGTTGATTCGATGGTGGTTGAGCCGTCGATGGGCCGCTCGGCCGGGCGCGCATGCACCCCACACTCCGTCGGCGACACCCTCACCGTCAACACGGCGGGGGGTCAAATTTCAGCCTATGTTGCCAAGACGACCACCAGCGTGGCTTTCATCGTTCAAAGCGGGCGTACCCTGACCTCAACCGTTCTCAACAACTTGGCCAGCACGTGGGATTCCACCATCTACCCGACCATGACCACCTACTACGGGAAGGACTACCAAGACGGTCGTGGGCTTGCTCCTCCCGACGTTGACAACAACTGTCAGGTGCAGATCATCATCTACGACATCGATGGCGCTTACAACACCGGCGGCTACTTTGCACCCTCCTTCGCCAGTTCCAGGGAAGCCGTGTTCGTCGATTTCGCCGACATCACCTTGAGTTGGGGCAAATCCATTCTCGCCCACGAACTCGAACACCTGCTGCACAATGCGCTGGACCCTTACGAAAATCTGTGGATTGACGAAGGCAACGCCGACGTCGCCATCTACCTCTGTTTCGGCGCAGACTCAACCCTGCGGGGACACGTCAATGCATGGACCGGCTCACCCGAGCAATCCGTGCGATGGTGGAATCAGCGCATTGCCGATTATGGAGCAGGCTACCTGTTCACGATGTACCTCGCTGAGCACCTTGGCGGTGGGCCTGCCGTTCGACAACTCGTTCAGGACTCAGCGACCGGTGGACGGGGCGTTGAGAACCTGCTTCTTTCGCCCCAAGCCGGCCAAGTGGGCCTCCTCGGTCGCACGATGAACGAGGCCTTTGCCAACTTCAGCGTAGCCGTGACGTTGGATTCCGATCAGGGCATTTACGGCTATCCAAACTTGGACCTCAACCCCGTGTGCACCGGCGGTGCGTTCTGTCGCGCCCAACCCACCGAAACCAACAGCGACTGGTCTGGACCTTGGTCGTCCACGGGGAACACGCTGGAAGGTTGGGGCATTCGTTCGTTCAAATTCACCCCGGGCGCAGCCTCTCCCGCACCCCTGACGCTTCGTATGACGGCTGATAAGAGCCAATTCGACGGCGTTATTGTGACCAAGGCCACCACGGACGGCCTTTGGAGCGTCACCGACCTCAATTTCGTCAACAACGTGGCTACCGGCCTTGTGCCCGGATTTGGCAACCTCACCGACGAAGTCTGGGTCATCACGTGGTACGCCAGCACCGTGGCGGATTGCGACTACACCTCTTGCGGCCCTTCCTACCCGACCGGCGTGATCGATGTCGAGGCTGCTCGAATCACTTCGCCAGCCACGCTCTCGCTCAACAACACCGTCCTCTCCGACCGAGATGGAGACGGTTCAGACGACACGGTGAACATCAATTACGGTGTTCTCTCCAACGCCTTTTTCGAGGACTTGGACGTTGAAATCAGCGTCAAGGACAGCTCGGGTCAACTCGTTGACACCATCACCGACCGCATCGCAGCCGGCGGTGGCATCGATGTTCCCGGTGAGGTCCACTTCACGGCACCGTTGTCCGATCAGTATTCCTTTGACCTCGTCATGAAAGACATGCTGGGTGATGTTGTGGATACCTTGCAAACCTCGCCACAATTGCTCAACAACATGAAGCCCGTCGCCAACGGTACGGTCTCCATGAACGACGTTCAAACCTGGGAAAACATCCAATTCTTGGGTGGAGGGTTTGATGCATGGGGTCTTTCTCTCGACAACAACACGTTGCCCTACCTTGATTTGCCAACCGCCTATGCCTGGGTGTTTGGGGACAACGGCTCTTCGAATCTGAAATCTCCGCTTCGAGCCTACACCGCTGTGGGTTCCTACAACGCCACCTTACGGGTCCAAGATCGTGGAGGTTCATGGTCGGAAACTCAACTGCATGCCATCAACGTCTCCGACGATTCCGCACCGATTCCAATCATATCGGTCAACAACGTGGTCATCGACCAAGACATTTCCTTGTTGACCGGCCAACGCATCTTGTTTTCAGCAGGTCGCACGGCTGACAACGTGCCCCTTGAATATCTTGACTTCCAATGGGATTGGGGCGATGGAACCACCTCGGGCGGCACGGGCGTCTACTCCCAGCAGCATGAGTGGAACGACATCGACGGCGAAAACGCCACCTTCAACCTGACATTGACCGTTTCTGACGGCATCAATATCGGCACCAAAACCCTCCTCGTTCACATCAACAACCGATTGCCTGTTCAAATCTTCACGGAAACGCTGACCACGATGACCTACACTTCGCTGGTCATGCCGGACGTCTTCAAAGACGACGACGGGGTTCTGGTGGGCTACACCTGGACGTTCACCGACGGCGTTCGAGTTGGCGCAGGAACTCCTGTTCGCTCCGATGATTATTCCATTATCTCAAGCAGCGAGAGCAATCCGATCGTTGCGTGGGACACCCCCGGCAACAAAACCGTGACCTTGACGGTGGTTGATGACGACGGAAGCGAAGCAACCGCCGTGTTGAACGTGGTCGTCTTGAACCAACTCCCGGTGGCGACCTTTGATGTACGCACGCTCTCTGCCATGGGGTCAAAAGAAATTGATTTCCGAGAAGAGGACGGAGCGGTTGACACCGCCTATGTCTTCGATGGTTTGGACAGCAGGGACCCTGACGGGGTGGTGGGCGACTCAAGCGACATTGAGGTCTGGAATTGGACGTTTTCGGATGGAACCTTTGGCGACCGTCCTCAAGTCACCCACACGTTTACGACACCTGGGATTCACACCGTGACCTTGGTCGTCACGGACAAGGAAGGCGCAGAAAGCTTCCCACGAACGATGACGGTTCGCATTGCCAACCCCTTGCCAATCATCCAAGTTCGCATCCTCGATGGTTGGTTGGACGGCGAATTGATCACCACCTCCACGGTGTTCCCCGAAGGCTCCACTCCCGATGATTGGTCGCACACCTTCAACGAAGACGGCGCCGTTGTGACCGCACCGAAGCGCTTGTTGTACTTTGATTCGAGCGGAACTCGGGACGGTGACCGACAATTCGAAGGCAAGTACGTCCCGTTTGAAACGGAATCGCCTGATTGGAACGGCTTGGTCGAGTACACGTGGGATTTCGGTGATGCCACCCCACTCCAGCATGGTGCTTCACCGTGGCATGCCTATACACTGCCGGGCACCTACACCGTCTCGCTCACGGTAAGGGACGCCTTTGGAACAGGCGATGTGTCCCGCTCGACCTTCACCGTCGTGGTGGATCATCCTCCCGAAGTCAAGGCTATCTTCGTTCCAGAGAGCATTTTCAGCGGCTCTTCTGCTTCCTTTGATGCCGATATCCACGACATGGAGGTCGGAAGCGAGATGGAGATTTATCGAGACCTCGACGTCGAGGACGGTTCCATCAGCGAGCGTGACGAGCGCATCGGCACCGATTACAGCGTTCGATGGGACTTTGACTTGGACGTTGATGCCGATGAAAACGGCAACGCTGAGGACGATTGGGTCACACCCATCGCAGGGTCAACCACGCGAACCATCAACACGTGGGATGCGACAGGATACTACACTGTGATGGTGGAAGTCTGCGACGGCATGGGCCAGTGTGCTACGCTGGCCGAGGACATCGAAGTGGTCCCCGAGCCCGAAGGCCCCCCTTCCCTTTCCGATTTCAGCGCAGAAGAATGGAAGTCCTGGCTGGCTGACGCTGGCTCTGAACTGGCGACCTTCATCGCTTTGATCGTGGTTGCCCTCATCTTGGGTTGGTTGGTGATGCGTGAACCAACAGAGCTCGAAGAAGAGGCCAAAGAAGCGGCTGAAACGTACACCGATATCGAACACGTTGAGTCGCAAGGTGGACTGCTGGGCATGGATCACCACCAGCCGCCCCCAGCACCGAAGATTCTCTCGAAGGACGAGCGTCGCAACGACGACAGCGGATATATTCGTCCTTTGCGACGACGATGAGGGAATCTCCTAAAACCGCCGCTTCCACCATCAGGTCGATGCAAGGGATGCGATGGGCTGCTTTTGCACTGGTCACGGTGTTCCTTCTGCCCGTGCTGTCGTTTGGAGGCGGCTTGGCTCCTAACGCCCAAGCCGCAACGGGATGCGAGGGCGAGGTCGTGAACACCGAGTGGAACCAGACGGTCCAGCGTCACGCCCTCGTGCCTTTTTCATCCTGGGGTATGCCGTACTATGGTTACGAAGACGACGTGCGAACCAACGGCGATGACGGTTTTGGTGAGGACGAAGATTCAGGAAAAATCCTCGGTGATTGGGATGAAGCCCTTCATCCCGAGGAGGCTTGGATGTACAATCCAACATGGCCTCTGCCCACCTTGGTGCCGTTCACCGAAGGCCATTACATCACCATGCTCGTTGGTAACGACAGTGCTGGTGCCTTGCGTTTCAATCTCTCCAGCGCCCATCGAACCACCTTCTGTGTGAACCTCTATAGCGTGTCCGGGGGCGAATCCCAACCGGTTGATGCTGACGTCTATCTGATGACTTCGTCCCAATATGCCCGCTACGAGGATGTCTACCGAATGATTCACGGCGGGTGGTGGTGGCAGGACATTGACCTTGCAGGCGGCGACAACAATGTGCTGAGCGATATCCCGCCCGAGTGGCGAAGTTTCAATCCACTCGGCTGGCAATCTTACCGAGATGTCCATCAGTACGAATCCCGTTCAGAGGTTACGTTTTCAGTCGCCATGGACGCCCCCGAGGTCTACACTTCGCTGTTTGGAAACGACGAATGGCAAGATTTCTATCTCGTGATCGATGCATGGGACAACACCCACGATGACGATGCAGGGGTTAGCGGGGAAGTGGTCGTTGCCGATGTGACGGTGTTGTCCGAAACGAGAAACGCCATTTTCCCGACGTGGACGGTGCCGTTGGTGTTGTTTGCCTTGTTGGCGGCAGTGTTCATCGTTCCGATGGTGCTCAACAAGCGATATCACAATGCTGGATTGGGCCACGAGAGGCGTGAGGATACAACGGCTGTGCCCTACCTTGAACAAACACCTTCCGAAGCCGAGGACGGCTGATTGAGGGAACGATTCAGTATTCCAAAAGCGTCCAGGCGTTCTTGAGATCCCGGATGTTCACGAGGCCCTTGTTCGAGAGTTTGAACTCCGTGCGCAAGGTGGCGTAAACGAGGCTTTGACCCATTACCGGTGCATGAAGGCGTGCCCAGTCGCCTCCGTTGCCAAGAGCCATGAGCGAGAACGCATGGGATGAGTCCTTGAGTTCGTAGCTCGCCTCAACAATTTGCAGGGCGTCTTGATGGTCGTTAACGGTCCCACAGAATTTGAAAATTTCACCATCCTTGGCGTTCTCGTTGACCATGCTGACCAGTTCCTCTGCGCTCGGGGTGGTTGTCGTGTTGTGAATGGAAGAGATGACCTTCACGTTTGCTTTTCCAGCCTTTTCAACCATGGATTGACGGGCCTTGTCGTCGATCGAGAGTTCAAGGTCGACGCTGTTGACGCCCGAATCAATGGCCTGTTCCAAAATGGCCTGGCGGTCTTTTTCGTTGCTGGGGTAGTGTCCACCTTCGTCCTTGGGGCGCACCGTGAAGATGACCGGGAGCGGGATGCTCTCTTTCAAGGATTGAATCGAGGCTTCAACATCGACGTCTGAGAGATCACGAACGGGCCACTCCTCTTCAGGAGGCATCACGCGCTTGACCTCACCGTCTTCGCCCTCGACTTCTTGCGGTTCGGGCTTTTTGAGGTACAGCCGATCAAAGCGGACCTCGACGAAATCGGCACCTGCGAGGTTGGCACGAGCAGCCTCGTCAGCCATTTCTTTCACGGTGGTGCCTTCCAGCGAAACGCACACTTTTGGTCCAGTCATGTTTTGACCCACCGACGACCTCTTCTTAACGCTCACGCTTGATGCTCTCGGAAGCGAAGGCGAGGGAGAGGATGTTCTGTCCGCAAACATGGCGTTGTGTTTTGGGTGGTTGTTTGGTTGATTTGGCGGTATGGAATTACGGCGCAATACATCGTTTTTGAGTCTCGAGGAGAGGTATGTTTATACCCTGTCAAGGGGTCTTTCTTTTGTAGGAGGAGAAGGGCATTTATCCGGTTCGAAAACAGGCCGCAGCACCCCGATTCAACCTCGCAAATTGAGGCGATTTCATGACTGACAATTACGACGCAGAAAGCATTCAAGTTCTCGAGGGCCTCGAAGCCGTTCGTAAACGGCCGGGAATGTACCTTGGCGACCCGCACGACGGTTCTGCGCTCCACCACTGTATTTGGGAAGTCGTTGACAATTCCGTCGACGAGCACCTTGCAGGGTACAACAACGTCGTCGAGGTGGTGCTCCATCCCGACCATTCCATGACGGTCCGTGATTACGGACGTGGCATTCCCGTGGATACTCACGAAGAATTTGGGATTTCTGCTGCCGAGGTCATCATGACCAAACTGCACGCTGGTGGAAAATTCGACAACAGTTCCTACAAGGTGAGCGGTGGATTGCACGGCGTGGGCGTTTCTGCGGTGAACGCCGTTTCCGAATGGATGGAAGTGGTCATTCACCGAGGTGGCACCGTCTACAAGCAACGCTTTGAGGCCGGGGTAAGGGCCAGCGAATTGGAGCCGATCGGCACCTGCAATGACACAGGCACCACCATCACCTTCAAGCCAGACACCACCATTTTCACCAACATCACGGAATTTGATTTTGATCAAATCGACAGTCGTTTGAAAGAAACCTCCTTCCTGAACGCCGGACTCAAAATTATCATCACCGATGAACGAGGTGAAGATTCGCATACCGTTGAGCATCATTACGAAGGCGGCATCGCCGAATTCGTCAAGCAGATCAACCAGCGCAGAGAAACCCTCCACGAAGATCCGATTTTGATCAGTGGGGAGAAGGACATCGAGAAGGGGCCCGTGACGGTCGAACTGGCGTTGCAGTGGTCGGATGCCTTCAGCGAGAACATCATGTGCTACACCAACATCATCCGAAACAGGGACGGCGGCACGCACCTGTCAGGTTTGCGCTCGGCGTTGACCAGCAGCATCAACGGCTATGCCAAGCAGAAAAACATGCTCAAGAACGACAGTTTGTCCGGCGATGATGTACGTGAGGGCCTTGCTGCCATCGTGAGCGTCAAGCATCCTGACCCCTCGTTTTCATCCCAAACCAAGGACAAACTGGTCAGCAGTGAAGTTTCTGGAATTGTGCAAACCGTGGTCTATGAGAAACTGAACGAGTTTTTCGAAGAGAACCCCACCGTCGGCAAACTCATCGTCGACAAAGCTCTTCTCGCATCAAAAGCCCGTGAAGCGGCACGGAAAGCCCGGGACCTCACGCGGCGAAAAGGCGTGCTTGAGGGGGGGGGCTTGCCCGGAAAATTGGCCGACTGTCAGTCGAGAAACCCAGAGGAATGTGAGATCTACCTGGTAGAAGGTGATTCTGCAGGCGGGTCTGCAAAAACCGGTCGCGACCGTCGAACGCAAGCCATTCTTCCTTTGCGCGGTAAGATCTTGAACGTCGAGCGCGAGATGCACAACGTCGCCAAGGTGTTCCAAAACCAAGAGATTCAAACCATGATTCGGGCGTTTGGTGCGGGTGTGGGAAACAATCCAGACGACGAAGGTTCGTTCAACACCGAGAAGTTGCGTTACAACAAACTCATCATCATGACGGACGCTGACGTTGACGGGGCACACATTCGCACCCTCATGCTGACCTTCCTTTGGCGGTTCATGCGGCCCGCCATTGAGGGCGGTCACGTGTACATTGCTCAGCCTCCGTTGTACCAGCTCAGCAAAGGCAAAGTCAATCGTTACGCCTTCAGCGATGAAGAACGGGACGTTATCATCGACGAATTGCGTGGTGGCAATGAAGGCACGAAGATCGGTGTTCAACGGTACAAAGGTCTTGGTGAAATGAATCCGGAGCAGCTCTGGGAAACCACCATGAATCCCGAAACCCGAACCATGCTCAGGGTCACCTATCGCGAAGCAGAGGAGACCAATCGCATGTTCGAGACGCTCATGGGCGAGGATGTGCCCGAACGAAGAGCGTTTATCGAACGACACGCCAAGGAGGTGACGAACCTTGACATCTGAGGAAGAAACCAACGAACAGGACGATGGCGTTGCAGCCTCTGGTGAAACCATCCTCAACCATTCGTTGAACACCGAGATGAAGAATTCGTACATCAATTACGCCATGTCCGTCATCATCGGACGTGCGTTGCCCGATGCCCGTGACGGCCTCAAACCTGTTCATCGACGCGTGCTGTACGGTATGTTCGAAGGCGGCCACACTGCTGACAAGAAATTCAGCAAATCCGCCCGCTCCGTGGGTGAGGTCATGGGGAAATACCACCCGCACGGTGATCAGTCAATTTACGACACCATGGTCCGTATGGCTCAGGAATTCTCCCTGCGCTATCCGTTGGTTGACGGTCAAGGGAACTTCGGTTCGATTGACGGTGACCCACCCGCTGCCATGCGATACACCGAGAGCCGTCTCGACCGAATCTCCAAACACATGCTGGATGACATCAACAAAAACACGGTTGATTTCCAGCCCAACTTCGATGATTCCGAGGACGAGCCCACCGTGTTGCCTGCCCGCCTTCCGAATCTGCTCCTCAACGGCAGCGATGGGATTGCGGTTGGCATGGCCACCAAGATTCCCCCTCACAACCTGACCGAAGTTGCTGGTGCGGTGAACCTTCACGTTGACCGCATCCTCGAATCAGGCGAGGAAGGCCAGCCTCACATCTCTATAGAAGAATACATGGAGCACGTCCAAGGGCCTGATTTTCCCACCGGAGCGAGCATCCACGGCATCGAAGGTATCGTCGATATGTACGCCACCGGCAAAGGTCGGTTCCAAGTACGTGCCAAATGCGAGGTGCTTGACGACGAAAACGGCAAACGCATCGTGGTCCATGAAATTCCTTACCAGGTCAAGAAAACCGACATGCTTGTCCAAATCGCCGAACTGGTCAACAAGGAAGTTGTGGTCGGCATTCGAGACATTCGCGATGAATCATCAAAGGAAGGTATCCGCGTCGTCATTGAAGTCAAGAACAACGCCGATCCCTACGCCGTGTTGAATCAGCTGTTCAAATCGAGCCGGTTGCAACAGTCCTACTCGGCGAACATGATGGGCATTCTTGACGGGCGCCCCGTCTTGCTTAACCTTTCGACGATGCTCCACACCTACGTTTCGCACCGAGAGACCGTGATTGAACGACGCGCCGTCTTTGACCTCGAAAAGGCGCAGGCGAGAGCCCACATTTTGGAGGGCCTTGTCAAAGCACAGGACCGCATTGACGACGTTATCGCCGCAGGCAAAGCCAGTTCAAGCCGAGAGCAATTTGAGGCGGTGCTGCGAGGTGACGAAACGATGTCGGGCATTGCTCCATTCGACTTTAGCCAAGCCCAATCCAAGGCCATCGCTGAGCGAAGGCTGTACCAACTGAGCCGTTTGGACGTAACGAAAGTCCAGGATGAATACGACGAGCTCAAGTTGGTGATTGCTGACCTTGAAGACATTCTTGGCTCTCGCCCCCGTCGTTTGAAGATCCTCAAGGAAGAACTCGCTGAATTGGTTGACCGACACGGTGACGAGCGACGGTCGTTCATTGACCCGATGCCGATTTCCATGGACCGTGAAGACCTGATCGAGGAGCGCGCCATTGTCATCACGCTCAGCGAGGACAACTACATCCGCCACATGCCGGTCGAGGCCTTCCGCACGCAAAACCGAGGTGGCCGAGGGTTGAAGGGCGTGACCACGAAAAGTGAAGACACCCCGCAACTCATCACGGCTTGCTTTAGCAAAGACCGCTTGCTCATCTTTACTGACCAAGGGCGGGTTTACGGCCTGAAGGCTTGGGAAACCCCTCTCGGAAGCCGTCAATCCAGAGGTAGCCACATCCGTAATCTGCTCGAAAGCCTGCGGGAAGACGAGAACATCGTGAGCATCCTCCCCCTCTCGAGGGACTTGCTTGACGAGCCAGACAACCACTACCTCATGTTTGCTACCAAGTTGGGTCTCATCAAGAAAACAGCCTTGTCCGAGTACGTTCGCATCAATCGTAACGGCAAGTATGCGCTACGGTTCAAAATTCAGGGCGACTCGTTGGTCAACGTCCGCTCTGCGACGAATGAACACAACATCGTGATGATTTCGACCACGGGTTACGCTTGTCGGTTCAGTTGCAGCGATATTCGCGCATCAGGCCGTGTGTCCGGTGGCGTGTACGGCATCAAAGTGGCCGACCGTAAAGGCTCAGGTGGTGGTATCGTCGCAGGCATGGTCGCCATGCTCAGCCCCGAGGAACACATCCTGACCATCTCCAAGTACGGCATGGCCAAACGCAGCATCCTCGGCACCGGAGACCGAATACCGGACTTGGATGCAGAGGGCAACGTCAAGAAGGACGAAAACGGAGAAACCAAGCTGACCACGGACGGGTACCGAATCACGCGACCGGGTGCCAAAGGTGTGCGTACCATGAAGTTGGATGAAGAACACCACGACACCATCATCAGCGTGCGCACGATTCCTGACCTGAACGACCATCTCTTCCTGCTTACAAAATCGGGGATGATGATTCGAATTCGGGTCGACCAGACCAAGGAAACTTCAGGCAAGTCCACGCGGGGCACCCGCGTGATGGAACTACGCGACAAGGACAAAGGCGGATTCACCGATGAAATCATCTTCTCGTCGAGGGTGTCTGCATCCTTGATGGACGTTGATGACGAAGAAGACGATGGCGAACCACCCTCTTCAAGCGAAGAGGAGTGACCACCTGCGTGGTCTGCCAGCACCTGCTTTCAGCAAGCAAGCGACGCATTGAAACGGGAAGGGATGTTCTCAGCGATTGCGGGGGCAACTCGCTGCCGCAGGTGTGATGTTGATGGACGAGCGTTCACTGATATACGATTGGAACACGATTGAGTACGAATTCAACCGAAATGCGGCCAATCACCCTCACGGCGTTTGGTTTGACGACGAAACGTTGAGGGACGGTTTGCAAAGCCCCAGCGCACGAAACCCGACGATTGAGCAGAAGATCGAGTTGTTGGGTTACATGGAACAACTTGGCATTCAGAAAGTTGATCTCGGCCTCCCTGGGGCTGGACCGTTTCATCGAGACCACATCGATGCCATGCTCACCCACATCAAAGACAACGGCTACAGCATTCGTCCAGGCGCTGCGGTCCGTACCCTCATGGGAGACATTGAGCCGCTGGTGGAGATGCAAGCCAAACACGACATGGAAATCCAAGCCTCGGCGTTCCTTGGCACCAGCCCTATCCGTCAGTACACCGAAGGGTGGACGATGGAGAAACTCATGACCACGATGGAAGCAGCGGTCTCCTATGCGGTTGAAAACGACGTGCCGGTGATGTTCGTGACCGAAGACACCACACGTTCCAACCCAGAAGATGTGAAAGCCATCTATCAGCGAGCCATGGAATTGGGTGTTCGTCGCTTGTGCGTATGCGACACCTGCGGTCACGTGACGCCCAACGGGGTGAAGAAACTCTTGCACTTCATTGACGAAGAAGTCATCAAAGACGCAGGATACCAACGCCGAGAGATCGAGGTCAACTGGCACGGTCACCAGGACCGCGGCTTGGGCGTTGCGAACAACATCGCAGCGGTGGAAGCCGGAGCGGATGTCATTCACGGAACCGCCCTCGGTGTCGGTGAGCGAGCCGGTAACGCACCATTGGACCAAACCTTGGTCAATCTGAAATTGATGGGCGTTATCGACAACGACTTGACCTTGCTTGACACCTACATGCAGAAGGCCAACGAATACATCGAAGTGCCGCTGCCGCGCAACTACCCTGTCTTTGGCGAGGATGCCTTCGAAACAGGTACCGGCGTGCACGCCTCGGCGGTCATCAAGGCCATGCGAAAGGGCGACCACTGGCTGGCAGACCGCGTGTACTCGGGCGTCCCCGCCGGTGACTTCGGTCTGAAGCAGGTGATTCGCATTGGCCACATGTCCGGACGTTCCAACATCGTTTGGTGGCTTGAACAGAACGGTATCGAGGCCAACGACGACCTCGTGGCCCATTTGTTCGAAGTGGCGAAAGGTCAAAAGCGAAACATGTTGGATGAAGAAATCCACGCCGCTGTGGCTGCCTTTGCTGGCCAGTGATCAGGCGTCCTCTTCCTCGAATTCCTTCTCGTCGTTCGTGATTTTCGAGCCGATCCACTCGGAATCAACACCGCCGCCGCTCCATTCTCCGTCGAGGGAAATCTCGTTGATTTCGTGTTCTTCACGCCAGACCCGGTCTTCTTGGCTGCCGTTCACAATGAAATGCCCACTGGCATCAATCTGTTCTTCTAGCAGTGAAAAGTGCTTTGAAATCGGAAGGAAATGCCCAACAGGCATGCCTGCAGCCGTGAACGGATTGGTCGCAGCTCCGATGATCAACCCGTCCTCAGGGGCCACAATGTCCACGGTCATGCCGGGGGTGGCTGGGTCGGAAATGGTGGCCACAACTTCGCCTTCTCGCATCACGCTGCCTGCAGAAACGAACATGTCCAATAGACCTCCCTCGGCTGCCCGCAACCAAATTGAGCCGCTGGCCATGATGCGGAATTTCGGTCGTTGAGGGTTTCCGGGCACCATGCGCATGGATCGAAGAGCGTTCATGATGCCATGAACGGCGACCTTCACCGATTGGTCGCCGAGGAAATCGGCGCCGCCACCTTCGTACGTGATGACGGGAATGTCGGCAGCATTAGCGGTGCGGCGGAGGGTTCCTTTGGGAGGCACGGAATCAAGAAGGATTTCAATCCCGAAGGATTTGGCAAGTAAGTATGAACTTGTATGGGTCAAGTCGACACGAACTTGAGGCATATTGGTGCGTCCCTTGGCAGCGCTGTGGAGGTCGATGATGGCGTCGCTATCCTCCACCAGATGTTTCCAAATTTGGTCTGCCACGCGCTTGGTGGTTGAGCCACCGGGGTCGCCCGGGAATTGGCGGTTGAGGTCGCGTCCGTCGGGGAAATAACGAGATTTCATCCGGTATCCCGGCAGGTTCACCACGGGAACGATCCGCAAGGTACCGGCCATGGTCTTGGGATCCAACGGCTTGCCTTCATCGGTGAAGGCGTTGCTGAGCAAGTGGGTGCAGGCAGAAGGTCCGGTCAACTCGTCACCGTGAATACCCCCCAAAATCGTGATGCAGGGGCCTGGACGCGAGCCGTGGATGATGGTGACCGGAACGGGCCATCGGTCGCCCAGGTTCACGTCCAACAGCGGCAAGTGGATGGTTCGCAAGGTGCCGGGTTTGATGCGCTTCCGATAAAACCGGACATCGCCCCAGTCAGAGGTCCTGTCCCATTCGGGGCGGTCTTCGGTTTGGTGCGCCTTCATGGCCTCATCAATGGCCATGCGCCGCCGTTTTGGTAGTTCGTGGGCCACGCGCACCTTTCGGACGGTTTTCTTCCCCCGCCCTGCCATGGTTTTGGCACACTCGCCTCCGTCATCAACGCTCCGCTTGTTCGGGAGGGAAGAACCATGAAGCGTCGTGTCTCCATAACGGCCATGGACAAGCTTGGCGTTCAGCGAATGTATGCACCCTCATCGATTTGTTTTGGCTGTGGCCCAGCGAACGAACACGGCCTCCAGATCGATTCTCATCGAATCGATGGAGGATTGGTCATGGAATTTCGAGCAGAACCCCAACATCAGGCCTTTCCTGGGATGGTCAACGGAGGCATCATTGGTACGCTGCTTGACTGTCATGGGAACTGGACGGCGGCTGTGGCGTTGATGGATGAACAGGGCTTGGACGAACCACCCTGTACGGTCACCGCCACCTACGAGGTCAAACTGAGGCGTCCAACCCCGGTATCCACACCTCTTACCGTGACCAGCGAAGTGGTTGAGTTGTTGGAGGATCGGGCAACCGTTACCTTGACGTTGGAGGCCGAAGGAAAGGTGTGCGCTACTGGAAGCGGTCTCTTCGTCGCCGTCAAAGAAGGTCACCCAGCCTATCACCGTTGGTCGTGAGGGTTGTTCTTGGCGCGTCCCAATGCCGAGCAATCCCAAGCGCTCGAGCGCTTGAGAGAAGAGGTACTCGGTCAAATGGAAACCATGGATTTCATCGACAGGAACATGGTGGAACAACTTCGCCAACAAGCGTTGGGGGTGCTTCGCAAGAGCGCAACGCAGCGACACGGGGTGACGCGTTGGAATCGTCTGCCAGACGGTCAGTTGAAGGTGGATTCTGTGGAACTTCACCCGGTTCTTCTCCAACCTTCGTGGTGGGAATATGCCGCCTTTGTCCTTTATCATGAATTTCTTCACGCTCTCGGTTGGCGAGCCCACGACCCCGTGTTTCGGGCTCTTGAAGCCTGTTGGCCACATGCAGAAGCCGCCGCCATGGGGCCTTCGTTTACCCACGCCATGCGGTCTTCACGGGCCTCCTGGATGTGGCGATGTCCACAGTGTGAGCAACAATACCCTCGTCAACGAAAAGCGGCTGGGCGCTATCTCTGTCGCACCTGTCGTTGCGTATTGGAGGACATCGCCGTCAAGGACGCCCAATGATATACTGGGGCTCAATCCAAGCAACGGTTGAGATGTTGAAACGCCGTTCGTTCCTGACCGTTTTGGTCTTGTTCGCACTCGTTTCTCATCCGATGATCGCCACCCATGCCTCAGCCGGACTGACGGGCGAAGACGGTGGGGGTGACCTTTACTTGTCGTGCAGAGCAGACAACGACTGTGTGTTAACGCCCACGCCCATCGGTGAAGAAACGGTCTCCGGCCAATCTTCGGCCAATCTTTTCCAGCAGGAGACGGTCACGTTCGAATTCAACGCCGACCCCGCTCAAGAACACGTGGCCTTGCTTCCTGAGCAATTACGTCATCTCGAGGTGGATTTTCGTCACCAAACGGAAACAGGAAGTTTGTTCCGACCAGAACTCCAAGTTCGCCTTATCGTGGGACAAAACGTCAACACATGGACGTTTGAAGCCTCTACGCTTCCATCGGCGACGCCCACGCCCTATGTGCTGGAAGACGAATCCTTGTCCTTGTCAGCGGGTCGGGTGCTTTGGGACGGTGAACCCGTCCGACTGATCATATCGGCCACGCTCGATCGGCCCGGCACGTGGACGTTGTACATGCGAGGGGCATCGTGGATGGAACTTGACATCCCTTGGTCAATGGACGCTGCAGCGGTTGATATCGATGAGCCCTCCTCAACGACACAACCCCGTGAAACAGCGTTTGAAGACGTTCATCGAGGGGCTCTTGTTGGCGCAGACCATGACTGTTGGTCGTTTGAAGTCGAGACCCACGAAGTCTTGCGCCTCATGGTGGAATGGGAAAACGTTCCCATTGAGTTGGAACAGCCGCATCCTGTACCGGATTTGATCACCGCAGCTGGGCGAAGAGCACCTGCTCCTGAGGTGCTGGTGGACGATGATGGAGCGTCGTTGAAGATGACCTACCGGTGGAGGGCCTTGTCGACCGGTGACTATTCGTTGTGCATGCACGGTTCACCTGAAAAATTGCAACCCTACGCATGGTCAGGTGTGTTCGGCTACGAAAGCATGGGCCCCACCGACCCCAGCGGTTTTGCTTCAGCGAGTTATTATCCTCAGGGGGCCGCGTTGATTGGAAATCTGGATGACCCGTACGTCTTGCACGACCAAGGAATCGCCTTGTTGTTGTTGTCGGTGGTGATGTTGGGGGTGTTCCTGCTCGTTGCTTTCCGACCCACAACATCCTACAGTCTGCGCTTTGGCCTCTTTTTACCGGGCGTGTTCCTGTTGTTGTTGGCGGGTGTGATCCATCCTCTCTGGGCCATGGCCGATGAGGTTCAACACCCCGATGAAATCACCCTTGACGAACTCATCGATATGCGCCTGCAGCAACTTTGGGATGTTTCTGCCGAAGGCGTGCCGGAACAAACGTTGTACACGCACACTGGAGCCACGTGGGGAATGCTTGACGGGGAGTCGTTGAAACTCACGTTAACCATCGAAGAAGCCATTCCGCTTCAGGATGGACGTTGGCAACTTGTCGTGCCCGAACTTCAATCGCTTCGGTTGGACCAGGCCATCTTCGGCCAAGTTGCTGAGGCACAAGCCCAGCAATCCTCCACCGGGATGCTCGAAAGCCAGACCGTGAGGTTCGTGTTGTTGGCCGGTCGCTCCTTGCTGTTGGACCTTCTCATGCTGGAAGCCTTGTTGGTGGTCGATGAGGTGCCCAGCTCATCGGTGTTCCACATCGACACGACCATGGTGACCACCCAAGCTGCCGGTTCCTATGCTGCGCCTGCATGGAGCACTCGGCCAACGAGCATCTCCTCGGCAGATTGGGTGCGGATTCAAGGGTCGTTGTTTCCCGAACGCATCTCCATCAGTCTGTGCGATTGCGATTTGGACCTGCTCGATGTTACCTTCTCGGCATCCAATGGGTTTGATGCCAGTGATGTGCCTCCACAGTGGGATGTTCGTAATGCCGCAGGACTGATTCCGTACGCATCGATGTTGATGTGGCTCGGCCTGCTGCTTGGCGTGTTGGCGACCTCCATGGAGTTCCGCCGTTCACGGGAAGCCCAACAACTCGCTCAGACCTACCGCAACGAGCGGAGGCAGTGGGAGTAGGCTTACGACGAGCCCTGCTTCTCCAACTCGGAGTTCACAGCGTCCGTGACTTGGTCGGGCGTCATGTTGGCTGCTTTGGCGGCCTCGTCAATGGATTTCGCTTCGGAATCGGTGATTTCTCCGTCTGCTGCTGCAGATTTGATCGCCGCTTTGACGTTGATGTCAGCGGCGTCTTCATCGCTGATACCCAAAGCGGTTTGGAAGGATTTGAGTTCACGCAATTCCTCTTCGGTGATCACGCCGTCCTTCCAAGCAGATTCGTAAGCATGCACGAGGAAATCTCGGTACGCTTCTTGATGCATCAGGACATCGCGAATGAGGCCGGTATCAACGCCGGCGTCTCCTTCGGCCATGTCGAGCAACGCGATGGAGCGTCGAACTTCCTTGACAGCCATGTCCTTCAGGCCGTGGCCAGCCCACACAGCGCCCGCAGCAACAACGGCTGCCGAAAACCAACGCATCACGTTGGCATCAACGAGGTTGCCCGGTTCCACGAGGTGAAACACGCCGAGCACGACCATGGCCGCGCCGCACATGACTTCGACCCAATCGTTTAGGTCCGGCTCATCGTCAAACACCGAGAGGCGTTCTTCAACCAAGGATTCGACATCATCGCTCATGCAACGACCACGCAAAGGTGGGACTTATGGATGTCGGCCGAGAGGTTCCTCCGCTGTCCTTTTGAACCGCTGGCCAAA
The DNA here is from genome assembly GCA_038136695.1 of Candidatus Poseidonia sp. Classification (GTDB taxonomy): domain Archaea; phylum Thermoplasmatota; class Poseidoniia; order Poseidoniales; family Poseidoniaceae; genus Poseidonia. Next base: position 32,114 of record JAYQAK010000005.1, read on the forward strand.
GTACGGCCATATGGAGCCGGCAGAACGGAACGTTTCGTCGTTGCCGTTGCCCCAAAGATTGCTCGATTTTCTCGAACACGACTGGGGAATTGAACGACTCCACCCGCCGCAGGCAGAAGCCATGCCGAGCATTCTCTCGGGGGGCAACACCTTGGTTGCGATTCCTACAGCTTCTGGCAAGTCACTTCTTGCTTACTTAGGTATGATGAAGCGCCTCAGTGAGGGCCATGAGCGCTCCAAAGCCATCTACATCGTGCCGTTGAAAGCCTTGGCGATGGAGAAATTCGAGGACCTTTCCGCCATTGGGAAGGCCATGGGGTACGATGTCGGTTTGGGTATTGGTGATGCCACGTCAGAAGCCAAGAACATCAAAGAATGCAACATTCTTGTTTGCACGTCGGAGAAACTCGATTCGCTCTTGCGCCATCAACCTGAACTTGTAGCGGACCTGTGTTGTGTGGTGGCGGACGAATTCCATCTCATGAACGATGGAACCCGTGGGCCAACGCTGGAGATCAACTTGACCCGACTACGGCACATCAAACCCGATGCGCAGCTGATCGCCCTCTCTGCCACGGTCGGCAACGCCCCCCAACTCGCTGAATGGCTGGATGCGACCTTGGTTCAATCGGATTGGCGACCGGTGGCTCTTGAATACGCCACGTTCCATGACTTCCACGTCGAACCGAGGAAGATTCAATCGCCGGGAGATGATGCTTCTGTGGCAACGTTGGGAGCGCCTCGTCGCTTGGAGGGTCTGAAAAGTCATCCTGTGTGGAGCGTGGTGAGCGACGGCTTGGACCAGGCCAGTCAGGTGTTGATGTTCGTCGGGACCCGGCGCAGTGCACAATCTGAAGCGAAGAATCTCGCAAAGCGGGTGAAAAAGCGGCTCTCGGTCGAAGACCCTGACCGTTTGAAACGTCTTGAAGACCTTGCAAATGGACTCACTGGCCGGTCGCAATCCAACCTTGCGGAACAGTTGGCCTCGTGCTTGGCCGGTGGCGTCGGTTTCCACCATGCAGGCTTGACCCACGCACAACGAAAAGAGGTGGAGTCGGCGTTCAAGCAGGGCCTTCTCGTCGCCTTGACGGCCACCCCCACCCTCGCAGCTGGCGTCAATCTTCCAGCGAGGCGGGTGCTCGTTCGCGACCTCAAACGATGGGACGACGGCATGAGCCGTCCGCTTCCGGTGATGGAGGTTCACCAAATGCTGGGTCGTGCCGGCCGCCCAAAATACGACACCCGGGGTGAAGCATGGGTCTACTGCAAAGGCACCGATGGGTGGGAGGTGGCTGATGCGGTGGCTGACCGCTATTTCTTCGGGCCCATCGAAGACATCACGTCAAAATTGGCTTCTGAGCCTGCGATGCGGATGCATCTGTTGGCCAGCATTGCGACCGGCGGCTTGCTTCACAAAGGCGACCTTGAACACTTCTTCATGTCCACGTTTTTGGGCGCAACCATGCCTCGTCACCAACTGAACGAACGGTTGACCACGATGCTTGACTGGTTGGTGGAAGAGCGCTTTGTCCGTCGCTGCGGACACGACGAGCATTACACGCCAAGAGCAGGGACTGCCCTTGCGGACAGCGAGGAGGAGGCTTGGGACGATTCCATTCCCGTTTGGGCCAGTTCGGCTTCGGTCACGGCGGGTGTGGCTTGGGCGCCCCCGTCAACACCCTCTCCTCGTCCACCATCGGCTCATGGTTTGCCAACGTTCGGTTTTTCTTCGGCGTCCAATCTCCGCCAGCACCCTCACGGCGTTGAGGCCGTGGCTGTGGACGGCCCGAGTATGCGGTACGAAGCAACGGCGATGGGTGAACGCGTGACGCAGTTGTACCTCGACCCTCTGTCCGCCTCCATCCTGCGGCGTGGTCTGCGGCGTGCCGTACGGAGAACGGTGCGAGGCGATGCACCCGTGACGGACTTTGGCTTGCTCCATCTTTCCGTTGCAACACCTGACTTCACATCGCTGTGGGCCAAAACCGCAGACATGGAAATGAATTCACCAACGTGGCTGAAAGCCAACGCAAGCGAGGACGAATTGCTCATTGAGCCTGGTTATGCTGAAGCGATGCTGAGCGATGTGAAGAGTGCTTGGATGATCGAAGAGTGGACCGAGGAAACCACTCTGCGAGAATTGGAACGCCGTCTGGATGTCTCCCCAGGTGATGTGCATCACCGCGTTGACCTCATGGGATGGTTGCTGGCAGGTGCGCAACATGTGTTGTTGACTGATGATGTGTTTGCCGAGGAACACATTCCCGTGGTTTCCAGAATCGTTCAGCAACTAAGCGTCTTGCAACAACGTGTCAGGCACGGTTGCAAGCCGGATTTGCTCAATCTCGTGAACATTCGTCATGTGGGTCGTCAGCGAGCCAGAGAGCTGGCCGCATTGGGGCTTCGCGAACCGAAGGATGTGTTGCACATGTCGTCCAAGCAACGGGAGTCGCTTCTCAACCTTCGAGGATGGGGGCCCTTGTTGTTGGAGAAAATTGACGCGGAAATTCAACGTGTGCTGCGTCGAAAGGAACGTGAACCACGTGCGGTGCGAGATGATGATTCACCGCTGGAAGGGGAACGGTCTGACGACCTTTGAAAAACAGGAGGGGCGTGGCCGGTCCATGGAGCACGGTAGGTTCCCTATCGTAGCGGTGCGCCTCGGCACCTCCGATGAATTGTCGCCCATCGATGCGTTCATCCGTCAACGGCCGAGCAACCGATGGGTGATGCTCGGTCAACACAGTGTCCAGTCGCTGGATCAGGTGTGGACGGCTTGGATTCAAACCACAAGAAACGAACTTCGGTCAGCCATGGTTGCTCGTTCGGTTGATGCAGAATTTTTGCGCTATCTTGCAGGCACACACCACATCTCTGAGGCCTTCAGCCGTGCGGGGTGGACCGATGCACAACCACACGCATGGGTTGCGTACATCCCGGTTGCAGAAGGCGTTGCCAATGACCTCGGGCACCTCCAACCAAGTGCTACCGAGAACGATCGGTTTGAGGCTGATTTGACAGCCTTGGTCGGCGAATTGGGGTGGACGATTGAAGAGGCTTCAATGAATCTTTCTATAGAGGGTATGCGCACGCTTGGCATCGATGTTGAGGGTTGGCCAGATAAACGTCTGCACGAAGCATTGATCGCTCACATCTTGATGGCCGACGACCAGAGTTCCTCCCACCGTTAGGGGGAGGGTTCAAAGGCTACCGCCGACTCCTTTTGTCCATGGTGATGGCAGCGAAGCAAGGTGAAGGCCACATGCCCTCTACGGGCCGATATTTGGACCAAGAAAAAGTGAGCGCTGCCCTTGATGCAGCACGAGGTTTTGGAGCAACCTATGCCGAAGTTCGCGTCGTTGCACTGACCGAGTCAACCGTTGCCATGCGCGATGGTGTTCTGGAACGAGCCATCCCGGGACAGGAATTGGGGATGACCTTGCGGGTGCTCGCCGACGGGGCATGGGGCGTGCATTCCACCACTGATCTGGCCTCGTTGCCCGACCAAATTGAGTCCACCACGCGCCTAGCGAAAGCCGTCGCCAAGCGACGAGCGGTCGGGGAACGTCCTATCGGACTGGCGGAGGTGCCCGTCATTCAGGACGAGCAACACTGGCGTTCGGTTTTGGACGTCCGCCACACGGAACTGGACACCAAGATGGACCTCATGAACGACCTTCTGCGGGGTGCGACGGGACACGACGACATCGTCTCGGTTCGAACGGGCTGGAGCGACGAACATCTCCATACCGAATTGATGACCACCGAAGGCATGGACCGCGTGTGGTCTTTCCAGCGGTCGTTGATTCACGGTATGGTCACGGCGCGTCGATCTGGCGAGGTGGTTTCGTACCGCACCCGTCACGGCGGCCAAGGTGGATTGGAAATCATTCAGGCCTGCGATTTGGTCGGCCTCGGTGAACAAGCCCAGCGTGCGGCGCTACGCCTCCTTGACGCTGAGCGCGCCCCATCGGGAAAACTCCCTCTCATCGCCGACCCCGACCTCACCGGCGTGTACATCCACGAGGCGTTGGGCCACCCTTGCGAGGCTGACCTCGTCGCAGCAGGTGACTCGTGCCTCGATGGAAAGTTGGGTCACCAAATCGGCAATGAACTCGTGACCGTGGTCGACGACCCGACGATGATGGG
>JAYQAK010000006.1:0-30910 GCA_038136695.1 Candidatus Poseidonia sp.
GCAACATGGCGACCGTCCGCCCCTATATGAAAAGAACGGGTCAGGCATGCGTTTTCCTCCTTCAGAAACGCCATCCAACGAAGGGTGGATGCAAGCCTTCTTGAACACCCTTTTGGTGGGGAGAGTGATGAAGAAAGCCTTGGCGCAGAATCCAAACCTTCTGCGTACGCTCATCGGTCTCTCTTTGACCTTAATCTTCATGTTGTCCTACGCCGTTTACGGAGCAACGGTTTCACCATCCGTCTACATCTATCAAACAGAGGCAACCGTCAGCGAATACAACGCTACCACCGCGAGCCAATCCATCGAGCGCAGTTATGATGACGATGAAAACACTACCACGTGGGCATGGCAAATCGTGGCTAACGACGCCAACCTCACCTGGGTCAATGTGACGGCGACCGACCTTTCATCGGGTGCAGTTTTGAGGGTCACCAACGTTGCTAAACTCTACAGCCACGAATTGCTTGGGACCACGTACGACTTAAGCGATCCACTCAAACAGGACTTTTCGTGTGCAGAGGCATGTGTCCATGCAACCAGTCACGAGCGGGTTTCGGATGACGGTGGTTCCATTGAATTCCACGCCCTTACCTCGGTTGACCCAGCACGCAGATCCAACGGCAGTGTGTTCGCCCAATCACTCGATGAGGCAGAAACCAAAGCACGAGCAGCCATTGAGTACACCCATAGTCCCTCCATTGTGCGTGTTGAAATCATTGAACAAGGGAACCGAACGACACAACCCGGGTTAGAAGCAGAAACGGTCAATGAGGCGTTTGCTACCGTCAGCGTTTTTTCGGTCGATGCGGCCACTGAATTCCTGTGGGCACTTGCTGCTGTTGTAGGTTGTTTTTCCATGGTTCTTATCCCATCGTTTACCGTCTACTTTGCTGCCCGCGCCAAAGAAAGGCGAGACGAAGCAAAATTGCAACAAGCCAATGAACACGTCGAAAACTGGCTTGGTTCTGAGGATAAAGAATCCTAATCTGTGCGCCATTGTTCCTAAATAGATTGACGGTCATTGTCGTGTTGAGCGACATGTTGGTTCGGCGCAGTCTGGGTCTCGTGGTCCTGTTGATGGCAATGTCTTTTACTCATCCAGTCAACACCTTGGCGGACCTTGACCAGCCACACACCAGTCCGAGCAACCCCACAGGCGTTGATGTGACGGTGACTGGCGTGAATGTTGCTTACACCAGCAGTTCCGACGCCGCGTTGTACAAGATGTTTTCATCAAATCACCCTATTATTGGTTTCAATCGACCAGCGAATCTCTACGTGATCGACGGTATGCTCAACGTGTCATCAACGCTGACCATCACCGTTGAAAACATCGGCGTTGCCGCTTCCGGAGTGATAGACATCAACGTACTCCTCCTACACAACGAATACACCTACTTTGAGTTCGTCAACACCAGTGTGCAAATGGCCCAATTGTCCGGAGGTGACAGCAACACTGCGAACGTAGCGATCACCCCGAGTTATGCTGGCAACCACACCCTCGTGGTCCGTGCAACTTCGTCTGTATCCGATGATGTTCCAAGCAACGATGCGTTGAGCGAAGGCTTCACGGTGGGCTTTGATTACTTCAATTGCGATTCAAGCAGTGCTTGGACCTTTGGTTCGGGATGGGGCATGAGCACCGATACGTCCATTTCCCAAGGAAGGAGTTGCCATGTAGGCAACGGTCAATCTTCAACCTACAGCAACAACATGCTAGCAAGCCTCACCACGCCGTTGATGGATCTGTCCGATGCCATCAGCAATCCCTTGCGAACCAACGGATTGAGTTTCTACTATACCGGAAGTTCGGCTGCCAATGACAAACTGACGATGTACGGAAGAAATGCCTTTGGCGCCTGGAGTGAAATCGGTTCCTTCAGTGGAACGGTTGACCAAGTCTTTACCGACGGGGCGAACTGGAACACGTTCAGCATCAATGACAAGGGTGCAACATCCCCCCTGCTCCCTGTCAGTGCGGATTTGTTTCACAGTACCTCGCAGTTCAAGTACGAATTTACATCCGATGCAAGTGGAACCGATGTCGGATTTTACATCGATGACATCGTCCTTGTCTACGACCAAAAAGTCCGTCCAATGGAATACAACGTTTCTGCGCAAGGCATCTCAACAAACGGTGCTGTTCCGGGCGAGTGGGGGAGCATTTCATTGAAAGTCATCAACACCGGTAACATCACGGAAACGTTTCTACCACAATTAATGGGCTTACCTGCGAGTTGGAACGCCTACTACACCAGGCCGTCAGGAACAAGTTTTGATCCGCTACAAGGGTTGGTTGTAGCACCAGGAGCTCCGCAAGAATTCAACATCATGATCCAACCAGATGCAAACGCCACCGTTGGTTTTCAACAGATGTCCCTTAGGGTAACTTCTGCATCGTACGCCGGCGTTTCCGATACCCTCCCTGTTCAGTTCTTGGTCAAAGCGGACCGAATCCCCGTCATCCTCACGCCACCTGTCCGACCGAGTTGCCCACCATCATACACCTGCACGTTTGAGGTCGAGATGACGAACGAAGGCGGAGCGACCGATGTCTTTGACCTCGGCGTGGATACAACAAGCGTTCCCAACGATTGGAGCATCGCCCTTGCGTGGACACAGGCTTCATCGGTCTTGATTCGACCCGGAGAGACCGTTTCAGCTCTGTTCACCTTAACGCCACCGTCAAGCGTGGCACCTGACACGGTTGTCGGCTTTGATTTGACGTTAACAGCACAAAACGACACCAGTCGTTTCGATGTCAAAGAGATTGAGGTCTCAGCATCCATGATTTCCGAGGCTTCAGTGGACATGATTGAATCGTTGAAAACACCGAGATTGATGGTTGACGCTGGAGAGCACATCACCCTCGAGTACGAGATTTGGAACAACGCAACCCGTCAAGACATCTTCTCAATGCGAGTTCAAGTGGATGAACCCGGCAATTGGGTGGTTCATCAACCCACCCGACCAAACGCCGTGTTGAATTCTGGAACATCCACGACGTTCAAAATCACTGTTGAGGTCCCGCATACAGCACAAGCAAACGACCGCGGCCCAGTCATCACGCCCATCATTGAATCAGAGCGAAGTCGAATGGTCATTGAAGGGGACCCCTACGATGGCTTGCGCGTCAGGACAACGCACGACATCCAACTGTCGCTCATTGATGCACCAACAAAACTAACGCCAGGCGTGGCCAACGAAATCCTTCTGCTGGTGAGTAACAACGGAAACGGCCCATCAACCGTTGTCGTACAACCCACCGATCTTCCTGCGACTTGGACGTGGTGGTTGACCGAAGATGGTGATAACCTCACGGAACCAATCTCATTGACCGTATCATACGATTTAGAACATGAGGCACATATCGCTCTGTGGCTGCTTTTACCGATGACGGAATCGGCCGGTGAATTGCACACCATCGCAATAACAAGCCAACATGAGGGGGAAGGAGATGATGCCAATCCTGAAGACAACACCGTCGAAGTTGTCGCCACAACCGGAGCCGTTCGTTTGCCATCTGTGGCCTTGACGGACCAAAGTACCTCCACGATGGCAGGTGAATCGATGTTCGCTGAAGCGATTGTAAGCAATGCAGGAAACGCTGTCGAAAACAGACTCTCCGTCACCGCCAGCGTTTCATCCTCGCCCCCTGTGACCGGACTGGTCGTCTTCTTCACCGTCGATGGAGGTGACAAGGCAGCAGGTACGCCTGCAACGCTTGCCGTCCCCCCCGGTGGTATGCAAGAACTCAGACTCGAAGTCTTGATTCCAGATGATGCTCCCCTCAATACACGCTTTGTCCTCCGATTTGACTTCGATGGAGCCGTTGACGAGAACGGCTTACCGATTGAGATGATGGTGGAAGCCATGGTGCTGTTGGATCAGCGCAGAAGCATGGAAGTTGATGTCGCCCGAGCCACCAACGACACCGTGGCCTATGGAACGACCGCTCGTGTCTGGGTGAACCATTCATCCACGTCGACCATGGCAGAATCATACACACTGAAGGCCCAAGGTGAAGATGGGTGGCAACTGACATGCGACAAACGTCTCCTCAACGCAACGGGGTCAACGTACGAATTACCACCGGGTCATATCACCCCACAATTCAAACAACATTCCTGTGAGGTCCTTCGGCTCGATGGCCCACTCACCGGCACCGTGGTGTATACCCTGACGAATGCGGACGAATCTCTGTCCCAAACCCATGAATTATCGTTCACGTTCGCATCTCCACCCGCTGATGAAAGCATGTCAACGACGATGCTGATCGGAGGGGGCGCAGGCATTCTCGTGTTCATTGTGATGCTTCTGCTGCTCATGGGTCGACGCCCTTCCGATGAAGAGAAGACGTTTGATTCAGAACCGCTTCAATCAGCAGGGCCGCCGATTTCCTCGGCACCAGCCGCACACGCGGAGCCACAGGTTGAAGAAGTCGTTGAACAAGACACTGTTTCGGCAACAGGACCCCCTCTCCCACCCGAAGGATTACCCCCCGGCTGGAGTGAGGAACAGTGGGCGTATTATGGGCAGCAATACCTTGATGGAACGCTTTGATGAGGGTGTTCTGTGGCAGAATACCCCGCCTTGTGGTACGCGTTGTGGCTGATGGTCGCCGTGTGCGGTGTGGGAACGTGGTATCTTCGAAACTTCACGCAACGCATTCATGCAACACGCACGATGGCGCTCTTGGGAACAGCCACGATGCTCACATTGGTCACCTGGACGTGGTCTGAATTCTAGGTGATGAAATGGACCGCTTAGCAGGACTGGCAGGTCATCGTTTGGAACATCATTACCCGTGCCGCGTGCCGGTTTGGTGGGGCCGTACGGGTGATGTTGGAAAAGACCCTGGTCTGATTGGCGTCAGTGGACGAAGGGTGGTCATACGAATTCCGAAACAATTCAAGCGACTGGAGGCCCTTTTTGCAAAGTGGTTTCGTGCACCAAGGGAATTACGAAGGCCGCTTGACAGCATGAACAGCATGGTTTGGGAACTGTGTGACGGATCTCGAACATTTGCAGAAGTATGCACGATACTCGATTCGATCTTCCAAGAAAGCATCGCCCCGGTGTTGGAACGCACAACTGCGGCACTTCGACAATTTGAAGCCAACAATCTCATGCTCATCCTGGAGGAACCGCTGAACCAACGTTGGCATGTAGGCCCAGGGAAGACGCCCGAACATCAGGTTCTCGAAGAGCTATCAGATGGACTCAAGATTGATGCCACACCCCTCGAAGGTGAAGCCGTTTGACCAAGATTCCTCAAAAGGGAGCCCAAACGAGCCGGAATCCCAACCCATCGGAGCGTTTCTCAAGGGGTGAAGATGAACGCGCCCCGTTTCTCGTCGACTCGCTCTCGGTGAACCACGACCCACCACGGACAACCTTGCGCAAGGATGAAGGAACCACGTGCGGCTGTTGTCCTCGAACATCGTTCAAATGAGGTACCCAGTCGTCGCTGCACCACTCGTTGACCAATCCGTTCATGTCGAAAAATCCCCAGGGATTTGGTTTCTTCAAACCGACTTCTCTCGTGTGACCACCAGCATTGCCGGCATGCCAACCGTAGTCGTCAAGTTCCACATCCTTGTCACCAAAGGCCCACCGTGTGGTGCTGCCTGCTCTGGCCGTATACTCCCATTCCACTTCCGAAGGCAATCGCCATGCACCTTCCAATCCAAGACGCGATTCACCCTTTTCTCGTTCATTCAAGCGGCGTAAAAAATCCTCAATATCATGAAAATTCACGCACTCGACCGGGCGAAGACCTGCACTCCAACCTTCCTGAAATTTTGAGGGATTATCGCCCATGACATCCATCCAATGGGCTTGTGTCACCAAGCGTTCTCCCATAAAGAAGGGTTCTTCCACGGTGACCTCGGCTGCGGGTTGCTCCACAGGCGAGGCATCAGAGGCTGCGTTACCAAACCGAAACGTTCCCGGTTCCACCAAACGGTAGGTTGCTCCCCAAGCATCGGTAAATGCTGGTGTGGTGTCCACGATGCACCCACTCGCTCAATCACGAAGTTTCACAGCAGCATCAAGAACAGACTTGACCAGGGAACTCAAACGCTCTTGAAGGGCGGGATCGTTGAGCTGACCCTCTTCGTTGAACGCTTCTTTAACATGCCCGATGGCCAATTGTTCAGGAACAGGCCACCCATGGAGCCAACGAAGCGTGATTCGCATGTGGTTGAGGGTGTTCGCATTCGTCACACCTCCGAGCGTTGACATCAATCCGAACACTTTGCCTCCGACGTGTTTGTCGTACATCCAATCCATGGTGTTCTTCATCACCCCTGACATGGTGCCATGGTATTCAGGCGAGGATAAGAAAAACGCATCACACTCGGTCAAAAGTTCCTGAAAAGCCTGAACATTGGGGTGGTTCCAACATCCCTCTTCGCCAACCAACGGCAAGGGTTGTTCAGCCAAATCCCAAAACACGACTTCAGCACCTTGTTCAGCGGCGAGATTGAGGGCTGCGTTCACGAGCATGCCGGATTTTGATGTTGCTCGGTACTCTCCAGCGAGGCCCAAAATCTTCAGTGGTGCGTCGGTCATGATTGTGCGGAGCGAACGGCGACCTTTGAATGTAGGCATGTACCTCATGTCCAACGAGAAGCAAGACTTATTCGGGTTTTCCATCTCGTCCCGATTCGGTGATACCATGCGTGGTGACGAGCAGTCAGATTCTCCCTTAGATGCGGGAGAGGACGACCTGGATGACATCGCCCTCGCATCGGTGGATGACGCCATTGCAGCCGTTGAAAATCAAGACGTCCCGGAACCCGTCCCCGAAACAAAAAAACCAGCGAGCAACATCATTCCTGAAATTGAGGAAATCGAAGATCCGGAAGAGATGGTCGAAATCTTGCTCACCGTAGGGGAAGAGCGGAGTCGTCACGGTGACGTGAAGGGCGCGTTGGCAGCCTTCAACAAAGCCATTGCATTGGATCCTTCCAGCGACATGGCATGGTTCAATCGGGGCGTTTTGTTGGAGGCTCAACAGGACGCACGTGGGGCCCGTCAATCCTTCCAAATTTGTCTCGACCTCAATGAAAACCATGCTCCTGCGACGGCCAACATGGCCATTTTATTGGAACGAATAGGTGACCTGGAGGGTGCTTACGATATGGCAGAGCGTGCCTTGGCTTTTTTCCCCGGCCATCCGGCCTTGGTGGAATTGCAAGCACGCTGTAAAGACAGCGGAATCAGTGTCTCCATGGAATCGATGCAACCCTCGGTGACCGTCACGCAAGAGGTCGACATGCAGGTCGTGGCCGAGATCGCTGAAGAAGCCGGTATCGAAGACCCTGAACTCCTTTTGCAAGAAGCCGTGCATCACGACCACGATTCAGACGACTCCCTCTCGGTGGATGAACTCAAAAGCGCTGCAGAAATGGTTGTAGCCCAACAGGAAGCGATTGCTGAAACCACAGAGCAGCTCACCGAAGGCGCGGTTGTTGAGCAACCGCAGGAAGCCGAGGAGCCCGTTTTGGAAGACGTACTCGACATGGATGTTCTGGTCGAGCAAGCGACTCAACTGCTCAAGGAAGGTGAACCAAAACAAGCGCTTGGCTTGTTGAAGCCTCACCTCAAGACCATCGCCGCTGAGCACCCCGGGGCATGGCGAATCGCTGGAGGTGCCATGGCTCGCCTCAATCTTGACAACCACGCCATTGCCGCCATGACGCATGCGCAAAACCTCGATCCCAGCCATGCTGCTGGTTGGTTTAATTTGGGATCCGTTCAGCAACGTGACGGGCAGGTAAAAGAAGCCCTTGAGTCCTACAAACGTGCAGTTGATGCCGACAACATGTACCTCAAGGCAGCAGAAAAAATGCTTCATCTCGCCGAGGAGCAGGGCATGATAGAGCGTTTCCTTGAAGCTGGACGATTGATTTACGCCATTGACTCAACTCACGGGGCCGTCGAGCAACTGGCATCAATGCTTCTGGACCTTGCCAACGGCGAGAATCAAGTGCTCGAACAAATGGGAGGGCTGCCACCAACCCTTCCCGCTGGCCCCGAAATGGCCGCAGAAGCGCTTGGATATCTGGGTGCTGAGCCTTCACCGAAGAGGGCGCTCGCTCTCTCTCTGAGCCTCCAACACGGTGATGCCGTCTTGATGTGGAAGGGCTTGATTCAATCGCAACCGGAACATGCCGACCATTGGACGGGACTGGCTCGTGCTCTGGAACAGGCCGGCGATCTCGAGACAGCTGCAAAGTGTCACGCAAAAGCAGCCGCCATGGGTGCACCACCTTCTGATGCGGCCACCGATGATTCCATCAGCACCGAGGCCACGGTTGCAACACACAATGAGGAACCGCTCCCTCAATCCATGGGCTTGGAACATGCTGCACAATCCCTTGCTCCTATCGTCATTGCCGATCACCCCATGGTAGAACCACCCGCTCAGCCCGCTGCTGCACAGGAGCAAGAGGCGTTGTTGCTCACACCGGTTGAACAAACCTTCCAACCAACGGTGCAAGAGGCTCGCCCTGAAGTGGACCTTGCAAAAGCAGCGCTCGATGCCGCCCAAGCGGTTTCGGCCAACATCCCCCAAACAACTGAATCCAAAGCGATTTCCAACCAAGACGTCGCATGGTTCAACCAAGGCGTGCAACTGATTGATGACAAAAAGTACCGGGAAGCACTGTCGTGTTTTGACAAAGCTCTTCCCGCCTTTGCCGGTGACGACGCCATGATCATCCGCATCCTCAACAACCGAGGAAACGCCTACTACTTCTTGGAGGATTACCCCAAGTGTGTCGAATCCTATCATCAAGCGATGTTGATTCGCCCAACCGAAGTGCGAGGTGAAACGCTCTACAACATGGGAACGGCGTACGCAGAAATGGAACGCTACCGGGACGCAATCAAGTGCTTTGAACAGGCGATTCCTCGTGGCTTGAGTGAAGAAGCCAAGCGTCGTGCAAAAGACCAAATTCGCCGTTGCAACATCCTCCAAAAAGCCATCGACAAAAAGCGGAAGAAGCGTTGATTCGGCTGCTGACGTGGTCAAGTTCAAAAACGGTGGACTCCTCCCTGTGACATGGACTGCGGAACGTGCGAATCGGCTTCTCCACTTCAAGTGAACATCCCAGACGTGGTGGATGTGGAATTGACGATGACCGAGAAGGCCACCTCAATGCTTTCCGATGCCTTCGGAGACGACCGAAGTCATGCACTTCTCGTTGGCGTTCTCAGCGGCGGCTGCTCTGGCTACATGTACGATTTGCAAATTGTGGAATCCACGGAAACCCCGTGTCAGGAGTTGAACATCAATGGATTCCGCGTCCTCGTCCCAACGGCCTCGAGCCACCTGCTGAATGGCATTGAAATCGACTACGTCGACCGATTGATGGGTGGAGGCTTCAAGATCAACAACCCGAATGCATCTGCATCCTGCGGCTGTGGTGAATCCTTTTCCTGAGGGCCCACCATGGGCATGGTTCAGCACGAGGCTTACATCCTGTTGCTCCAAGGCAGCGATTGTTTGGGTTTTCTTGACGGGCTCAGTACCAACGCTGTCAACGGTTCGTGCACGACGGTGTTTACCGAACGTACGGCGAAGATCATCGATGTTTGCGACATCATCGAACTTGCCAACGGCGCTGTCGTGGTGGGTCACGGGCCAACCCGGGAGCGAATGATTGAGCATCTCCAATCTCGATTGTTGGGCAGGAACATCACCATCACCGATATTTCTCATCTCAACAACGTCTATCTTGGAACCGATGAGGACGCACCACCGACCGCCACGGTGCATTCGAGTTTCTTTGGAACGATGCTCATCGTGCCCGTCGCTACGCCGTACGAGCCAACATGGACAAAAAGCGATTGGGACGAGCATCGAATTCGACATCTCCTCCCGTTTTATGGCCATGAAATCAGCGATCGTGTTCATCCATTGGCATGCGGCCTTGAGGACTTGGTTCATCCGAACAAGGGCTGTTATGTCGGCCAGGAAGTGCTGACACGAATGCGAAGCAGAGGAAAAACGGGACACTGCCTTACGGTGATGGAAAATCCCGTCGACGACCCAACCACGCTCGGTGAAACGCACAGCATGTGCATCGTTCGGGTTCAGTAACCCAAAACGTCCACGAGTTGTTTCTTGTAGAATTCTCCAGAACCTTGGAGCGAGGACAATTCGCCTTCGGTGAGTTCGAGTTCAAAAATCCGCTCGACCCCGTTCGCACCGATGATGCACGGGACGCCAATGTAGACATTCTCCAGACCGTACTGGCCGGTGAGGAGGCAAGATGCAGGAATCAATCGTCGTCGGTCGTTGAGGACCGATTCCGCCATCACGGCGGCAGCGGACCCTGGAGCGTAAAAGGCTGAACCTCGCTCAAGCAATTTCACTATTTCACCGCCACCGCTTGCTGTTCGGGCACTGATGGCTTCAATGCGCTCTTCTGAAATCAACTGCGTGATGGGAATGCCCCCCACCGTGGTGTACCGTGGCAGTGGCACCATCGTGTCTCCGTGGCCACCGAGCACCATCGGTGAAACATCTTCTTCCGCGCAGCCCAATTCAAGTGCGATGAAATGGGCCATTCGAGCACTGTCAAGAACACCGGCTTGACCGATGACACGCTCGGGCGGGAAACCCGTTACCTGTTGCATGTGATAGGTCATCAAATCGAGCGGATTGGTGACGACGATGACCACCGCATTGGGCGCGTGTTCCTTGATTCCTGCGCCGACCTGCGAAACGATGTCCGCGTTTTTCCCGATCAAATCTTCACGCGTCATGCCGGGTTGACGTGGGAATCCAGATGTGACAACGACCACATCCGAACCCGCGATATCGTTGTAATCAGCGGTTCCAGTGATGCTCCCATCGTAGTTGAGGACCGTTGCATTTTGCGACATGTCAAGCGCTTTTCCTTTGGCAAACCCCTCAAAAATGTCCAAAAGAACAATGTCTGCAATTTTCATGTTTGCGAGGACAAATGCACAGGTTGCACCTACATTTCCAGCACCGATAACAGCAATTTTTCTACGTCCGTTCGCCACATTGACCACCTTCTTGTAGTGACCTGCAGCATTCAGTCCATAAGAACAATGGTGGCCACCTGAGCCAAAGAAATGAGGGCTATCGGAAGAACATTCATCCACGGTGGCCAATCATTCAAAGCGTCGCATCTAAAAACCTCCTTCCGGTGGAGCGAATTGCACCTCCAATTCGATGGTGTGGCCTTGTGGGTGAAATCATGAAAATTGGCGTACCAAAAGAACCTGAAGGCGAAACCCGTGTGGGTATCGTTCCCTCAAGCATGAAGAAACTCACCCGGGCTGGTTTCGAGGTGATTGTCGAAGCTGGTGCAGGTGTCCAAGCCAATTATGCCGACCAAGACTACATTGATGCCGGAGCCACCATCGGAAATCGCAACGATGTCTTGGGTTGCGCAAACATCGTCTGCATTCGTTTCCCCGGAACAGACGGCATCGCTGCAGGTACCAACCTTGCTTGCGTTTCAGATCCCTTTCGCCACCCCGAATACGTCAAGGCCTGTATTGATGCCAACATCACCCTTCTCTCGATGGACATGATTCCTCGCCGACTCTCGCGGGCCCAATCCATGGACGTGAACTCCAGTCAAGACAACCTTGCTGGCTACAAAGCGGTGCTCCTCGGTGCTGCACAGGTCCCCAAGGGCATCCCGATGATGACCACGTCTGCGGGAACGATTCGACCAGCAAAAGTGGTGATTATGGGGAGCGGTGTTGCAGGCTTGCAAGCCATTGCAACGGCGAAGCGTCTCGGGGCGGTTGTGTACGCGTCCGACGTGCGTAAATCTGCAGCCGAACAAATTGAATCCGTTGGCGGCCGATTCATCGAGGTCGACGGCATGGATGATTTTGAAGATGAATCCGGGTATGCGAAGCCACTCACGCCAGAATTTATCCAGAAAGTGAACGATACGGTTTGTGGCGTTGCCAGTGATGCCGATATCATCGTCACCACGGCTCGAATTTTCGGCCGACCAGCACCCATCACGGTCCCATCATCGGCCGTTGCCAATTTCAAATCAGGTGCTGTGGTCGTTGACATGAATGCTGACGTCGGAGGAAATTGCGAAGCAACCGTCCCTGGAGAGATCATCACCACCGAAAACGGTGTGATCGTTGTTGGAACCTCCAACCTACCCGGCACCTTGGCCAACACTGCATCCATGTTGTATTCCAACAACTTGACCACCTTCTTCACCTCACTCGTTGACAAAGAATCTGGCACCGTGGTGATTTCAGATGAGGACGACATCCTTGTTGGCGCACCTGAAGGCTCGGACTTCTACGTCAGCGGCATGGGCGGTGTTCTGATTTGCAAGGACGGCACCATCCATCCGAAACAAACACGCCTTGCAGAGGTGGTTGAATGATAACGGAAGCCTCGTTGATTGCGAACCTCACCCTGTTTATGCTGGCCATTTTCCTTGGTTTCGAACTCATCACAAAGGTCCCTGCAACACTGCACACCCCGTTGATGAGTGGTGCGAACGCCATTTCGGGGATCAGCGTGGTCGGTGCGCTCCTCGGGGCGAACGTTGCTTATCAGGGCGGCGATACACTCGTATCAGGACTTCTGGCATTTGTTGCACTGGTGTTGGCGATGATCAACGTCGTCGGCGGATTTGCTGTGACCAACCGGATGCTCAATATGATTGCCGGCAAAAACAGGAGGGCTTGACATGGAAGCATGGATTCCTCTCGGCTATTTGCTCTCAGCGGCCTTGTTCATCTTTGGCTTGAAGAAATTGGGTCATCCTCGTACGGCTCCTCGAGGAAACCAGTACGGCGCCATGGGTATGCTGGTGGCCGTTTTGACGACGATTGTTGACATGCAACTCGCATCGGGTGGCATGAACTGGGAACTCATCGTTGCCGGACTTGTGGTTGGTTCAGTAATCGGTATCATCATGGCCATCAAGGTCGAAATGACCGGTATGCCCGAACTCGTTGCCTTGTTCAACGGATTTGGTGGAGCCGCCTCTGCTCTCGTGGCTCTTTCTGAGACCTGGAAGTACATCGAAGGGTCTGCCACGGTGCCCGAGGGGCTGACACTGCAAGTCATCATGCTCGCAGCAGGCCTGTCCGCACTCGTTGGATGGATGACCCTCACAGGTTCCATCCTGGCCATGTTCAAACTCAAGGGTGGCGTCGAGATTTTCGGCAAGTGGTTCAGTACGCCCACGTGGGGGCCATCTTGGTTGAACCCCGTCAAGGTCCTCCTCACGCTGAGCGTCCTTGCCCTGATCGTGGTGGCCATCGGTGACCCGACCAACACGGATTACCTCTGGGCCATCATCGGCATCTCCTGTCTGCTCGGGATTGTCCTCGTCCTGCCCATCGGTGGTGCCGATATGCCGGTTGTTGTCTCCTTGCTCAACTCGTTGTCCGGTATTGCTGCGGCGTTTACTGGATTCATCATCAGCAACCCTGTCCTCATCGTGGCCGGTTCGCTCGTTGGTGCATCAGGACTGATTCTCACCTTCATCATGTGCAAAGCCATGAACCGCACGCTTCCAGATGTGTTGTTCAAATCCTTTGGTGGCACCACCAAGGAAAAGGTCACCCGCACCAAGGTTGGTTCCGACCCTGATGAAGTCGCTATGATGGTTGATGGAGCACAAAAAGTCATCATCGTACCCGGATACGGAATGGCTGTTTCCCAGTGTCAACACCAAGTGAAGGAGTTTGGTGATTTGATTTCTGAGAAGTTTGACACCGAAGTCAAGTACGCCATTCACCCCGTTGCTGGCCGTATGCCAGGTCACATGAACGTCTTGCTTGCTGAGGCCAACGTGCCATACGAACAACTCATCGAAATGGATGAGATCAACCCTGAGTTCCCAGAATGCGATGTCGCTGTCATCATCGGTGCAAACGACACGTGCAACCCTGCTGCACGGACCGGCGAAGGCCCACTGGCAGGGATGCCTATCATCGACGCTGACCAAGCTCGCACGGTTGTGATCGTCAAGCGGTCGCTATCGGTCGGTTATGCTGGTGTTGACAATGACCTCTTCTACATGGACAAAACCATGATGCTCTTCGGTGACGGTAAAGCCATGATGACGGGATTGAACAACGCCATCAAGGAACTCTGATTGGAACAGAAACACACGGTCTTGAAGCAACATTCAAAGAGCGAGGGCAAGTGGAAACGGCAAGGTGAGTTCATGGGAAGCAATCCACGCACCATTTCGCTGATGCTCATCCTCTCTGTGCTGCTCGTCGCACCGGTATTGGGCAACCCGAACGGCCCTCCTTGGGACAACGGAGGCAACTTGGTCATTGACACCGGATGCACATGTCACGGCGGTGGGGCTCCATCGACCGAAGTCGTGGTCTCCATCTCCGGCGTACCACGAGCCTATAACGTGAGCGAAACCTACACCTTCACCATCAGTCTCCAGCACGCATCGTACGAAACCGGTGGGTTCCTCTTTTGGGACAACGGTATTGGAACACTGACGCCCGGTGAAGGAAGTCAAAGCGTAGCAGATGAGCCGGGAGCCCTCTCTCAATCCGAGCCCGGTAACAACTGGGTTGTCACGTGGACGGCACCGGCTGAGGACGTAGGACCGGCCAATTTCAAGTTGGTTGGCAACGCCGTCAACGGCAACGGTGCATTCGACGAAGGCGACATGTGGAATATCCTGACCTTCACCGTGAGCGAACCAGGTTCAACCGTTATCGCCACCACGGAAGATGTTGCCCTTCGCACCATCAGCGTGGGTGATTACGACGCTCTCTTTGTTGCAGAAGAAGACCCAGAAGCGATTGAAGCAGAACGCCAAGAAGGCATTGCTCACGACTTCTTTGCCAACGGTAACCTCTACTACTGGACCACCCTCTCACTCATCATCGTCGCTGCTGTCATTCAAGGCGAATTCTACGAACGACGGTTTGGTGGCGGCCCCACGCACCTTGACAAGAGCCTCGCTGTCCCGCAAGGCCTCCGCCGTGGCTTCCTCGCTGCTGTCCTCGGACTGTTGCTTGCCTATCTGGTGGATGACGGCCAACCGTGGGGGTACATTCTGGTGGTCGGCATGCTAACACTGTGGTCTGCCTACGGCGTCTACCGAACGGTGGTTCAAGCTCGTGCCCCGAAGACCTACACCGATTTGGTATGAGTTGGAACCATGGCCATTCTTCTCGAAGGAGATGAATACACCCCACCACAATCCCATTTGGATGAACTCACGGCTCGAGTGACCGTCTTGTTTGTCAGTGTTCTCATGCTGACCGTCGTATGGTCGTTTTTCGTGGACGATGTATTGGGAACATTGTTGACGATGCTCAATCCGTGTCGTACGGATTGTATGAACGTCTATGACCCCGCACAGTGGAGCGCTGTACGTTGGTCTGCATCACTTCTCCTTTCGCTGTTTTCGGTTCTACCGTTGATGCTCCATCACCTTCACCAGTTCGCTCGGCCAGGCTTGCTTCAAGCGGAATTTACAGCCCTGCGTCGTTGGACCGTTTCCTCAGCCATCCTTGTGGTCGTAGCCGCCTATTTTCTGGTGACCGAGTTCTTGCCTGAACTCTACCTCATCGGATACGACCAACATCTGGCTGCCGGACTTCAAGGCCAATACAATGCAGTTCATTTGTTGATGTTGGCCATCTACCTTGTTTGGGTGGTATGGCTTTTCTCGGGGACATGGTTGATGGTTCGCCTGGTGGGGGCCACTGGTTTGTTGACAAAGATGACGGCGGACTGGTGGCGTTGGCGCATCTATGGCCTTGGGACGTTGCTGCTGATCGTCACCGTTCCTTCTCATGCGCATTCTCTTGCGTTGCCCTTGGTCCTCGCCTATGTCACGACCACGGAACTGGTTGGGCGAACATGGTACGAACATCAACCAACTTCAAGGGGCCACATCGCTACACGCTTTGACGCTGAGGGCCGGCGACGAAGGTATGCCCTGGTGGATTGTTCCTGTGAAGGCGCGAACCAGCACCATGGATTCGCTGACGTTTCCGGATGTTCAACCGTTGAGGCCACCAGTGTTTGCCGGTTTGGAGCCGACCGAGAGGCCATCATTGAACACGCCTTGCGTGCGGGAATCACCGACGTGGTCATCACGGGTTGCGATACACGTGCATGTCCGAAAGAATTTGTCAACAACATTGCTGGCCTCGGAGCACAACTTCACGGATTGGATTTGATGCACCTGCAAAATCATCTCGTTGAACTCCCACAGCGTGCACTGGATGTCGAACTCTCCTTGGCAACACTGGTCAACAAAGACACGCCGAACACCGATCTCGTTCTTTCTCGAATACTCGAAGAGCACGGGCATTTGCCGATGAGCGTGAGCGTCTTGCCATACCCCGAGCAAGGTTGGGGATCATTTTCCTCGACCAGCGAACAACGCCTTCTCCCACCGCACCAATCCCGGGCCTAAACACGTTCAGAGCAAGCACACACCCAACGAAGTTTCAAACAGAAGTGGGACGACCTCCCCCCATGAAGCGGATGTTGGCGCTGTTACAGGCCTTCGTTTTCTTCAGTGCTGCCGCGTGGTTTTGGGTCAACGATGACACGGTAGAAGCATGGCTAGAGCAACAACTCATCATCGAGGAGGAAGGCGACATTCCGCTCGTCGGCTTGCAACCTGCTGAGCAGTGGCTGGTCGTCGTGGTGGATTTCACCGACCATCCCGCTGGCGAGGCATGGGGGATCGATGAGGCAGAAAATCTGCTCGTTCAAACTGCCCAACCCTACATCGAACAAATCTCGGGTGGAGAATCGACGTTGTCGATTTATGTGCATCCGACGATCATCAGGGCCGCCAACAATCTCGCCGCATACGGAGCAGATGGTGCATCCAAAGACACCGATTCATCGGGTAATTTTCTTCCAGCAGCTTTGGCCGAAGAGGTCGTCTTGGCCATCAAAGACGACGTGAGTTGGAACGACTTTGACTTGGACGCCGATGGGTTTGTTGACCGATTGTTGATTCTCCATACCACCAAGGGACAGGAAGAATCACCCGGGACCACCAACCGGATATGGAGTCATTTTACAGAGTTTGAAAGCGTCTTGGACCTGCCCAACGACAAGAAAGCAGGACACTACACCATGGCGAGTTTGCAAACAGGTTCAAGCGGCGTTGGAACCATGTTGCACGAAATGCTTCATCAAATGGGTGCAGTGGATCTCTACCCCGTCCACGATGAAGGTGCCTATCAACACTGGAAGGGACCCGGAGCTTGGGACATCATGGCCAGCGGGAACTGGAACGGCGGTGGACGCTGGCCTGCTCTACCAACCGCGGCATCTCTTGAACTCATCAATGCACCCCGAATTGATGCACTTGTCCTCGAATGGCCCGAACAGGCGAGCAAGCCGTGTATCGGGCCGACCGTTGAATTCGAGGGTATGTCGGATGGTGGAAGAGCCGTCAAAATTCAAATCGCACCCCGTGAGTTTGTCTTCATTGAATACCGTTCAGACTCCGGATACGACCAACGCTTGCCTGGCCACGGTATTTTGGTGACCTACCAAGATTTGAGCGTAGGAAATTTCGAGCAGAACGAATTGAACACAAACCCGGAGTTGCCATGGTTGAAGGTTATCGAGGCTGACGGGGCGAACGACCTCATCAACGGAGCCAATCAAGGGGAACAAAGCGATGTCTTTGGACACAACATGAGTTTTGGTGCAGATGGCATTCACATCAGAACACACGATGGTTTGCTGGTTCATTGGACCGCCACGGTCAAGATCGAGAACGAAAGCACGAGCGTTGAGTTTCACGCAGACGACTGTTCACCCACATTCTCGGTTGATTTACCCGACCACGGTGCGACGCTGTTGGCAAACGATGACTTGCCGGTAATGATTGATGGTGCCGGAGGTTGCACCGCTGATCTGGTGGCGACGGATGGTCGTCAAGTTACCTTGGTTGTGGAGAACGGTGAAGAATGGTTGCGTTTTGATGTCCCCGGAATGGCCAATACCCTTTCCAACATACAAGGGACCTTTACCTGCGGAAATCGAACGATTAATGTGGATTACACCGTCCGCGTGATGAATCGTATACCAACACTTCAACCGTTTGAAGGAATCATTGAACCCTATGAACCGACCCAGATCACCATCCCATTGGAATCCATGGGTGAGGGGGACCAGTCGCTTACCGTCATCATCGATGGCCCGCTTGCACGGGTGACGGATGCCCCCAATCGGGTGAACTTGAACGATGAATTCCTTGACCTCAACATCGTACCAAACGGATTGTTGACGGACAACATGTTGGTTCACGGGACCGTGACGTTGATGACCGAACAGGGCAATTCATGGTCGTTGGAGGTTGAGTTGCAAGCCGTGGATTCAGAGGATGAGTGGAATCTTCTCTGGCTTCAACCCAACATCGTCTTCGCCATCCTCGCTGCCTTAATGGGTCTGTTTGCCCTCCTTGCAACCAGAACGAAAACACCTCCAACCTCATCAGAAGGCTCCGTTGCGAGAACACCAGAGGTCGCCGTTGATGCATGGGGGAGAGAACTCGATGGCGAAGACTCAAGCGTTTCGTTTTATGTTCAAGAATGAGAACCTCGAGTTCATTCTCAACGCACACAACCAATGTTTGTTGACCCCTTCAGCAAGCCGAACGGAAAGACAGACCCCCTCCCAAGTTTCTGGTGCTTCGGACGCTGGCTGAACGAGCCACGGTGCGTGCTCGGTTTCAATCGAGGTTTCGTAAGCACGCCAACGACAGCCATATTTGAAACCGGGACGAAGGATGAGGCCTCGATTTGCAAGTTCACCGTACAGTTCACCTTGATCGTTCAAGCCTTGGTTCAAGATGTAATCGCATTCCTCATTGCGAAGATATCGCCCTGAGAAGTGCTGAACGCCAAGGGCAGGAAGCGGCCATGTGCCTTCGTTCGCCACAAAGAAACCGGCCTCCATGGGTGAGGCGTCAATGGTTATTTTCTGCAGTGTTTCTATCTCATGGGGAGATAAGTCTGTCATCACTCGCTGGTCCCCAGTGGGGTTTGCCAACGAGAGATGGTAGACCGTGGTGTCAAACTCGTCGTCAATAACGCACAGTTCTGCGATGTGGTTCAAGGCTTCCACATCGCTCACCCAAGCCAACAATTCTGGCCAGTCCAATGCATCGCTGGTGTGGTGCAAACGAACTTGACTAAATCCACCGTGTTTGGTCCATGTTTCGTGGCGCTCCCAACGAACGGCCCATGTTGCACCGTTGAGTTGTGGAAACCGGTGCTGGAGGTGAACTGCGGGGACAACCAGTTCGCCACCGTTACGCAAAACATCGAGAGCAATGGTAGCGAGTGCAAGTCGGGGTGAGAGTTTCACTTGTTCGTCAAACCATCCCGTTCCACCGGGGAGTGGCACATGGCGATACCAATGGCAAAACATGACTTCCTCGGATGTGAGGAGGATACCGTCACCCACACTTCGTCCAAGGGCACTTTTTTGATGCAACCGCTGTGCTTGAGGGTTGGGAAGAAACCAACCACCCTCCCGAGGTTCTGGTGCAGGTATTGGCGTTGCAGGGGATTTGTTGGTTGAGCGTGACGCTCCAAGAGGTCGGCTTGTCCGAACGCGTGGCGTGTATTTACGCTCACGACCTGCCATGCTTCACCGAAAGGCGAGCCACATTTGAGTTCGTCGCTGAACCGATTGTCCTATGTGCTACCTTGCCTCCCGGAGAAATGAGGATGCGAACATGGTGGAGGGGTATTTAGGCACACTCACCACCGAGGAGAGGACGATGCTCCATTTGCTCAACCAACAACTGCCCAGTGGTGGTTGGGAGGCTCCAGCAACGTTGACCCAAGCCGGAATTTCCGCGGCGGTTCACGTTCAACGAAAACACATCCCTCGTACGCTCAAGCGAATGGAGGCCAACGGCGTCCTCAATGTCGCACAACGTCACATCCCCGGTGGAAAGCAGCGCAAACGAGTCTACACCCTCAGCGATTTGGGTAACCAACAAGCCACTGCGCTGCGTGAACGTCTCTTCAACGAAACCGTCACCGTCGATGGGAGTGAGGTGAACCTGGGCTCGTTGTGGAGTTCACCCCAGCCTGTTCTCGAGTTGCTCTCCCATGTCGATGAAGGCATGGTCTACCATTCGTCTGCCCTCATATCGCCAGTATCAAATCCTGAGGGGATGGTGTCCATTGACGGACAATACGGCGAAGAATTGGTTCGACGCATGTTCGCCCGAGCATGGGAAGATGGAAAAATCACGAAAGATGAGCAATCGTTGCTCAACGAAGTTGTCGAGTTCCTTGGGATGCACCCTGAACGTGCTCGACGCCTTTCGAACGAAGCGAGAAAATCGCTGAAAATTCCACCACCAGAAGAAGTCTACTTCGACATGATTTTGCAGGCTCTCGACGACGGTGAAATCATGCAAGAGGAAATCGATTTGTTGAACACGTTTCGTGTGGCATTTGGCATTGACCAAGTGACCCACAATGCCCTGCTCGACAAAGCACGATCAGTACCTGTCACTTCTGAGCATTACGAAACATACGCCGCCATGGTGAAAACAGCCATGCAGGACAGTGTGATCACCGCTGACGAACATGCCTTGCTTCGAACCTTGCGAGTCCAACTTGACATCTCTGAAGAAGAGCACGAACGCATCCTCGCTGAATATGCAAACGGGAGGTAAGACCATGGGAATGACCGATGAAGAAGCGCAACTCCACGACACACTGTCCGAACTCAAAACGCACCTACGATCAAACGATTCCTCCAAAATCATCCTCATTGGAGACGTGATGATGGATTGTTACATCCACGGCTATGCGAACAACCTCAATTCCCGTGCACCTGTTCCTGTGTTGCGAGAAACTTCTCGGGAGGAAGATGTCGGGGCAGCAGCTCACGTTGCACGTGGCCTACGCGCCATGGGTATGGAAAGCCACTTGTTCGGTGTCGTGGGGGACGATGTGGCTGGATTGAGCATCATCGAGTCGCTTGAATCAGAGGGCGTTACAACGCACGGTATCGCCATCATTGAAGACAGAACGACCACGGTGAAAACACGGATGTTGGCATCTCGTGAGAGCCTCATTCGAGAGGAGCAATTGTTGCTTCGCTGGGATATTGAAGACGATACACCCGTACCGGAAGATGCTTCAGAGGCGCTCTATGAGCAGGCGATTGCTGATTTGAATGGTGCCTCAGCACTGATTGCCTCCGATTATGGGCAGGGCGTCATCACCGACCAAGGGTCTGAACGCTTGTTTGATGCTGCGAGGGCATCGGGAATCCCCATCATCGCCGACCCAAAGTTGACCGGTCTTCATCGTACTGAAGGCGTTGACTGGATTTTGTTCCAATCTCAGGGGTTGGAATTAATGCGCCGACGATTGGCAGCTGCAACCGGTGCAGAAGCAGCCGAAAAACTGCTTCAACAATACAACTGGAAGCACTTGGTGGTGTTGTCGGGCGAAGCAGGTGTAACCATTTACTCAGCCGACCAAGAAACCGTCCATGCACCATGCGGATTGCTTGACCTGCGCCAAATGATCGGGCTCATCGATGCTGCCGCTGTCGCCATCGCGTTCTCGCTTTCACGTGATCTTGATGTCCATTCAACTGCCTTGTTAGCCAACGCAGCATGCGAATGCATCTTGGCAGCAGAGCAGACGGATTCATTCGTGCTGAACCGTGATGACATCATTCATCGCGTTGGAGAGCATGTTTGGAACCTCCAAGTGTCGAAACGGTGAGGCCTCGCCATGAGTTCCTGGTTGTTTCCGACCACGGCGGACGTTGGCATGCGGGTGTTCGGCTCGTCGCTCGCCGACCTCTTGCAGGAGGCAGCCTATGGCATGCAAACCTACCTTCTCTCATCGGAAAGCAACCAGTCCGTCGATGCACTGCTTCGCCACACGGGCGAATGGCGGCTAAGATCGCAGCACCAACCCCGCGAACCGGCCTACCTCTTCCTGGCCTGGCTTGATGAAGTCCTCTACCGGGCGGAGGTGCACCAGCAATGGTTGGTTGATGCCGTCATCCGAGTAAACGAAGATGAGGCGGGCCTCGAAGCCGTGATTCAAGCCTCATGGGTGAGCGCAGAAGACGTTGAGCGAGAAATCGAAATCAAGGCAGTCACCACCCACCGACTCGTTGTTCGTGAAGTCATCAAAAACGAGACGATTTCCAGTGAATGGGAAGATGTACCCTCGTTCGAAGGACCGGGCTGGTACGCTGACGTGGTGTTTGACATTTAGGTGGGAGAGCCAAGGGTGGACGTGCGCCTCCTGCGGCCAAATCCGCAGGCATTCTCCATCCCGGATCCCCACAGCACCCATGGCCCCAGGTAGGGCTGCTCCGTTCCCGGCCTGACCTAGTCCCCCGGTTATCCAATTCCCGTTTCCTTCCGGAGACGGTTCATGACACCCGAGTCATGTGGGGGCGAGACATCAACGTCCGCCTGCGGGAACCACAGGACCGCTTCCGCCGCCCCAAGGCGTTCAGCCCACCATAACGACGCTTTGTGGTACAGGGTACGCCGAGCTCCCCACCTATCCCACCATACCGTCCGGTTCAGCCTATATGAAGGCAACGAAGTGGGCGTTCAGGATTCTGAGGCGGCTTCCTCGTATTTGCTAGGACATGATGTTTTGATCACACGGGCATCCAGCGTGTACACCTCTCCATCAAATTCCAATACACCTTCTGCATAGACCGTCCGATTGTCATCCAGGCCGTTGGAAACCGATGCATCAGCAAACACCACACGGATGGTGGACGTTGCACCCTCCAAGACAAAGGACATCGTGCCGTTGTCAATGGTGCCGTCTTGCACCTCACCTCGCACAGCGATCTCCTGTCCAACATGTTGGTCGGGAGCGGCCATGAGTTCGTCCACTGTTTGCGTAGGGACTGGAGACTGAACGAGCAACGTGGCGAGCAATGCAAGCGTCAACACGCCTCCGATGACCAAAATACGGGTTCGCCTCGCCCACATCAATTTCACCAACCTTCGGACCCTTAACAATCCTCGCCGTTCAAATCACGGCTCCCTCTCGCTTCATCGAGACCGCCCATGGAATGTTCGGCCAGGAGGCGATGCAAACCCGAAACCACGGATTTGGTAAGGCTCGGGCCTTCGAAAACAAAACCGCTGTACGCTTGGAGCAAGGTTGCGCCCGCCTCAATTTTCTCCCAAGCATCTCGACCTGAGGAGATACCGCCTACGCCGACGATGGGCCAATCTGGACCTGCCAATGCCCGCACTTCTCGAATCAAAGCCGTGGAACGGTCCTTCAGCGGCATTCCGCTCATGCCGCCTGCTTGCTCGAACGCCCTTGCGTCTGAGGAATCACCTCCGTTTGGTCGTTGGACCGTCGTGTTGCTGACCACCATTCCGGAGGCGCCTCCTGATTGCGATGTACGCACAATCATCGCCAGTTGTTGCGCATCGAGGTCCGGAGCGATTTTGACAAGAAGCGGTTTTTCCGCCGCACCGTGTGCTTCTGCACAAGCTCGATTTACCTCGTTGCAGGCTTGTAAGATACGCGTCAATCCCTCATCGTTTTGCAATTCACGGAGTTGCGGGGTGTTCGGTGAAGAGACATTGATCACAAACACATCCGTGAATTCCCACAGCCGTTGCATTGAGGTGGCGTAATCCTCGTGAGCATCCTCGAGCGGGGTGATTTTGGATTTGCCGAGATTCACCCAAAGCGGTACTGAAGGACGGCCGTGGCGAGAAAAATAGGCCTGCAAGCGTGCTTGAATGGCTTCGCTCCCTTCGTTGTTGAACCCCATCCGATTCACCAACGCTCGCGCCTGATTCGCACGAAACATGCGGGGTTTGGGGTTTCCATCTTGGCGGTGCATGGTCACCCCGCCTATTTCGATAAACGCCAGGCCGAGGGCGGACCATCCATTGAGCGCAACCGCATTCTTGTCCATGCCGGCGGCAAGCCCAAAGGGGTGGGTGTAGGTCTGACCAAACACCGTAACAGGTAGGGAACGTCGTGGTTTGTACAACGATTTCAACATCCATCGACCAGGAGGTGTGCTGGCAGCCAAACGCAGCATGGAGAGCGAGCGAAGATGGGCTTTTTCTGAATCTTGGAACCTCAACAACGGTCGCCCAAACAAGCGATAACCGAGGCCCATGAAACGATGTCATGCATACCATCCTTCAAGACTTGCCTTCGTTTGCAAGGTTTCATGCGAATCACGGACCCCCTCTGGCCAGCGGTTCGCGAGGTCGCCCGAATCTTGTTGCGAGAGGAACACCTCTGCGTTTTTGGCCCCCGATGGCTTGAACCGCAACTCAACGAACTGTCCCTCGCCATGGGTGACCATCTTCCATCTCGAATCCACTTTCCAACCTGCACCGTGGTCGATGACGGTCCCGTTCGAATCGTCCAAAACGAGACCAACCGATGCCTGGTTGAAATTGGAACGGTGGAACCCGCCATGGACGTGGTCTGGCTCCCTTTGGAGCATGAGATTGCATGGCGTGCTGTACATGAAACAGCGCTCGATTTGCTGATGGCAGGGTACCCGGGTTGTCGGGACTGTGCAGGACCTGAAGCAGAGCAAAAATGGAACGAAGCCGTTCACCGGCGCAACTACAATTCTTGAACAGAAAACCGACCATGAAATGATACATTTCATGTGTGCGAGAAGCGCATTGTGGGGAGAAAGGAGGGTTCAAGTAGAGTCGTCGGTGCGCTTTCACATCATGTCCATCGTCATCATTGCCGAGAAACCCAGTGTTGCCGAGGACCTTGCCAATGTCTTGGGTGTTGGAAAAAAGACGGACACGCACTGGCACAGCGATGACCTCGTCATCACGTGGGCCGTTGGGCACCTGCTTGAACTCAAAATGATGGATGACTACGATGAAGCCTTCAAAAATTGGCGAAAAACCATCGAACGCCTTCCCTTCATTCCCGAGGCGTTTGAATACAAACCCAAGGGCGGTAGAAACCGAACTCAACTGAATGCGATCAAAAAATTGCTCAAGGACAAAGATGTGACGGAAATTGTGAATGCGTGCGATGCTGCCCGAGAAGGAGAACTCATTTTTCGAACCATCGTCCAGCATGCGAAGGTGAAAACACCAACCTCTCGGATGTGGATGCAATCCATGACCTACGATGCCCTCCTCACGGCGTTTGAGCAACGCCAACCCGGTGAATCCTACCAGAACCTGTCCGATGCTGCCTATGCCCGTTCCCAAGCCGACTGGGTTATCGGCATGAACGGATCCAGAGTCGCCAACACCTTCCTCCCTCAAAATCGACGAGAACGTTCATCCAATTCCCTTGGCAGGGTTCAAACCGCAACGCTTGCCCTTGTGGTTGACCATGAACTGCAGGTTCTCTCGCATGTTCCGCTTCCGTATTGGCAACTCAATGCTACCTTCACTGCCGGCGATGCCACATGGACGGCTCGCTGGGAGCGTGTGGGTCACAAGGACGACCCAGACCAACCCGAATTGAAGGCTCACCGTATCGTTGAACAATCCGAAAAAGAAGCGATTGAAGCGGTGATTGCTGCCGGTGGGCCCTTTGAAACCGAGGAAACAAATCGAACCAAGACCGAAAAACCACCACTGAATTTTGACCTCACAACCCTTCAGAAGCGTGCGAACAGTTTCTGGTCGTGGTCCGCCAAGCGAACGTTGAGTGTTGCACAAGACCTCTATGACAAATTCAAACTCACCACGTACCCCAGAACCGACTCTAAGCACTTGCCCGAGGACATGCACGAGGCGGTTGCGAAAACACTGGATCAACTCAAAGCACAAGACGACTACCAAGAACACGTCGATCGGCTCCAGTCGGAGGGACTTTCCAACGTGAGCCGTAATTTCAACGATAGCAAGGTGTCCGACCACTACGCTATCGTCCCCACAGGCCAAACCCCACCTGCATCGTTTGGTGGCGACCACGCGAAGCTCTACGACATGATCGTTCGCAATTTCTTGGCTTCATGGCATCCACCTGCCGAATGGACCGTGACCAAGCGAACGACCACGGCCTCAGGCCATCAATTCATCAAAGAGGTTGAATCGATCCACACAGCAGGTTGGAGAGCCGTGATGGCCAAGAAATACAACGTGCCTGAAGGATGGGGTATTCTCCCGTCCAACCCCGCTCCATCGACATTGCAAGAACACGAATTCACGGAAGAATTTTCCAAACCAAAGAACAGACTCAAAGAAGCCAGCCTGTTGCAGTTGATGGAACATGCTGGCAAACATATCGACGACGATGAGTTGGCTGAGGCCATGAAAGACAAAGGGCTTGGCACACCCGCTACACGAGCCGACACCATTGAGAAATTGTTGACTCGAAATTACATTCGCCGATCGAGAAACGGCACCATCAGTGCCACCCCTCATGGCATACGTATGATCGACATTCTCCAACGCATTCCTGTGGAAATGATCACTTCACCCGAACTCACAGGCGACATGGAGGCGTCCCTCCTCGCTGTTCAACGGGGTGACGAAAGCATGGCCAGCTACATGGGCAAAGTGGTGGATTTGACCACTCAAATGGTTGAGCGGATTCGAAGCCATGAGCGAAGCCAACTGTACGCCAACGAACCCCCTCTCGGCACCTGCCCAGCGTGCTCTGCAAACGTTGTCGAGACCACCTTATCCTACCAGTGTGAACTCAACGAAGGACGAGACAAAGGATGTTCATTTGTGTTTTGGAAAGACACCTCTGGCCGCTGGTTCGACCGCACCACTGCTACCCGTTTGCTCCAACAACGAGCCATCGAAAACCTGCACGGTTTCTTCTCTCAAGCAGGCGAGGGCTACGAGACTTCGGTGGAATTAACCGATGATGGAAAAGTCAACGCCAAAGGTTCCTCGGCTGGAACAGCGAGCGAAAAGGATGAGGTTCTCTGTCCGTGTCCGGTTTGCGACCACGGCGACATCCGAATCACCTCAACTTCCTACGTTTGTGACCACGACGGTTGCACGTTTAGGGGCATGCAGAACGTGATGTGCAAGCGACCGGTGACTCCCGAAGAGGCAAAGCTGATCTTTACCCAGGGGCGCTCCGTGCTGCTCGAAGATTTTACCTCAAAACGCAACAGACCGTTCAATGCCTTTCTCGTTCTTGAAAAGAACCGCGTTTCGTTTGATTTCCCACCACGCGAGGCAAGCGCAGATGCCAAGCGATTCGCGGTTGAACCCGGTGTCGTCGGCGTATGCCCCACACACAGTGCCAACATCATCGAAACTGAAACACATTACACCGTTGAAGATTCAGGAACAGGATGTAAAATTCACATCGAACGGTGCATCTCGAAACGTGACATCACGCGAGAAGAAGCAAAAGCGCTTATTGAAACGAAAAATTTAGGCCCATTTGACGATTTCACCTCGAAAAAAACAGGAAACCCCTTCGCTGCTTCACTGTACCTTCGAAAGAACGAATCGGTTGCGTACAAATTTGCAAAACGCTCCTGAAAGCGGTGAGGCGAAGGAAGGTTGAAACACAACCTCTCGAACCAGAAAACATGGACCCTGTCGATTACGATGTCGTGATCGTCGGCGCCGGACCCATCGGTGGACGAGCAGCCACACTCTTGGCAGGACAGCATTTGAAGGTCCTCATGTTAGAAGAACACGAGGAACTGGGGCGGCCGTTTCAGTGTGCGGGTTTGGTTACACCGTCAGCGATGAACATCGTTCAAGCACATCACACCGTTCTCGAAGAAGTTGATGGCGCCCTCATTCACGGCCCGAGCGGCACTTTGGTACCGGTAGGCACCGAAGGCACACTCCGCACGTACGTGGTGTGCAGGAAGCGATTTGACCAGTACGTCGTCCAACAAGGGATGTTGGCAGGTTCCGAGTTGTGGTTAAACGCCACCCCGCAGGAAGCCAATGTCACGAATGAGGGCGTTGACCTGAAGGTCCGTGTGGGGGATGATGTTGTCTCTGTTCAATGCAGCCTGTTGATTGGTGCCGATGGTGCCCACAGTTGGGTGCGACGGAATTTCAAAATGGGGCGCCCCAAGGAAGTCATGATTGGTTTTCAAACCGAAGTTGTCGGTTATCAAGGCCGAGATCGCTGGCTTGAGATGTACAGTGGCACATCAATTGCCCCAGGATTCTTTGCCTGGGTGATCCCCTCAGGGTTTGGAACCCATCGGGTTGGTTTGTGGTCAACAGCCGACCGATTGGACGGCCGCAGCATCGAATCCTGCTATCGAGATTTGCTTGAACATCCCTTGTGGAAAGAACGCTTTGCTGGTGTGAAAGAGGTGGCCTCCTATTGCGGCCCGGTCCCATCTGGCATGGTCAAGCGCCCGGTCAAAAATCGCGTGATGTTGCTCGGTGACGCTGCTGGGATGGCCAAACCCACGACGGGAGGAGGCATCGGCCCTGGCTTTCATCAAATCCAATGCATTCTCGAGCCGTTGGTGGAGGCTATTCGCGCCGATGACCTTTCGGAATCGTCCTTGCGTGCCATCACAAAAAAGCCATGGGAGAAAATGAAGCGTGAGCAGGACAAGGCGAGAGCGTTACGGAATCTGCTGGTCAGTGATTGTGACGACGAAACATTGGACAGACACTTCAACGCCTTTGCCCATCCAGACACGCTCCAAATCATCAACGAAATCGGCGATATTGAACAGCCCGTTCCACTCGGAATGGCCCTCCTGCGCCAAGTGCCAGCCTTCCGCCCATTGGCGGTGAAGGCTGGGGTCCGACTGTTGTTCACTTGAGGGATTGAGATGGAGACGCTCAAGGAAACGCATCGCATTCGTTACCCACCGTTTGAAGCCCAGCGTTGGATACCCAATGCCCTGCCCATCGCCGAACAAATCCACGAACACGGTGCCTTTGCGTCCGTTGAAGAGGCAACGGAGCACGCAAAAAGTCTCGGTCCAGCCTTCCAACTTGGCTCGAACGAATCATGGTTAATGGAGCGCAGGTATTCATTCGGCGGAAACAACATTCTGCTGGACCCTGATGGTTCCTTCACCGAAAACGATGCCTTTGTCGACGTAGTAAAGCGTCAGCGACAAGGATGGTATTTGATTCCAAATCCCATCCATAACATTCTGCGCCGATTCATCAACGGGGTTGTCATCGTGCTTCTGCTGAGTTTGTTTTACCTCTTTATTTCCCCCTTGCTGGTGCTTGTAGGGCTTCCTGTGTACGGTCTTGAAACAGTCCGATGGGGGCTGCTCGACTATCCTGCGCTTGCTGTTTTTGTCGTCCCTCTCATCTTCGCACCTCTGTTCATTCGTGTGCTGGCGAACCTCATTGAACTGACGCGACAAAACAAATTCCTCGCTACACGACCGCCTCGTCCAACCCTCACGTTTGATGGAAACCCTGTCGCTGACCAGCCACTTCGAATCAAAGTCGATTTCCCACAGCATGCTCCTGAATGGAACCACATCGATTTGTTCTGGCGGGTTGGTGTGTTACCGCCATCTCGAGAAATACTCTTGCAAGAGCTGGGTAGAGAACACCATCGACAACCACCCCCCGGATTGTCCACTGAACTGCCTCACCATTGGGTTGTGGGGTTGGATGATGGAACGGCCGGTGGAGAAGATGCACCCATGGAAATGCAAGAGGTCCGAGGCGGACTGTATTTGCGTCCGATGCGGATCATGGCAAGCAGCAAGGGCCAACGATGCGAGGGTGATGGATTTGTGGAACTTGAACCACCAACCGGTGTTTGGCCAGGGTCGGTCAACACCGATCTGTTGCGTGTTCATTGGGAATGCATCGTTCGTATCGATCGTTCTCGGGGAGGAGCCTTGCTTTGGGTGGAACCGCTACGCGTGGCCCACCCATCCTCATCGGTTCTGGTAGAGTCGCTTCCACTTCACGATGGCAGGTCAGAATTGGATATCACCTAATCAACACATTGAAGGACACCCACAAGAAGCAAGAGCCATGCTGAAGCAACGTTGGACGGCCGTCATGTTCGTCAGCATGATGGCGTTTGCTGGCTGCCTTGGAGCGACAGAACCTCCTGCGATTGAAGAGCCTGAAGGGCCGTCCACCTACAGCCTCGCCTTCGCTTGGGTGCTTCAACCTCAACAAATACAGTTGGGGGAAGAAGCCGTGTTTTTGTATGCCGTTCAGCAGGACGGTGAAGGGCTGTTTAACCGAGAAATCTCCGTTCTGGACCCATCGTTTAGACCCCTGTCAGTGACCCTGAGCGAACAAGCGAATGGGGACCAATTTTCCTTCGTACCCCAGACGGTTGGAGAGCACATCGTCTCGGTCAAATTGGCCAACACCGGCGCGTCTGAAATGGTCCCTGAACTCCAGCCCATCGTCACTGTTCTCGAAGTCCTCGCACCCGACGAACCCGCCCCCATCATCACCACCACGCCTCGCTTGGTTCTCGAAGAACCAAACATTGTCTGGTTCGAAGGTTCGGTCACCCACGCTACCATTGATTCGTGCATGATTGAATACACCGTTTCAGACGGAAACGAGGGCCGACTTACGCTTGATGAAAACAGCGCGTGGAAAGTGCTCCTCGACTTTACGGAAGCCACGGAGTCCCACACCATCACGACAACAGCAACATGCGGTTCGTTCACGGTGTTGAGTGATGTAGTGACCACACAAGTACTGATTGAAGGCGCCGGTGACGATGAGGACGGAGATGGTGTTCAGAACGTCAACGACCGGTGTCCGAACGGTATTGGCGCCAACCAAGGATGGCAGAGCACAGCCGCAACAGATGGTGATCAGGACGGTTGTCGAGACAACGATGAGGATGAAGACGATGACAACGATGGCATCATCGACACCTACGACGGTTGTCCAACATCTTACGGATGGGTGAGTACACCAAGTGCTGATTACGATTACGATGGATGCCACGATGCTGATGA
>JAYQAK010000007.1:0-28651 GCA_038136695.1 Candidatus Poseidonia sp.
TGAGGACGTTGGGAGAGGATTGAATGGCCGCTGTTACCGTCATCAAGTTGACCGGTGAAAACCACAAGGACATTGATGATGTTGCAGGCCAGATCAAGACCATCTGCGACAGCGGCGGCATCACCTTGCGTGGTCCAATCCCCCTGCCGACCCGTCGATTGGTCGTGCCTGTTCGAAAGGCACCTGACGGCGAAGGCAGCGAGACCTACGACCATTGGGAACTCCGCATCCACAAGCGTCTCTTGGAAATGGACATCAGCACCGGCAAGGACGAAGGTGCCTTGCGTGCCGTGACCAAAATCCCCATCCCCGACACCGTGAGCATTGAAATCTCGATGCGCACGATCAACTGAGCAGTGAATTGGCACAACACCGTCACGGACGGTTGCGTTTTGTCTGTTTCAACCATCACAGGTCAGCGCGTTCAGCCACACCAGCGTCGATGAGCCACAAAGCCGTGGCTTCTTCCAGCATGTGAACATCGCCCGCTTCGAGAACCAAGGCTTCTCCGCTGTCGTCCATGATGGGCTCGGGCAAGGTTTCGAGAACACGAACACGAACATGATCGCCAGTGGCGTCATCGCTGGTTTCTTCTGTTGGTTTCACTTCTGAAACCTCGTCTTCAATGACATTCATCGGAGAAGATGACGGGGCCAGTTCCATGGCTGCTCCGTGTTTGTTTTGGTCGTCTGCTTGTGCGGGGGTGGTCAGGGTTTGGGCATCCTTTACGCTGGCGAGGTCAGCCAGCAGATAGGCTTCCTCATCCACCCATTCGGCGTCGTCCATCCATCGCTCTTCTTCGTCTTCCTCAACCGGAGGAAGCGGGGGAAGCGGATCTTCAAACGCCAAATCCGGTGGGGGCTGGGAGGTGATGCTACCTTGGTCAACGTAGGCGTCCAACTGCATTGTCCCCGGTGCTGCAGGAGTGACAAACTGCCCCCCAAGTTCGCTGAGGATGCCTTGTTGCATGCCGCTCCAGTCAATTTCTTTCTTGAATCGGTCGACGTTGAGTTGCAGGGCATGATAAAACGCCTTTTCTGCGGGGTCGTGACGTTGCCAGTCCAGTGAGGGGAGTTCTTGTGCCATGTTGGGGTTCACGCCGCTTCGCAGGGATTGACTTGCAGCATGTTGCATCATGGCCACCATGCGTTTGCGAGCCAGCTCAGAGGCAATCCGACGGATGTTGGTTTGACGTTTCTGCAGGTTTTGCAGTCGCATGTCGGTTGAGCCTTTTCGAACCATCGTTTGGATTTCCACGTCCAGGGTTGAAAGGAGCGCTCCAACCATTTCCCAAAAGTCCTGTCGAGGCAGCGGAATGGGTACATGACGAGGGAGTTGTTGACGGTGAATGGAGAACAATTGTTCCTCAATCTCTTGGGCTTGGGCGCTGTCGAGTTCGCGCCCGTTGGTCATGGTGAGAACGAAACGGTGACGGATATTGAACCCTCTCTTGGCGTCTTAAGCCCGGCACCTTTCCTTGAAGCAAACAATACACCCTTTCATATCGGTGTGCTGCACCTCGCACAGCGAGGTGCATTCCCCTGAAGCCACACACCAAGCATCGCAAGCCGCGTTCCAACCGCGTTGGTTCAGCGGTTGGGTTGTGCCTGCTCATGGTGCTTGTCCTCGCCTTTCCCATGGTTGAGCCCACGACCGGACGGCCATCTTCCCCCGTCTATGCGACGACATTTTTTCCACCCTCAGCCAACGCCACGGGCGTTGAATTGACCACCACAGGGATGATGAGCATTCCTGCCAACGAGACCTTCCTCGATGGTGTTCTCGAAGTTGCCCCAATGTGGGCTGATACCGGTTCAAACGGCCATCGTTTTGGGGTCGATCTTGGTGCAGGATGGAGTGGAACCCACAACGGGACGCAAGGCATCGCCCATGGTGGTCAGTTGAGTTTGAGCACGGCTTCGACCGTGGCCACGCTGACCGATTTTGAGACCCTTGTTGAAACCCTTCCCAACTGGGAAGGTCAAGGAGCCAACCACAATGCTTGGAGTGTTCAACCGCTGACCGGTACGGCGCAAACAACCGGACAACCTGCCAACGCCACCCACGGGCAGCGTGTGCTGGCCACCCAAGCCTTGGGTGGACTCAATGCCAACATGGCAGGTTGTTTGGCGTCACCCGCCATCGACATTCCGGCCTTTGTCAGCGGGTTCAACATGACGTTTGATCACTGGCTTTCGTTTGAGGATGACGATGCTGCATGGGTGGAGTGGAGAGCCAACGGTGGGCCATGGACCACGCTTTCACCGGTTGGCTCCTACCCGAACACGTCTTCGCTGGCGGGAACACCAACCTCGGTCTGGTCTGGTCAAGCGCACTTCTGGCAGGAAGCGAACATCTTCCTTGACCCACTGGTCTCCACGACCACCGGCTCCATTGAAGTGCGCTTTTGCTTCCAAACCTCATCAACCACCGGGACTCGTCAAGGTTGGTTCATCGACGATTTCAACGTCTCAAACCAAGGCGATTTGCCCGGTGCATGGTTTCACGGCAACATGTCAGGAAGTTACGCCAACAACGCCAACGGGAAATTGTACCTTCACGGTGACATGTCCGGTTACACCGGGCCACTTGCCCTTGAATTCTGGGCGAATTGGGACCTTGAAGGAGCCTTTGCTGACAACCTGGTCGTTTCCCTGAGCGTGGACAACGGCACGACGTGGCAGTCTGTTTCCGGCATCCCTGGACTTCCCGGAAACGGTTTATCCTATCAGGGGACGTTCTACATGGACGAGTCGCAGGCATGGATCCCCATTTCCTATTCGTTGCCCAGCGGCCTCGCCTCCCATCCAAACGCCTCAACGACCTTGTTTGAATTCCATGTCCAGACCGATCACAACACCGGGTACGGAGGCTTTGCCTCATCAGGATGGGAAGGCAT
The DNA here is from genome assembly GCA_038136695.1 of Candidatus Poseidonia sp. Classification (GTDB taxonomy): domain Archaea; phylum Thermoplasmatota; class Poseidoniia; order Poseidoniales; family Poseidoniaceae; genus Poseidonia. The sequence goes on from JAYQAK010000007.1 coordinate 2,900, forward strand.
TGCCGTTGACGACGTCGTCGTTCATCATCGTCGAGGCACCGCCCAAGCCGAAATCATCGCCCTTGCGAATTTCACCAACGGCTCCTCCGGGGTGTTTGGTGATGCAAACGGTTGGTTGGATGCCTCGTCCCTCATCAATGAATGGGCATGGACCACAGCGTTCGGAATGAACGGCCCGGAGGCCACCACGAATTCCTTTGAACAATCGATGATCGCCCCTCCCGGTTGGGTGATAGAAGGCACGTGGCCGGACGGTTGGGAGATTGGAGCGACCCGCAACACCTCGGGCTACGGCCCCGGGACCTTCCATTCAGGAAGCAACGGCGCAGCCATCAATTTGACCACCAAATACACCAACAACATCTTCACGCATCTGGTCTCGCAGGAATACGCCATTCCCGTCAATGCATCCGCACGGCTGGCCTTCCAGTCGTGGGTGTGTGCAGAGGCGAACTGGGACGGAGGAGGTGTGTCGATCTCGAACGACGGAGGTCAAACATGGTGGTGGTTACCGACGGACCTCAACGGGTTCCACGACCAAATTTCCACGGTGAACACAAACTCGCCCTTCTTCGGCCGAGGAATCATTGACGGCTCATCGGTGCAAAACGGATGCAGCAGCAACAAACAACGGCCCTTTGAACTGAAAACATACGATCTTTCCAATCTTTCAGGCCAAGCGATCAAAGCTCGCTTCTCGTTTTTCTCGGACACCTTCGTTGAAGCCGACGGATGGTACATTGATGATGCAGGCATCGAAATTGATGTCTTTGAGACCTCCGGCACCTGGGTCTCTCCCCCCCTTGCGCCCGATCCCCTCTTCGGCTACGGTTGGCTGGATGGATGGTACGAACAACCTGAAGGAACGACGCTCCACCTTGACGTGTTGGACAGCCAACTCAACCCTATCATCGCTCATCAAAACCTCACCCTTCCGGCCACGATGGCCCTGGACCCTCACGAGCACAGCAGCGTCCACATCCGGGTCCGAATGACGACCAACGACACCTACGTCACGCCGTTGATTCACAGCTTGTCGCTCGGGCGAAGCACGTACATTGGCCCGTCGCACGTGCGTGGCTATGCCGACGGTCTGAACGCCACGCACATCAACGCTGACGGTCAACTGGTGGTTCAAGACCCGTTCTCGCTCGTGTTGCCATCGTTCGTTGCCTGTCCCTTCGATGGGTTCCGGTCAACCACCTTTGGTGACAACTTGACCATCGCCATGACCAATCAGCAACTCCTTTCATCGGCGCATGTCCCTCAGCCGGCGGCCACGACGTATCGAAACTTTTCCTTGGGTGGCGACCTCGCCGTTCTTCCGGCGTTTACGCTCTCGGGTTCGGGGGGTGAGGTGTTCGAACGCGCCAAGATTGAACTGGATTGTGTACGCCCGACCAACGGACCTCACCTCGATCTTGGGTGGAACAACGCCACCGTGTTTGATTGGCCGCCGTCAGGCATGTCAACCACCTTCGGTCTCAATGCGCAATGGGCTGGAGCGCTGGTCAACGGAACACCGCTGGTCTGGCAACCCGAACAGGCGGCGCCTTCCCTTTCTGTGGTTGACGCTTCTGCCGTTTTCGAGTACCGTTCGCTTCAACGCGCTGCGGCTCAGGGGACCGAAGCGAGCATGACACTTCTTTTGACCAACCGCTCCAGTGGTTCAACGGTCACGGTCAATGGGGTTGATATCGGAAGCGATGAAGGTGATGCAGCGTTAACCTACACCACCCAAACCGCTTGTCCGTCCATGACCCAAGCCGGTGTGTTCTCGAACAATTATTCCATCTATTCCTGCCTGGTGACCATCAACGTCACAGGGGAAGTGAACCTCAAAGTCGTGAATTTTCGGCATCTAGCGGCCGAGTCGCTGATACGCATTGATTTGAATGCCACCGTTCTCAACAACGCCAAAGCAGCCTCGGTCACGGGCGATGTTCGGGCGGTGCTGGATATTCCTCTGCACGTTCAAACCGAGGAAGGTGGACTTCGTGTGGGTCTTTCAGCCAACACGCTTCCCTTGATGACCGAGCGAATTGATCCGCCGCTCTACACCCGCTGGTTACCGGAAACAACGGTCACGTTTACGACACATCATCACCGGGAAAACCCACTCGACAGCAACGAAGATGCACCCGACATCGAATCCGTGGATTTCTATCTCTCCTCGCTCAATTCCATCGACCAGGCCTTTGTCCATCTCCATCTCGACCAGATGCAGGACAACCCTCGATTCCGACAGATGGCGGGAACGGGATTGGCTCAATTGGACGTCGAACAGTCGAATGTCACGTGTGGGGTCAATGTTTGCAGCGTAACATGGGCGCTCAAGAGCACCTGGTTGCTGGACGATGTGGACGATCTTCACGTCTTTGCCAAAGCCACGGATGAAGCAGGCTTGGAGGTCGGACCGACGGTCTTCGTTCGCCGAACACCCTTCAATGAAGTTGAAAATGACCTCGAAGTGGTGGATTTCACCGTACGAGATGCTTCGATGCGGCGGTTGGACGATTGGACGAATTCGTTCTGGCCTTACCATCTCAGCGAAAACGAATCGATGATGGCCGAAGGCCGTATCCGATTGGAAGGAATCGCCGATGAATGGGTCATGGCCGGTGAAGCCGAAGCCTCCGTCACACTTCGTGCAGTCCCGCCAAAAAACACCTCAGGTGGGCCGGATGAATGGCCGTCCTCACCGGTGAACTGGTCCCAAACATGGTCCGGCGAGGTGCGAGACGACGGCTGGTTCACCATCCACCTCACCTCGCCTTCGTTGGGTGAGGGCGTGCCCAGCAACACGTGGTTTGAAATCACGCCAAGCCTTTCTCGGCGTGGACCTTCCAATGTCAACGCCTCAACCAGTGAAGACCGAACCGTGGTGCTGACGCCCACGCGTATCCTTCACGATACGGTTTCTCCTCAAGTGGATTCGTTGCTCGTCCTCGATTCAGGCCAACAAGTACCGGCGGACGGGCATGTCATCATGGTGGGACGAAACATTCCTCTTCGCCTGACGTTGTCCGACCCCGAAGGCTTGGACAATGTCTTGGAGGTATGGACATGGTTGGAGCAGCGGGACGATGACAACGGGAACGGCGTGATGGAGGAAGAAGAATACACCATGCAAACGCTCAGCCTGAACCGTGGTGTGACCTCCATGGAGGTTGATTTGCCGTTGCTGGCGGCTTCCGACGTGGTTCCGGCTGGTCGGTTCGAAGGCCGGTTGAGCATTGTTGTACGCGGGCTGGACCTTGCTGGTAATCCCCTCACGGGTGGAGGCGATTTCGGAGCGATGAACGACTTGGCCACCGTCCTCGTCCAACAACGGTCAGACACAACGGTTGACGAAGTGCACCTCGACCGCATCAACGCGCATCTGCTCGCCGGTCACGAACATGAACTGACTTTCACGCTCGCTGACGCCAACGGCATTGAATCGCTTGAACGCATCAACGTGGGACTGATGGGGGAGGATCAAGCATCGCTGTGTTTCATCGACTATGAGCCCCGTTTCAAAGAGGTTGAGTGGGACCATGCCTGCTTTGAGGACCAACCTGTGGTGGTGGTTGAGCAACGACCGTTAACCACGGTTTACGATGTCACGGTGCGGTTCCGCTTGGGTTGGAACGCCAGCCAATCCTTTGCACTCTCAGGAGGTACCCCTTCGTTGAAGCTCTTTGACGAAGGACAAGACCTCGGGTTGGGGGTTCACCAACTGTCCGCATTTGCGTGGACGCCAAGCGTCGCGCTTGAAATGCGGTGGCTCAACATCACCGATACCATGGCACCGATTGGTGAACACAACGAGACCACCCACTGGTTCCATCGTAACGATGTCGTTCAGCATCGCTTTGGGGTGTTCCATGCCGGTACTGAGGTCCTCGCACGGGACGTGCCAACAAACGGTTCCGTTGCGTGGGAACTGAACGACGGTGAGCGAAGGGAGACCGGTGAACTTTCACTGACCCGTTCAGGTCTCATGATGCTCAATCTATCGATGAACGAGAACGTGATGTACCATGATTACGGCAACGTCAGCCTCACGCCAAAAGGATACGAAGCCTTCTCGCTCAACGGATTGAGTTATCTCGTCGTGCTTGATGACCGTGCCCCCAAGTTGGTGCTTTCTCCCGGAACCCTCGAGCGATTGGATTCCAACGCCCTTACGGACGTGGACCTTAGCATCAGCGTCAACGACGACACGCACATGCCCCCCGGACCTCTCGCCATGCATTCGGTGTTTTATCGCATGGGCCAGGCCGTTGAAGGGACCCAACGCGTGGACCACCTCAACCTCACCTCGGTGGTGAACGCCTACACGGTGTACGAAGCAACAGTGAATTTCCTTCCGTCCGACGTCGCCCTCACGCGCAGCGACATCCTGGTCGTGTGGTTCGAGGCCAACGACCGATCGGGGAGAGCGTTGACCGGTCTGGGGACGGCGCAAGCCCCGCTGAACATCGGCCTCACGTGGGTTGCCTTCGAACCCGTCTTCACCGACCTCTCCGCCACCCCTTACCGCCCGGTGGTCGGGGACAACATCGTGGTCTATGCCAGGGTGGCCAACAACGGGTTGCTTTCCGGCAACATGACCGTGAACCTGTGGGACAACGAAGGGAAATTGCTCGACGAACAAGCCTTGGCGTTAGCGACCGGGGAATGGGTAAACGTTGTCTGGAATGTTGAGGCATGGAAGAAGGGGCGCCTCGGGCTCAGTGTTGAAATCGTCAATCACACGCCGTTGGTTCCCGTGCCTCTTGCTGACATACAGGCTGCCGAAGAGAGCAACGCAAACAGCGAGATGGCGACATTGAGTCTCTCGGTCTTGGCCTTGATCATCGCCGGTGTTGTTCTGTTTATCGTTCGTCAGCAGCGTGCTGAGCGAGAGGAAGCCTACCACCTTGAACGCATTCGGCGTATCGTCAACCAACGCCTCCCTCCTCCGGTTCCACGTGGATTGGTTGAAACACGCCAAGAGGAATAGTCAAGAAGAGAGGTCATCACGGCTCAACACGAAGCCGGGGTACCCGAGTGGTCAAAGGGGGTGGATTCAAGCTCCTCTGCATATTGCTTCGCAGGTTCGAATCCTGCCCCCGGCATTGAATCCCTTTCAGTCGCTCATTTTCAGGGTTGGTGCTTAATAGCGGCTGTTCCCACCGAGGTGTGTGCAGGAAGACCCCCGATTGCGGTCCTTGAACCACGGCGTCCTTCACATTCCGCGCCCAACCACGCTTCACAAGTTTGGTTATGTCGTTTCCAGCATCTTGTTTGCCGTTGCATTGTTCCTGTATTCGAGCAGTCTTTCCATCCCTGATATCCCTCGGTTGGATGAAGCAGAAGAGATGGATTCGCTTCCTGAGGACCTGTCCTCGCTGTCCTACCTCCCCACAGAAAAGGGGTACGATTCGACAGAGTATGCATCCTCAGCGGCGTTCATCATCGTCACGCTCGAGTTGGAGCAAGGTTTGGTCGCCACCGATTCGTGCCGTTGGGTTGAGGACGACGAAGGTGGAGGGAGTTGGCAATACGACATGGACATCCCCGATGCTCGCCCCCTTCTTCTTCGGGACGTCAACGGTGCCCCCGTCAATGCTGCGTTTTCACTGGAAGGCTCCCTGAGCCCGGAAGTGGAACTCCTTGATGTGGAATGTTCCTCGGACTGGTCCCGAGATATTGAGGGGGATGGTTTGGATGGAGACAATTTTGTGTTCGCAGCCTTCATGCTCATCGAGCAGGAACCTGCCAGGTATCAACTGCTTTCGATGGGTGAAGTTCGAGGTTTTGAGAACGTCAACAACGGACCCGATGAAGTCACGCAGCGAGAAGATCGTGGTCGTTGGGCCTTGCTTGCTTCTGGATTTGGTGGTTTGTTGTTCATGTTGAGTACTTCGCCCTCGCTCAAAGACGACTTGCGGCGTATTCGAACGGAGAACCGTTCATTGAGCAAGGATGTCAAATCTGCTGCCGGCGTTCTTGGCACCAGTGGGCGCTATTTCCAACATCTCGGTCCAAACTTTGAGGTGCTCAAATCGACCGACTACCCGGCTCGTATGGCGAAGGACGACTGGTTGTTTGGCGCCCCTCCTCTTCCCGAGGCCTACACGAACCCGTATCAAGAGGACCAGGGGGGGATGTTGATGCCTGAACACCCCAACCGAATCGGCACGCCCAATCCTGGCACCATCACCCCGTACAGCATTGGAGCCATTGTGTTCGCTGGGTCGTTTATCTGGCTCTCCGCAGACCTGCGCGCTCGCGACGGCTCGGCCGACCACGTCGCTTTGGGTTGGGGGCTGACCCTCTTGGTGACGGTGGTCAATTTTGTTTGGTTTTTCATGGCTTGGAAACAATTCAAACTGGTGCGTTTGGTCAACGATTTGCCTTCTTCACCCATACGAAGCGTGGCCCTCGGCCAAGCAGAAATCGTGGGCCAAGTTCGCCCGTCCATCGCAGGAACCCCCGTGATGGAGGTTGGCGGTCGAAAACACAAGGGTCTCGCCTACTGGCAGTGGGATTCCTATTACTACGAATGCCACACCGATAGCGATGGAGACAGGCAATGTTCGTGGAAGCATGTTGAAACCAAACGGGGCGGTGTTCCGTTTATGGTGCACGACGGAACCGGTGGCATGATCGTTGATCCCGACCGTTGGAAGGACAGCAAGATTGAGGTTGGCCCAACCCTCGAAGAATGGCAACGAGGCGATTGGAAATGGACCGTCGCCGGTTTTGGGATTGGCGACCCCATCTACATCCTGGGCGATTGTGTTTCCAGAACCGAGCAGGACAAACAAGACTGGGGCAGCGACCCTGTCTTGGCAAATGCATTGGTGACCATGGTCCCATCAGCCCATACCGGAGACCCATCTGTCATTCATTATGGAACGGAAATAGACCTGCTTTCCAAAAATCGCTCCATCTTTGAGATTTTCATCGTACCGCTGTTGGTCTTCCTCTTCGGTGTGTTCATGTTCCTCAACTACACGCCTTGACGGTCGGGTTGACTCCAACGTCGCGTTGGGACCTGTCGATGGGCGGTGGATGATTTCAAGGTGATATCATTCCAATATCTTTATTTCATCGTCTCGCGTCCACCGTTCCATGGATGCCTCTGCCCTGCCGCAAACTCGATTCAAAGACGCCCCACTTTCCTCCATCAACGGCTTTGTAGGCTTGGGTCTTCATGCAGGCTTGAGCATCGTTTTGCTGGTAGGACAGGCCCTCTGGGTTACGGCATGGCCGCTGGCCATCATCCTCAACGTTGGCGGTGGTCTTCTGTGGTTCTTGCTCTGGAACAGTTACGTCATCGTTAATCCGAACGAAGCCGTCGTCGCTCAGTTTTTCGGGAAGTACGTCGGAACGCTCAAGGAAGAGGGCTTCAGGTTCTTCCTCAATCCCTTGTACGGGAAATCTCGCATTTCCCTTCGCATCAACAACTTCGAATCGAGCAAACTCAAGGTGAACGACGTCAACGCCAACCCGATCAACATCGCTGCTGTTGTCGTATGGCGGGTGTACGACGCCGCTGAAGCCATTTTTGAGGTTGAGAAATACCAGCACTACGTGCAAATTCAAAGCGAAGCAGCACTGCGTGAAATGGCGACAAAATACCCCTACGACGCCATCGAGGAGAAGGACATCGGTGGCATCACGCTCTCTGGCCATCAAGACATCATCGCCAAGGAACTCCAAGCCTCGGTGGAGGCTCGCCTCTCAAGGGCCGGCATCGCAGTCTTGGAGGCCCGCATCAGCTACCTCGCTTACTCCACGGAAATCGCGCAAGCCATGCTCCGTCGACAGCAAGCCAGTGCCGTGGTCGCTGCCCGACGGGAGATTGTGGACGGTGCCGTGGGCATGGTTGAACTGGCGCTCGAGCAACTCAGCGAGAAGCAAATCATTGACCTCGATGAAGACAAAAAGGCCACCATGGTCAGCAACCTCCTCGTCGTTCTCTGTTCGGAAACGGACACCACGCCCGTGGTCAACACCGGTACCTTGTACCAGTGACACCAAGGTCGTGATTCAATGGCAGAAAGCATCGATGAATCCGGGCGCAAGAGGGATGCGTCAGAAAAGAAAAACCGGACCTCAAAGAAACGCCTTCTGCTTCGCATTGACCCGAAATTGCACGACGCCCTCCGGGCGTGGGCGGAAGATGATTTCCGCTCGATCAACGCCCAAATCGAATTCCTGCTCCAACAAGCCGTCGCAAAGCGAAAGCGCAACGAAAGGTAGTCCTCCCTCTCGCATTCAGGCCCGTGGGTCTTTCGGCCCTTCTGTGCGCTGAATCTCAACACCGTGGTCCTCAAGGTAGCCCACACCGTTTTCGCCCATGAAGCCGCCGTCGACGATGACCACGCGCTCAATGCCAGCGTGGTGGATGAGTTTCGCGCACATCATGCAGGGCTCGCCGGTCACGATGAGCCAGGCGTTGTTGGTCGGCACACCGTTGGCCGCAGCGTTGCAAATGAGGTTCATTTCGGCGTGGTGGCAGCCGATTTCGACACGGGTTCCGGAGACGATGTTCATCGTGTCGCGAAGGCATTCCTCGCCTCCGCACAAGCGACCTCCACCTCGAGGTCCACCGTTGTAGCCATCCATCAACACGACGTTGCGTTGGGGGTCGACCAGCAGGGCTCCGAAGTTCCGCCGAGGGCAGTTGGAGGCTTCAGCAAGGGCCAAGCACTGTTGAATGCGAATCGCCAAGTGCTTGTCCTTCATGCCCTCACCGTCTTGCTTGAAACACCGGTTGGGTTTCATACCTTCGCTCGAACAGAAAGGGCCTCCTGTCCGTCCATCCCAAGGGCCTGCAAGACGTTGCCCTGCAGGTAGAGGGAGCCAATGGAAAGGATGGTGTTCAACGGCCTTGGATTGGACTCGAGGGTTTGGACAGCTTCCGAGGGTTGTTCATGCACGTGATCGACCTCAATGCCTGCGCTCTCCAAGTGCGCTTTCATGACGTGCCCCTCCACGCCGGGGTACCTCCCTCCTTGAGGAACGGTGAGCACCACCATGTCCGGAGGACGCAGAGAGCAAAGTTCGGTAAGCGGCTCCAACATCGCCTCCATGTCCACTTGCGGCGTGCTTCCAATCAGCAATGCCCAGGAGCCGGTGTTCAACTCGGTCCGATCCATCAATTCTCGGCAGGACTTCAACATCCCACTCGGATTGTGGGCGCCATCGAGAAGGTAGGTGGTTTCAGGTCGCCCGGGACTGGCGATCGCTTGCATACGCGCAGGCCACTGAACACCTCGGAATGCGGGGAAGGGTCGACCTGCTGTGCTGGTCAAACGGGGCCACACCGTTCGAGCCAAGGTCATCGCTTCATCAGCCGCCGTCGCCGTTGCTTCCACGTCCACCCACTCGAGATGTCCGGGTTGCTTCGGTTCACCCAACTCCGGGTTACCGGCCGCTGCCACTTCAATGGCCACGGCCTCACGCACTTCGCTGAGTCCGGGTTGTCGAACGAGAATCGGTTGGTTGGGTCGTGCAATGGCTGCTTTTTCTCGAGCAATGGCCGGCAGTGATGTGCCCAGAACATCGGTGTGTTCCAAGGACAGTGCGGTGACGACGCAAAGGTCGGCCTTCACCACCCGAGTTGCATCAAGCCGCCCCCCCAGACCGGTTTCAACCACCATGGCATCGACCTCAAGCGTGTGCGCGATCACCAATGCAGCGAGGAACGTGACTTCGAAAAAGGTCAGCGGTATCGCCAGCCGTTCACTCATTTCTTTGATTCGCCCGAGCGCTTGGTCAAAGGTCTCGGTTTGAACCGGGACGCCGTCGACCCGAATGCGTTCTTCCACGTGCACCAGGTGGGGCGAGGTGAACAACACGTGACTCACTCCTTCCAACGTCATGGCGGCGCTCAAGGTCGCTGCAAAGGTTCCTTTCCCGTTGCTGCCAGCGACGTGCACCACCTCGCATTGGTCAGGCATGACCTCCAAGGCGAGCACGGCCCGATGGGTGTTGGCAAGACCGAGGGCCATGCCCCGTTTCTTGGTGCTGTTGAGCCATGCACGAAGCGATGCATGGTCGTCCATGGCCTGTGCTGGTCGATGTTCTCCATAGGCTCTTTGCCCGTCCATTTCGGGCGCCTCCTCAACGCGAGACTGATATGAGAGGGAGGATTCGCGCAACCATGAGCGATGGCGATGAGGGGAAGGGTGACCGACGGGTCTCCCAACGCTTCGCTGAGGTCGAAGACGAACTTCGCCAAGGAGAGAGCCTCGCCTCGCTGATGGCTGAACAATGGCGAGGCATGGCCGGAATGGCGGGCATGTTTGTGGCCACCATCGCGTTGGCGATGTACATTCGACCCTACTACGATGTGGGGGAACTGCATGCCTTTGGCTCATCGGGTGCCACCCAAGTTCGCTATGTCGCCATTGAACTCGTGGCTATTTTTGCCTTCACGGCGCTGATCATCTTCTTGGCCAAATGGGGCAAGGAATTCATCATCAAGTACGGAATGTACGTGGTGCTGTCCTTAGCGTTGCTCTACACCATGGTGCCGCTGGCGCACATGGCGGTGTTGGATTTTGACCCCGAACCGTTTGAAATGACTTCCAGCACAAGCCTCAACGGCGACGTTCTGGGCGTATGGGGCGACGACGGCTTCATTTTGGCTGTCGTCAGTGACGACGAACTCAACACGACGGTCGAGGTAACGGCTTGGGACGCCTCCAATGCGTACGCCGAACCTGTTTGGTCGGTGACCAACAACCACAGCGTGTACAATCCAAAAGCACCCGTTCACATGACGGTGGGCGAAGAACACCTGACCTTCGCCAGCGGTGATTATGCTTGGGTCGTGGACGCCAAAACCGGTGCGTTGATCGACAGTTACGCCTGCCAGCGCTGGGAAAACGGTGAATCTCAATTTTTGGATAACCTCGGTGGTGGCTGTCGGGTCGCCATTCTTTCCGGTGATTCGTTGTACCTCATCAGTGAATTCAACGAGTTGATTCGGTACCAGACGTTTGAAGGATTTCCGGGCGTGATCGTCCAAGAAGGTGGTCGATGGGGGCTCCCTGGATTTGAAATTCGTAGCGGTTTGCTTGCGAGTCATCAATTGAGCGAGGACCAAGTCTTCCTTGTCTCCTCAACGCAGGCGGCTGCGGTTTTGCTCGAAGAATACATCCCTGATGGAATCGGAGACGGTGTTGGCGCCCAAACCAACGCCACCTATCTGTTTGAGCTCCAACCGGAAGAGGGCGCCGCCTTCACTGCGATGGATGTTGGCTTTTCTCCCTTCCTCGAAGAGAACCACACGACCGTGTTGGCCTCACCCGAGACCCGTTTGCAGCGCATGGTGATGTTGGGCGAATCCGCCGGCCACATCACCGGCATTGAATGGAATGGAACCCAACCGGAAGAATCAGCCTATGCGATTCAAGACCGCATGAACCTCGACGGTTTGGTGGATTCGGTGACCTCGGTTCGTTTGACCGATCTCGATGAATCCGGGTACAGCGACATGCTCGTTGCGGACGATGGTGAAGTTCACTGGCTCTACACCACCTCGCTGGTGGACCGCGGGGTGTTCCCCGTCCCGGCCTCCAACGTTGCTGTGTTCTTCGCCATCGACGACCAGAACACCAACCTCGTTGCAATTTCCTCGGTCGACGGTGTCTTCACGCTTCATCAAGGGGAACTCACCGTTGATATGTTCCCGCTGTACGGACTTCAGCTCTTGTTGGGTCCGACGCTCGTGGGGTTGGCCCTCACGGTTGTGTTGCTCATTCTGCTCGTTGTTCACAGCGAATGGTACGTGGTCAACACCACGGGTGTCTTGCTCGGCGCAGGGGTCTCGGTCATGCTCGGTGTGACCTTTGTACCTGTGTTGGCGATTCTGTTCATGGTTCTGGCCGCCATCTATGACTTCTGGGCGGTGTATCGCTCGAAACACATGTTGGATTTGGCCGACACGATGATCGGTTTGCGCCTTCCCATTTTGCTGGTCGCTCCTCAAGGTGCCGATTATTCCCTCATTGAAGAAACCGAACAGCACAAGCGTCCAGCACCCGCACCGACCGCCTCAACGACGAAGGCAGAACGTCCGGCGCGGCAAAAGAGCGAAGCGATGTTCATGGGATTGGGCGACGTGATTTTCCCGGGCATGTTGGTGCTGTCTGCCATGCAGTGGCTTGACCCAAGCGCCGCCTTCCACGTGGCCATGACCACGCTTGCAGGTGGGTTGTTGGGGTACCTCGCCCTGATGACCTACGTTGCTCGTGGAAAAGCGCAAGCAGGCTTGCCGTTGCTCAACGGTGGAGCCATTCTCGGTTACTTGATTGGGGGGATGGTCTTCCTGGGCACCGAAATCTTGAGTTTCAACATCTCGTGGTGATGGTCATGCTGGACATAACGATGTTTCGAGAACATGCAGACCTCATTCGTGCTGATCACACGAAGCGAGGTTTGCCTCACGACAACATCGACCGGGTGATTGAACTCGACCAAAACTGGCGAAACCTTCTCCACGAAACCGACCAGTTGCGGCGTGAGAAGAACGAGGCCGCTCGCGGCATCGGCGCGGCCAAAAAAGAGGGGGATAAGGCCGCCGCAGATGCGATTCTTGCCAAGGTGGCCGACCTCGGCGCCAAAATCACCGCCATGGAAGCAAAGACGGACGAAGCCATGCGAACACGCGATCGTTTGCGCATGTCCATTCCCAACATTCTCCATCACGACGTTCCCGAGGGCGCTGACGATTCAGGCAACACCGTCCACGCCGTTCACGGCAGCAAACCAGCCTTCACCTTCGAGCCGCGCACCCACAACGAACTCATCGAGATGAACAAGTGGGTGGACCTGAAACGAGCAGCCAAGATCACCGGAAGCCGCTTCTATTTCCTCAAAGGTGACCTTGCACGCTTGGAGTTCGCTCTTCAACAATATGCGGTTGAATTCTTACGGTCTCGAGATTACACCTTCGTCCAGCCTCCGGTGATGATGAACCGTGAAGCCTACGAAGGCGTGACGGACCTCGGTGACTTCGAGACGGTGATGTACGGGATTGAACCGGACAAGTACTACATGATCGCCACGTCCGAACACCCGCTCACGGCGATGTTCATGGACGAGACCATCCCTGAAGACCAGATGCCGATGCGGATGGTCGGGGTGTCGCAGTGCTTCCGAAGAGAGGTCGGCAGTCACGGTCAGAGCGACCTTGGCATTTGGCGCGTCCACCAGTTCACCAAGATTGAACAAATCATCATCTCCAAGCCCGAAGATTCCTGGGAACTCCACGAAGAATTGCTGAAGAACTGCACCGACCTGTGGGACAGCCTCGGCATTCACTACGAAGTGGTCAACATCTGCACCGGCGACATGGGCACCGTGGCGGCCAAGAAATACGACCTCGAAGCGTGGATTCCAGGAGCAAAACAGTACAAAGAAATCGTCTCCTGTTCCAACTGCACGGACTATCAGGCCAACCGTTTGAGCATCCGTTACGGCCAACCAGGCCACCCAAACCAACCGATTGTTCACACCCTGAATTCAACGGCCGTCGCAACATCACGAGCCCTCGTTGCGATCATGGAGCAATACCAACTGGAAGACGGTCGTGTGGCCGTTCCTGACGTTCTGAAGCCCTACATGGGCGGTCAAGAGGTTCTCGAACCGTGTGGATGGGGTTGAAATCATGCAGCGCCTCTACGCCATGTTCCTCGTGTCCATGTTCATGCTGGCGCCTCTCGCTGGGTGCTTTGGAGAGGACGAGAAGACCTCTGTTGTTGCCGAGCTCACCCCTGGGGAGAACATGCCCACGAGCGCCACTCGAGGCCAATATCTCACGCTTAATTTCACCAGCACGGTCGATTGGACCATCTCAAGGTCGCCGGGTGTCTTCTTCATGGACGAATACGGTGTGCTGCGGGACGACGTCAATTTCACCCTTCCAGCCAGCGCCACGGGTGTCACGATGTTGGTGATGGATTCGGAACGAGACAGCATCGACCTCGCCGTGACGGCTGGCGACCAGTCGTGGAACGCCACCCTGCCGCTTGAAGACAGTGCGGAATTGATGCTGGTCGACGGGCGTCGAGCCTACGACACCATCGACATGCTCACCAGCCAGTACAACAACCGCTGGTGTGCAGAAGCCTCCATCCACGAAGGCGGCGCCGCCTACGAAGCAGCGGCTGAAGCCATGGCCCTCAACATGTGGGACATGGGCTTTGATTTCGTTGAAGTGACCCGCTACGAGGACGACCCCGCCCAACTCAACGTGGTGGGCTACAACTGGGGCCGCACCACGCCTGACGAATACATCGTGGTGGGCGGACACTTCGACATCGCCTATGCGTTCACACCGCCCAGCGGAGGCACCAACGAGGGTGCCAACGACGACACCTCCGGTTCCACCGTGTCCCTCGAGATGGCGCAAGCCTTGGCCAAGATGGAGTTCGACCACACCGTTGTGGCCGCCCTGTGGGCGTGCGAGGAAGAAGGCCTCCTGGGTTCAAGAGCGTACGTGGCGAACCTGCCGGAGAACGTCTCGGTCAAGGCCTACATGAATTTCGACATGGTGTCGCTCAACTATCCCATCACACCGCTGACCGAGCCGATCATTGACCCGTTGACCGGGGATTTGTTTGCACCCACCAAGTACGACTGGGACATCAGCATCGCCGGGGCCAACCAGAGCAACATGGAGCGCATGATGGCGTGGGTCGGCGAGACCATCGAGGAGGACTTGGCTTACACGCCCACCGAAGGCAACCCCATCAACTGGCAAATCGCTGAATCCTGCGCTTCCGACCATTGTTCGTTTTTCTCCGCAGGATACCCGACGTTCAATTTCTTCAGCCCCGGCGGCGACATCTCGTTTTGGCAGGAATGGCATTCCCCTTCCGACACCCTCGAGTTCATGACCGCAAAGGCAGGAGGTCAAGCCGGCATGGCCAGCGGTTTCAACAGCCTCGTGTGGGCATCGCTTGACCTCTTTGTTCGGGTGGACAACGCCGAGAATTTCTACGGGAACTGGTACGATGAAGGCGGCGATGCGTGAACCACTCACGCATTGGCAGGATTGATGTCGACAGCGCAACTCTTTCGGTTCATCAAACCGTTGAGCGGGCAGAAGCCAAAGGTGGAGGTTGACACGCTCCAAAGGCCTACGATGAGAAAGACCACTTTGATGTGAGCCGTTGCCAAGAAATCAAAGGTGACAATCAACGATTGTCGGAGCCTTGATGGATGCACCAAATGGTTCGAGATGTTCTTCCCGTTCACTCTGCTGCTTGCATTTCAGCCATACGGTCGCTCAAGAGAAGCAATGCTGATGCCCAAAGCCCAACAAATATGCCCAAGTTCTCGTCTGTCGTAAAGTAAATAGCGATACTGCCTAGAATCGAGACAAGACTTGCTCCGAAACCGATTTTTTTCCAATCCATGTTTTTTCACCTCCCTTCTTGCTCTCATCTCCGCTCTGCTAAATAAAGGAGACCGCCCTTTATGCATAGGCGTCTTCATTTGAAGCAGGTTGACCTTCGGCCATGTACCGCCGTCCATCTTCCGTATTTAGAGGGTACCCTCTGCTCAAGCTTTCTGTGCCTCGGATTCTTCACTTCCCTCGGAATAATTCCGAGTGACGATCAACCCCAACAGCGCCCCAAGCGGAGCGACCATCATCGAGAAAAACAGCACCGGGAAGGACACGTAGATGGGTTGTCCCGTCGCCATCAAGCGCTGCCACGTCCAGCGACCGACGAAGAGGTCGAAGGCGAGGTAGTGCAACCAACCGATCAGGATGACCTCTCGCTCAGAGAACATGTCCACCACGATTTCGGGCGTGGGCATGTCGCTGGCAAGGAGGAGGAGGATCTCCGCAAGATTGGGAAGGACGGCTAGGGTGTAGGCCACGGCCAGCGGGGCCAGGTAGACCCATTCGTTGCGCATGAGGGCCGCCGTGCGTTCGTGGGTGGGCGCAAACCACATCATCAACCAGAAGGGGAGAATGTAGAGGCTGGAAAACCAAAAGAGCACATCGATGAAAGCGACCATGTCAAGGTCCACCCGTCTCCATGATGTTCAAGGCTTCTGTCAGGACGGTGCTGTTGGCCCAGTATGTCTTGGAGGTCCAAACGAGCCGACCGCTGTCATCGAGAATTTGCAAGGTGGGCGTGACCGGTTGCTGGAAGGCTCGGTAAAGGTCAACATCGGTCATGCGGCCCGTGGTAGCGTCAATGACCTTGGTGGATTCGTCGGGGAGCAACAGCGGCCAGGGCGTGTAGTGCGAGGCGTCCTCAGCACCGTAGCGTTCGGCCACGGAATCAGTCGACTCAAAGGCGGGGTAGCGATGAACAGAAATCACGTTGGTCGTGTTGGAAATGTTGCCTGCTTCCATTTCCTGTTTGATCATCTCCGTCCAGTCGTGGCAACCGCTGCATCCGGCGGCCACCCACAACATCAACACAGGTCCATCAAAACTGGAGCGCAGGTCGTGCTGGTTGCCAAGGTCGACGTCTCGGCCAAACGTTGGAGCCGTGAAGGACAGAGCCTCAGGAACGGGCGTCAGAACTTCTTCTTCCTCTTCCACAATGATGGCGTCCATGGGTGCGGTGCATCCTGCCAGCATGGTCAACGCCACGCAGAGCACGATGAACCGTTCCATCATAATTTGAACCCCGTTTGTTGAGTATTTGAACGCCTGTTCCTACCAACCGAAGTTCATGACCCAGTAAATGGCGTCCCACCACGTGCATTGAATGGACAGCATCACGCTTCCAGCCACCACGGTTCGTGCTGAGGTCAGGCGGTCTCTGGCTTCCCACACCAGCACGCCGAAACCCACGGAGGCCAACCCAGCGATCCAAAGGACCCCAATCGTCAGCAACATGCCCGTGGTGCTGGGGGATTCGATGTAGAGACGAGTGAGGTCAATCCAAACCAACGAGGCGAGCAAGAACGCCGCATAGAGGCCAAACAAGCGCTCAACGCCTCGGCCGTCGTTCTCGCGCCAAGGCCAGTGCAGACCAGCCACGTCTTCTTCACTCCAACCAATGAAGAAGCGGTACCACATCAACAGGTATCCAGCGGCCGCCACAAACATCCACGGTACGATGAACGATTGCATGCTGGGTGAAACCTCGCCCCAATAGACCAAGGGGTCCTCCACGGCTCCCACGCCACGCCAGTACGACGCCAAAATGAGCGGCCCCACCAGCGTGGTGAACCAAAACACGGTGGTTCGCTTCATTCACTCTCACCCAGGGCCTTGGCGGCGTTTCGCTTGAGGAACGGGGCGTACAACGCCGGTAGGATGAGCAGACTGGAGAGCAGGGCCAAGGTGATGGCGACCACGAAGGCTTGGCCGAACAAACGAAGCGGCAAGAGTGCAGAGAGATTCAGCACGGCAAAACCACCTGCGGTGGTCAGGGCGGCACCTGCCATGGCTCGCCCGGTGGTGGCACTCGACCGAGCCACCCATTCGGAAGGTTTGGCCAACGGCATGTGTTCGGCTTCTTCTTCGAGGCGCGTGGTGAAGTGGACAGCGTAGTCAACGCCCAATCCGAGCGAAAGGGCGCCGATGGTCACCGTTTGTGAATTGATGTTGTAGCCGGTGTAGCCCATCAATCCGTAAACCCAAACCACGACCATCATCAGCGGAATCCACGAGACGACACCTCGCTGCATGCCTTCTTTGAGGCTGCTGTTGCGAGAGGTGTGAATGCCGATCAGCATGAAGAGAATCACAAAGGCTACGATGCCGGTTGATTGAACCGAGGCCGAGGCAACATCCGAGGTTGTTTGGGCGTTGATGAGGCTGCGTCCGCTCAAGCGAAGCGTGAACCCGTCGGTTTGCTCAGCCAGTTCGTCCAGAGCGTCTTCGATGCTCTCAGCCAACGCAACGGTGGCGGCCCAGTCGAGCGTGTCCGCTTGGAAGGAGAGCACCGTTTGTTCTCCGTCCCTGGCCAGCAGGCTCTTGGTCGATTCAATACCCGTGGTGTTCTCAAGAGCCCACGTTTCCAAGGCCTCCCATGACGCTTCGTCTCCGCTTTCGATGCCAACCATCAGGGCGTCCAACGTCGCATCGTCCAGTCGTGCTTGCTCAAGCACGTCCCAAACACCGTTGGGCAGGCCACTGACATCGTCTCGCTGAGCGAGCATGTCGGAGGCCATTGTCCAAGCCAGCAAACCGTCAGGGCTCAAGACATCGCCGTCGATAACCACGTACAGCGGTGAGCGACTGGTGCCAAACGTGTCGCTGATGAGCAGAAAATCCTGAACCACGGGTACGCTGTCGTCCAGTTGGTCGCGCTGTTCAAAGGCGACATCCAGTTGCTGGAATCCGCCGATCATCGGCAACAGAAGAACAACGGCCAACACACCGACCAGCGCAGGGCGCTGGGAAAGGTCGCCCATCTTCGTGGCAATCGGGCCGATCTCAATTTTGCTGGCCTTTTCCAACGGCAACCGCTTTGGTGGCAACATCAGCATCAGTGCGGGCAGGGCGGAGATGCTCAGCAGATAGATGAGGAGCAGGCCAATGGCGATGACCGTGCCAAACACTTGAAGGAAGGCGAGCGAGGACAAGCGGAAGGAGAGAAATCCGACGATGTCGGTGGTGATGGCGATCAGCAAAGCAATCGACGTCAGGGTGGTCCCTTGACGGATGGCGCGTTGGCGTGAGGCGCGGTCAAAGTCCCGAAGCGTGATGCGCCCCTCGGGGGCGCGTGTTTCGTGCTCCTTGAGCTCCTCTCGGACGCGAAGGACAACGTGCAAACCGTAATCGACGCCGATGGCCAGCAGCAGGACAGGAATCGAGTTCATGGCAGCGTTGAAGGTCATGTCAACGCCCATGAACTGAATCCAACCCGACAACCCGTAGGTGGCCGCGATAGCGATGACGGTCAAGACCAGGACGTACGCCGTGTCACGAACGCTGCGGAAATTGAACCACAAAATGACACCCAGCAGGACCAATGCCGCACTCGTGAGCATGCCGATTTCCTTGCCGATGGTGGCCGAGGAGTTTTCAGCAAACTGGGCGAAGGAAAACGTACGCAGGTCGTCTTCACCGGTCGCCTTGATCAGCGATGCTTCGAGGGATTCAGCCCATGCGGTGAGATCGGCTTGAACATCGCCCAGTACATCGTAACCGTAATCCAACGGTTCACTGGACACCGCCAGCGTTACCAAGACCGGGCCGTCGCTGTTCCAAGGGTCTGCAGCGTCGTCAGCAGGAAGGCTGGAGAGGATTGCTCCACGGAAATCAACCGATTGCAGCCCCAACACGGGCCCCAACTGACCTTGGAGTGGGCCGGTCACCGCAAGGATTTGACCCGTTTGTGCCGGTGACCTTCCCACCGTGGCGCTCTCAAGTTGGCCCATCAGGGCACCCAGCGGGTCGGTGAGGGTCGAACCTGTGTCCATGCGGGCCAACCAAGCGGCCGGTTCGTTGGGATTCCATGCAGCAAGGCGTTCGGACGTCACGGATTCAACAGCCGGGACGTTGCTTGAGGCGTCCGTGAGGTTGGCAAGGGCAGCAGCCAAGCTGTCGTTGTCCGCCATCAGCAAACCGGTAACGGCCGTTTGCAAGGGCACCAACCACGTTTCTGCAGTGTTGTTGTCCTGCAGTGCCATCCACTGCATGGCGTGGCCTGCAGGGCCGTTGTTGGCTTGTGTGCCAAACAAGGGGTAGTGATAGGCGGAAAAATTCTGGTCGTCCAGCATGGCCGCTTCAATTGCAGCAAGATGCGACCATGTCGATGCCTCGAACAGGTCTCCCTGCTCAATTTC
Organism: Candidatus Poseidonia sp.; assembly: GCA_038136695.1. Taxonomy (GTDB): domain Archaea; phylum Thermoplasmatota; class Poseidoniia; order Poseidoniales; family Poseidoniaceae; genus Poseidonia. The sequence continues at coordinate 22,661 of JAYQAK010000007.1, forward strand.
GTCGATCACTCGAATAAAGTCGATGTTGGCTCGATACTCTGCCTCGACCTCGTTGAGCAGGTCAACGCTCGGGTCGTCGGGAAAGAACCCGTCCTCGCTGTTATCGAACTGAAGGTGCATACCTCCGGATGCCAGCACCACCATGGCGAGCATGATGGTTGCAAAGGCTTGCTTGGGCCGCTCAACGCTCCAGTCTGTTAGCGCCATGAAAGGATTTGCCATGATTTTTGCACATCTTTCCACCTTATAACCGCCTGTTTCCCTTCCACAAGCAGCATCCAACGGCCATGGGCGCTCTGCTCTTCAACAACACGTCCTCGACAAGAAAAACCAATTGAAGAATGAAAAAATCAATTGGATTCTTCGAGTTCAAGCAACGCAGCGCCTTGGGCAACCTGATCACCTGCAGCGAAGTGAACAGCGGTCACGGTTCCATCAGCGGTCGCCACGATACGGTGCTCCATCTTCATCGCTTCAAGCACCATCAGGGGTTCGCCTGCCTCGACCTGCTGCCCCGAACTGACCAGCACCTCCAGCACTTTTCCGGGCATCGGAGCGATCAGACCGCCGCCAACATCGGCGGTTGAGGACCCGGGTTCGATTCTCTCCCAACGGAACGTTCGTCCGTTCACATGAACCCACCAAACATCGCCCACCTTCGCAGCATGACCGAGCACGGTCTCGCCGTTTGCGTTGGTTGCAACGAGCCGGTGACGCTGGTCGAGCACCACACGATGGCCGCGGAACGTCCACGCCTCGCCATCTTTGCTCAAGAGAACCTCAACGGGACCATCGCTTCCTGCGAAGGTGTGCTGCATCATGGATACCTCCGTTGGAGGGTGGTGAACGGACTTGGTGCAACCTCGCCCGTCGTCGGTGCGCTGCTCGCTTGCCGCCGATGCAGGCCCATGCTCTCTGCGGCAGCGGCCAAGAGCAAGGCGACCTCTTCAGTCGTCTCATCGAGCGAAGGCTGCCAGCCTGAGGGCCACTGCTCGTCGATGGTCGTGGTGGTGGTGGTGCCGGCAACGACGTCGGGGGCGTCGCACAATTCCCGCAAAAAACGCAGGTTGGTGGTGGTGCCCAAGACCACAAATTCATCGAGGGCTCGGCGCATCTTTTGCAGCGCTTCCTCCCTGGAGGGCGCCCAGACGATGAGTTTGGCGAGCATGGGGTCGTAATTGGGTGTCACCTCGTCCCCTTCACGAACACCGGTGTCCAAGCGGATGCCGGGGCCTTCGGGTGCCCGGAACACGGCGAGGGGGCCGATGGAAGGGAGGAATCCATTGGCTGGGTCCTCGGCGTACAGCCGGACTTCGATGGCGTGGCCACGCATCAACAGGTCTCCGCAGGACATCGGCTCTCCCTGAGCAATTCGCAACTGCTCGCGCACGATGTCCACGCCCGTGACGAGTTCGGTCACCGGATGTTCAACCTGAATTCGGGTGTTCATTTCGAGAAAGAAGAATTCGCCCGTCGGCGCCAAGAGAAATTCAACGGTACCTGCCCCTTCGTAATCAACCGCTTCGGCGGCGGCGACGGCGGCTCGGCCCATGGCGTCCCGGAGTTCCGGCGTCATGGTGGGTCCCGGAGCCTCTTCGAACACCTTTTGGTGGCGTCGCTGGACACTGCATTCACGTTCACCAAGATGGATGGTCCGCCCGTGACGGTCAGCGAGCACCTGGATTTCGACGTGTTTGGATCCCGCCAGCAAGCGTTCGATGTAGATTCGTCCGTCTCCAAAAGCCGCCACGGCCTCTCTTCGAGCGCCGGCGGCGGCCTGTTCGAATTCGCTGGGGTGGTGGACGGCCCGCATCCCTTTTCCACCCCCGCCGCTGGAGGCTTTGAGCAACAGCGGATAGCCGACCCGTTCTGCTGCGGCTTTCAACGCCAGCAGAGCAGCGGCTTCATCCTCTTCTTCGACTTCCTCGCCGGGAATGACCGGTACGTTGGCCGCTCGCATGGTTTGGCGAGCCGTCATCTTGTCGCCCATGTTTTCAATCGCTTCGGGAGAAGGGCCGATCCAAACAAGCCCGGCTGCCGTCACGGTGCGAGCAAATTCAGCACGCTCGGAAAGGAAACCGAATCCCGGGTGAATGGCCGTGGCCCCTGTTGATTGCGCTGCCTGAATGATTTGGTTTTGGTCGAGGTAGGTCTCGGCGATGGTCTCGCCCTGAAGCATCACCACGTCCGTTGCCAGTTCGGTGAACAAGCTGCCAGTGTCGTTTGATGCACACACAGCCACCGTGTCCAAGCCGGCCTCGGTGCAGGCGCGTAGAATTCGGCACGCGATTTCTCCACGGTTGGCAACCAAGACCTTGATGCGATTCCCCCCCTATGCTTCATCGTCGGGTTTCCAATTTGGAGGTCGCTTTTCCAAAAACGAGGAAAGCCCTTCCTGCCCTTCGTTTGAGCCGCGCATTCTGCTGGTGAAGTCCAACGTCCACTGGCGCAAGGCTTCGTCGTTTTCTGACCAACGGTCAAAGCCCAGGGTGAGTTCTTTGGCCAAGGTGACGGCCGAAGGCCCGGTGGTCATGACCTCGTCGATGATGTGTTCAACGGCTTCCTCCAACCCTGAAGTGTCCTCGACAATGCGTTCCACAAATCCGATGCGCAACGCCTCTTCAGCTTCCACGCGACTCGCTTGCATCGCCAGTCGGCGGAAGGTGGCCGAGCCCAAACGACGGTACACGTACGGGCCGATGACCGCTGGCAAAATACCCAATTTGCCCTCGGACAAGGCGATGCGGATGTTGGAGGTTGCCACGACATAATCGCTGCATGCGATCAGGCCTGCGCCACCACCCAGTGCCACGCCCTGCACGGCGGCGACGGTGAAGCATGGGTGGGCCCACAACCCGTTGAACAATCGGTCAAGACGTTCTGAATCAGCACGGTTCTCTTCCGGCGTGTTTGCCCCTGCATCACGCATCATGTTGATGTCGGCCCCTGCACAGAAGTGCTTGCCTTCGCCCCGCAGTACGAGCGTGCGAAGATAGGGGCGGCCTTCACTGTCGTGCAGGGCATCTTGACGGCCTGCACTACGCTGGGCCGTCCAGTCAAACACGGTGATCAATTCCTGGATCATGGCGACGTTGAGGGCGTTGAATTTCTCAGGGCGGTTGAGCGTGACGGTCGCTCGGGCGCCCACGATGTCAAGCGTGACGTGGGTGGTGGTCGGAGGTTGGTCCATGCTCGTCATTACAAAAACTCCAATTGGGAAATTAAATTTTCAATTCAAATATTACATTCTAAAAATACCGTAGCGATGGTCGGGCAGCGGGGCGTTACGAGCAGCCGCCAAACAGAGCCCCAAGACATCGCGTGTGTCCCGAGGATCGATGATGCCGTCGTCCCACAAACGGGCGGTGGAATAATACGGGCTGCCCTCGGTTTCGTACTTGTCAAGGATGGGTTGTCGGAAGGCAGCGAGTTCCTCACCTTCCAGTTCCGGCAACCCTTCTCTGGCCCGCTGGTCTTGCTTGACGGTGGTCAACACGTCGGCTGCTTGGGGCCCGCCCATCACCGAGATACGGCTGTTTGGCCACATGAACAAGAAGCGTGGGTCGTAGGCTCGGCCGCACATGCCGTAGTTTCCGGCCCCGTGGGAGCCGCCGACGATGACGGTGAATTTTGGCACGTTCACACACGACACAGCGGTCACGAGTTTGGCGCCGTCCTTGGCGATACCACCGGCCTCGTAGTCCTTCCCGACCATGAAGCCGGTGATGTTTTGCAGAAACACGAGAGGGATTCCCCGCTGACCGCAAAGTTCGACGAAGTGAGCGCCTTTTTGGCTCGATTCCGAGAACAGAATGCCGTTGTTGGCCACGATGCCGACTTTGTGACCGTGAATGTGGGCAAAACCACACACGAGGGTGGTGCCGTACCGGGCTTTGAATTCGTGGAAACGAGAACCGTCCACAATGCGACCGATGAGCTCGCGCACATCGACCGGTGTTCGGTTGTCTTCGGGAATGAGGCCGAGCAAGTCCTCAACGTCGTGCGCAGGGGCCTCTACTTCCTGCATAGCGGCAGGGGCTTTGGAGGACGGCCCGAGGTTTTCGACCACGTTCCGCACCATGCGAAGCGCTTCGTCTTCGTCCTCGGCAAAATGATCCGCCACGCCCGATTGGGCGGTATGGACGTCGGCTCCTCCCAGTTCTTCAGCCGTGACCTCTTCTCCGGTGGCTGCTTTGACCAAGGGGGGCCCGGCGAGGAAAATCGTACCGTTTCCCTTGACGATGATGGATTCATCGGACATCGCCGGAACGTAGGCGCCACCGGCCGTGCAGGAGCCGAGGACAGCGGCGACTTGTGGAATGCCATCCCCCGACATCCGCGCTTGATTTCTGAAAATACGTCCGAAATGCCCGATGTCGGGAAACACCTCATCTTGCATGGGCAAAAACGCTCCACCCGAATCCACCAGGTAGATGCAAGGAAGGTGGTTTTCATGAGCAATGGTTTGTGCACGGATGTGCTTTTTCACCGTCATGGGATAGTAGGAACCACCCTTTACGGTGGCGTCGTTGGCCACGAAGAGGCATTCCCTTCCGTGCACCATGCCGATGCCGGTGACGATGCCGGCAGAGTGAGCACGCCCGTCGTACAGTTCGAAGGCAGCGAGGGGTGAAAGCTCAAGGAACGCAGTCCCGGGGTCGACGATGCGTTCAATGCGCTCGCGAGCAAGATGCTTTCCTCGGGATCGGTGGCGCTCAACATACTTCCCGCCTCCCCCTTGAGAGCAGGTTTCCAAACGCGCTCGGAGTTCATTGATGAGGGCGCTGTTGTGGGCTTTGCGCTGGGCAAACGCAGGGTCGGCACGGTTGACCCTCGTTGGCAGCCTGTCCATCTTCAGCCCTCATCTCACGCCAATGCACGACCGCACTTAATTCCATGGAAGGGGACGGCATGATGTCATACACCGAGCATCAATCGGCCGATGTCTCGAAGGCCTGGGGCAAGTCCGACGATGAGGACGGCCAGGACGATGAGCAATCGGAAATGTTGCTGGCGTTGTTCGACGCGCATTTGCACAAAGAGCCAAACGATGAGGCCGACCAGGATACTCTTGACCAAGGCGAACAACCAGGTTCCTTCACCCCAATCGATGCCCAGGGCGTCGTTGATGCTGCCACCGAACTGAATCACGCTGTTGCTCACCGGGTGTTTTTCTCCGTAGCCAAACATGTCGATGCCCACCATGGTTGCAAATCCGTCGCACAGTTGACCAAAGACCATGCCCAGCACCATTGGATGAGCCAGGAGGGCTTTGTTGGACAGGAATTCCACCGGATGACTTGCCCATGCTTCCTTTTCTGCCTCCCACTGTTTGATGCCAACGTGGGCCGGCAGCACGCCTGCGGTGTACCCCGTCAGTTTGAGTTGCTGGGCATCGTCTCGACCCGCCAGATACATCGCATAGCAGACCACGGCTGGAAGCCCGAGGACAATCAGCGCCGGCCACAACGTGATGTCGCCGGAGGCACGCCCGCTCTCTTGCGCCCAAGGCGTTGCGGCGAATTGGACCCAATGGAAGAGCCCAAGCACCACCGTGCTGCAAGCGAATGCAAACATGCCACGAGTCATGGCCCCCCATCCTCGCGTCCAGTTGAGGGTGGCCCAAAGAACAGCGCAGGCCACGAGAAAACCGATTCGACCGATGTTGAAGTCAACCGTTTCATGGCCCGCATACGCGGGTTGGTAAAGCAGGTACCAGTGAAGGAAGACGGCACCAAACAGGCATCCCAACAGGAGCGTCTTTTGGTTCTCTTCAGCAGCATCCGTCTTCAAACCGTCAAATCGACGTCCTACACCGTGGCTTAACACGGCGATGCCGATGAGCCACGCCGCCAGATGGAGGTGGATAATGGGTGAAATGAACAGGACGTCTTGGGTGGAGGCAAAGAAATCGGCATCTTCGAGCACCCTGAGCACGGGAGCGAGGCAGACCCATGCGATCAGGGCCAACGTCATCGGTTCGTCCGTGGG
>JAYQAK010000008.1:0-28106 GCA_038136695.1 Candidatus Poseidonia sp.
AAGCGGATGTTGCCACCGAACCGGGCGCGAACCTTTGACCAAACGAGTTTGTCCCAAAGTTTGTCGAAGAATCCGCTTGGGGGCACGGCGTCGCACTCGACACCGGCCTTGGCAATGCGCTTGGCGGCGGACTTCTGAGCCTTACCGACAAAGACCTTCTTCAGGCCCGTTGCGGCTTCGAATTGAGCGTTGACACGGTCGTAGAACTTGTTCCACACACGCGGTACGGCGAGCAACACAGCGGGCTTGATTTCGATGCACTCGTCGGCGATCTTCGTCAGGTCCGAAATCAGGTTGATGTGGACACCGCAGCGAATCATCCAGTGGAGGTCAAACGTGGACCCGAAGGAGTGCGCCCAGGGCAAGAACGCAGCGTTCTTGTCTCCGACATAGATGGTGAAGGCGGACTGCACGCAGAGGATGTTCGACAGCGTGTTCCAGTTGGAAAGCATGACACCCTTGGGGTTGCCGGTGGTACCGGAGGTGTAGATGAGCGTGTTGAGCGCGAAGGGGTCGTCAGCGATTTCGAATGCGTCAGCGGTTCGACCTGCGGCCACGAACTCGGACCACTGGTGGACGGCAACGCCCTCTGGAGGCAGTTCGTTGGCGGGCTCGCCTCCAAGCAGCAGCACGCCGCAGGAAGGCCATCCGCTGGCGTCCTCTGGCATGTTGGCCACGAGCTTGTCGAGCACCGCCGTGTCGGCCACAGCGAGGAGGGCGGGCGTTGAGTCGCCGAGGATGTAAGCCCATTCCGTGCCGTGCTGATGCGTGTACATGGCGGTGTAAGCGGCTCCAATGCCGTTGGCGCCGTAGGAAAGGGCGGCCCATTCCACCGAGTTGTTCAGGATGAGCGCCACACGGTCACCGGCTTTCACGCCAACAGCGGCGAGTTGCTTCCCAACGGAGGTGGCCAATTCGCCAAATTCGTTGTAGGAAATGTGTGTTCGAGGCATACCAGGGGCGGGGATGTAACCGAAACACGGCAGATCACCGAAGCGGTTCACGCTGGTCATCAGCATCTGGTACAAGGTCCGGGGGTCGTCGCCCTCGGGCTTCTCCCACTGTCGGTCGTCGGGCTGGCGTTCCCATGCAAGTTCAAAGGGTTCCATGATGCTTCAGTGTCGCATTGAGCATTTGAACATCACCCCGTTAGCGGATGAGCACCTTTCGGACGTTTTCACGCCAATCTGCCCCATCGTTTCGGTTGGCGAGTGGGCTTGCAGGGCTTGGATGCCAGCACGTGGTGATCTCAATTTCTCGCCCACTGCTCGTTGTTCCAGGCCCTTTCTTTCCTGCATTGAACGCCAGTCGGGCGCGCTTCTCGGCGTACTTGCCAACCCCGACGATGCGGGTGATGCCCATCACCTCAACGACCTCACGAAGGTGGTCGTCGCAGGCTTCCAGAACGGGTTCAATCAGCGCTTTGGGCAGGTTGTCGGGCGTGATGTTTTGGCCGCGTTCGCCCAGCAGCAAGAGCGGACAGTGGTTCACCACGAACAGGTTGGCAAAGGTCGCCTCTGGGCTACCGTACAACTCCTCCATGAGGTTCCACAACCGTGTCCCCGAGACTTCTTGGCGCTCAAGGTCCAAGCCAACGATGGGCCGCTTGGGGTGGGCGTTGGCCGGTGTTTTGAGGGCGCTGGGCGTGATCTTCAGGAAGTCCTTGGCCACCTCGGTTGCCCCAAACGGCACGCCCGTCTGCGCCATGCCCCACGGGCCGGGGTTCATGCCGAGCAGCAAGGTGGTCGCGCCCAAGCCGCCCCACTGCTCGATGTATTGTTCGTGATGGGCCCATGCATAGTCCAGCGGGTTGGTGGCATGGGCCACCGCGCCCGAGGCTTCGAGGCCCGCGATGGCGTCGTCACACGCAGCCGACAAGCGGCGTGCTGCCTGCTTGAGCTGATCCGCCGTGTTCACACCCTTCCCTCGGGGAGGGGCATGATAGTGCTTGCTCAGTCGTCTTGGCGGCGAGTCAAGCCCACACCAATGGCGATGGCGAGCAAGGTTCCCACGGAACCGAGCGCCGGAAGGCCGTTTCCAGCACCGTCTTCAACGTCCGAAACCGTAGGCAGAATCGTCACGGTATCGCTATCGGTGTTGCCGGGTGCCTGGCCGTCGCTGCCACTGACCACACACTGGACTTCATCGCCCACCGCATAGCCGGTCGAAATCGTATCGGTTCCTGAAGCGATGGTGTTGCCGTTCACGTTCCACGCCACGGTGGTGGTCACCGAGTCACCTTCAGCGTCAAAGGTCGTGTACATACAGGTGAGGCTGTCGTCGGATTGCGGCATGTTGGGTGAAATTGTCACGCCCGAAATCACGGGCGGTGTGTTGATGGTCGTGTTGTTGCCGTTGTTTCCTGAAGAATCACAGGCATCACCAACCCCGTTGTTGTTCGTATCTGCTTGGTTGGGATTGAAGGTGGAAGCGCAATTGTCGCTGTTGTCGCCGATGTTGTCTTGGTCGCTGTCGGCCCATTCGGTCGTGTCCATCGGGAAGGCGTCGGCAGAATTGTTGAAGCCGTCACCGTCCATGTCGTGGTCACAACTGTCTCCCATCCCGTCTTGGTCCATGTCATTCTGTGTTGGGTTCGCAGTGTTGGGGCAGTTGTCTGTGGAGTCGGCATGACCGTCTCCATCCGAATCAAGAGCAGTGATGTTGATGGTGTAGGAGAGGTGGTCAATGTGGGTCGAATTGACGTCAACCACATAGAAATCGATGGTGAGGTTGTAGGTTCCGACATTCAATGAACTCCAATTCAAGTTGACCTGTTCGGCGGGATTACCGATGGACCAAGTTTCATTCCCCGCATCAACAAGAGAGGAAACACCGTTGGGCGTGAAATAAACGACCTCCCAATAAAGGAAGGCTTCCATGCCTGACACCAAGCAATCCATGTACACTGTGACGTTGAGGTCATCTCCTTCTGAGGGGTAATCGCTGGTGATCATGGCATAGACCATGGTGTAGGATACATTGTACCCACAACCCGTGGAGTTGCCAGAGTTGTTGCCTCCTCCTTCACTGTTGTTTCCGCCCGTGTTGTTGCCTCCTCCTCCACTGTTGTTGCCCGAGTGGTTCCCTCCGGGTGAAGAAACGACGATACAGGTATCGTCTTGAGTGAGCCATGTGGCGTTGTAATTGTTATCGAGGTGGTAGAGATTGGCATAGAAGCAGTACTGGCCGTAGTCGATTGGTGCTCCATCGATGGTGTAGTTTTGATATTCAATGCTTGAATTGGTGTACGCAAACCATGTGATGTTCGTTCCATCGACCACGGATTGGTTTTGATCGTAGAGATTCCAATTGAGCATGTACCTTTCACCGATGACCAAATCGGTGCTTTCGAAACTCGCCAGCAAGGCGTCACCCATTTCATAGGAGTAGCCGTTGGTATCAATGTCCAAGGTGCCGCTATTCAAATTGGAAGTGTTGTTCACGTAACTGAAGTTGTAGTTGTTGTCCGTGATGTAATTCCATCCTTGACTCATGTTGTCCCAGACGGAAAGTTTGGCCAAGAAATTGTAATTGCCTTCCTCAAACCCAGGGTGTGACACGCCCCAAGATGCGGTGGTTGCATTCACCACCCAGGATTGATGTTGCGACGCAACGATGGTGGAGTTGGATGCGTAGGTCACGGTCCACTCAATCATCGTTGTTGAACCGTAGACATTGCAGTAACTGTTGATGGTGCTTTGGAAGGTATCACCGACAGAGAAGATACCAAACCACGCATATGCATACACCGATGTGTAGTTGGATTCGTAACCGCATCCGCTGCTGGGGGTCGAAACAGTACCGATGGTGAAACACATCGTGGACGTGTCGAGGACCGTCAACATGCCGTTGCTGTGCACCGTGTAGAGGGTGGCCGTGATGCAGTATGTGCCGTTGCTGAGGTTTGACAGAGTAATGGCAAAGCTGTTGTTGTTGCTCGTCGCATTCCAGGTTTGGTTACCCCCGTAGCCTGAAAGGGCATGGCCGTTGCTGTTGGTGACGAACCAGTGTTCACCGTAGGTGATTCCGCTGTCAAGATGGCTCTCAATGATGGTGGCCTGAATCACTGAGCCTGCCGAGTAATTTGAATTCAGACCGGAAATAGACACGGTTCCCGAAGGGAGGACGGTAAAGTTCGCAGAGGCTGAACCTCCCGAGGTGTACGGTCCACTGCTCCCTGTTCTGTAGAGTAAACTTGCGGTGAGGGTGTAACTCCCGATGCCGAGGTTCGAGACGTTCCAAACATCGTTGGTTCCGTTACCGGTTCCAGTCCAAAGCAACGAGCTGCTGGCGACCGTCGTGCCCGTATTGTTGGTGACACTTAACGAGACATACAGACTGGCGTCCACCAGATCACAAAAGGTGCTGATTTGACCCGACATGATGTCGCCATGGTCAATTGAAGAGGCCGTGTACACATGGATGGTTTGGTATGTGGCTTGGTAACCGCATCCTGTCGTTTGAGAATAGGTGCCGACGCCAAAGCAAACCGTTGCATTGTCCAAGAGCACAAAGGTTGAACTGTTTGAATCGTAGACAGAGAGAATGGCCACAATGCAGTAACTCCCGTTTGTTAAATTGACCATGGATGCAGAGGTGCCGAGATTCGAACTCGATGCGTTCCATGTGTGGTTGAGCCCGTACCCTGAAACGGCGTTCTGTGAACTGTCGTAGAGGATGAAGAGGAGGTTGTATTGGGCTCCGCTGGTGAGGTTGGTGGTGTTGAACAAGGCATGAACCGTGTCACCTGCGTTATAGCTTGTGTTGACATGGTCTACGTTCAATTGGCCCGAGGATGAACCCGTGTGATTTGACCGGGCTCCGGTCTCAAATAAGGGCCCCTCCCATTGTTGGTTGGAGAGGTCTTCACCAGGCAACGTGTTCAGAGATGCTGCGATGGATTGGGCAGCCAGAAGGGAGACAAGGATCCAGAGATGTGCGGTCTTCATACAACGCTGTCTCGTTGTAGATGTTTATATCATTTTACGAAGAAATTAAACTTTGGGTGGAAGGAAAACTTTCTGCATCCCGTTTGTATACGGTATACCTGTTTCAGCAAACCACGCCTCAATGGAATCAAACGGCATGGTAGGGTCACGTTTTCGACTTGCCTTCGCACGCTGAGCCACCAACGACCATGCCGATTTTGAACCCAAACCTGGCACCGCAGCGAGTTGCTTTTCCGACATCGTCCAAGGATTGAGGCCGACCTCCACACCGGTGATGGAACGAGCACCGTGGCCGGTGATCATGACGCTGGACTGGCTTTCGAGCGGAATCTTGTACTCCACGCCCACGAGAATCGGGTAGGCGCCGATTTGCCGTCCGAAGGTGATGCCGGCCTTGCCGTGAACTTCCGGTGCGCGGTGGAGTTCCGTTTCGTGAACGGGCAGTCGGGTTCGCCCGTCGTGGGATTCCCAATGGACTTCGTGGATGACCTGGCCCAGCGGGAACAATTCCTCCAAGAGCGGCTTGTCGATTTCGTCCCTGCAGGCCGTTTTGAATTGAGCAAAGGCGTCGGAAGGCACCTCTTGGAACCCTTCGCCTTCCACCTGACGAATGTTGATGCGGCGAAGCAGCAAGCCTTCGTTGCGGATGCCCCGTAGCAGGTCCATGTTCATGCCGTAGGTGGCTTCGGTTTCGCCGTTGAGCCCGGCGATGAAGTTCAGTCCGGGCAGCAGTTTGGGCAGGCCTCGCTCGCCTCGCACGCTGCCGTGCTTGTTGATGAGGCGAATCGCCGTCTTGAGTTGAGCGGGGTCGCAGTTGAGCCAGTTGGCTTCGTGAACGCTGGGGTCGGCCGATTCCAAACCAAAGGAGAGCACGGCCCCATCCGACAAGGTCTCCACCAACGTCTTGGTAATCTCCTCCGAGGGTTCGAGGTTTTCCGCGATGATGGACGGGTTGCCGTTATCGGTGTGAAGGATGCCAAGCCGCTCGTCTTCACGAAGACCGTGAAGCAATTTGGCAATCGGTTCGGGATTTGGTACGGGGTATTCCAGTTCACGAACGCCATCGGCCATGTAGGTGTAGGTGTCGGTCATGCCGCCGAGGCGAACGTGATGCACTCCGGCGTCGTGGGCGATGCGGACCTCTTGGATGATGTCCTCCGGTGTCCGCCAAATCGGGACACCTTTCTTCGGTTCGATGCAGAATTTGCATCCTCGCTTGTAGCGCACACAGCCCTGGTAGACCTCCACCTCGTAGGTGAGCGGCCCGGGCTGGTTTTCGCTTCCAAGGTCGGGATGGTCGGTCACGGCTTTGCTGGCTGCACCCGCTTGCGCCCATGCCGTCCATTGCTCGGCTGTCCTGCGCTGGTGTTTCCACTCGCCTTTTTCGAGGAAGTGATGAAGGGTGGCATCCGTGTCTTGAACGGCCAAAAACAGGTTGGGTCGCAGCGGCGTCCAGCCCTGTTGCTTCCAGCCACGAATGGCCCAACCCCCAAACAACGCTGGTGTGCCATGGGGTAGGCTTCGGATCAGGTTCTGTGTTTCGTTAAGTGATATGGGCGTACCTCGAAGGTATTTTCCCGGGACAACCGCCCCAGCGATGCACACCACGCCGAGGCAATTCCTCAAACGCCGTTCAATCGATTCGGGTTCGGTTTTGAGGGCTTGTCGATAGCGGTCAACGGTCAGGTACTCGTAGTCGATGCCGGACGATTCCAGCACACCGCAAACGTAGCGGATGTGAAACCCGACATAGGGCGGTACGCCAAACGCAGCCGGTTCGTCTTCGTAGCCGTCCAAGACCAACCAGCGTGGCTCGGACGATTCTACCATGGCTCAAGGGGCAGGGGAGCCGCCTTCAATCCTTCTTCGGGCGGGGTCGTCGTCGGCGCTTCTTGCCACCGTCGGCTTCTTCCCGCATGGCCTGGAGTTCACGAGCTGATTTGCCCCCGGCATCGCCTCTACCGCCGGACCGTCCACCCTTGCCACCGCCCTTGGCGTTGGCGATGTCGACTTTGATGGTGCGTCCATCAACTTCGGTCTTGTTGAGGGCGGCGACCACATCGCTGCCTTTGTCTTCTTCAGCGATGAACACGAACCCGAAGCCTTTGGCCTTGCCGCCCGGTCCGGTCGCAAGCACCACTTCGTTCACGGTAGCGTGTGCAGCCACAAGAGCTTGGAGTTGCTCGGCCGTTGCGGAAAAAGGCAGGTTGCCGACGTAGATTTTGAGACCTTGGGGCTCTTTCTTCTTCTTGTCCTTCTTCTTGTCGTCGTCAGCGTCACGAACACCGATCCTGCGTCCGTTGATGCGATGGCCGTCAAGAGCGGCAATGGCAGCATCCGCCATTGCTTTCTCGGCGTAGGTGACGAAGCCGAAGCCTCGGTTCACGCCGGCGTCGTCGGTCAGCACAATGCAGTCGGTCATGTCACCGTGGGCCTTGAACAGTTCACGAAGTTCCTCGGTGCCAACTTCACGTGGCAGGCCGCCGACGAACAAGCGGGTGCCTGGGGCTGCCTTTTGTTGGCGACCACGGCCACCACCTTCGCCTTCGAATCGGAAGTAGGAGCGCTCACGACCGTCTTCTCGGACATCGGCTGCGATGAAGGTTGCTCGGCCGGCAGGGCCCTTGCTGAACATGGCTTCTGCCGCTGCACCCCAGCGCTTGCCGGCGTTGTTGAGTGCACTGGCACCTTGGTCCAACTCGGCCCAGCCCGCACCGTAGTTGTCGGCAAGGGCACGGTAGGCTTGGTAGCCACACGTGGGGCATTTGACGTTCCAGTCACCGTCGAGTTCGGGTTGGAGGGTGTCGCCACACGGCGGACAAATGGCGTGAAGAACGCCGCAATCGTTGCGTTCCCGGAAGTCAAGACGGAGCACGGGTTCCACTTCCTTGACAGCGGCGCGGCAGACGTCTCGTCGCCGCAAGGCATCGGAAGTTTGGTGCATGAAGCGGTCAACCAGACCGGTCACAAAGAATTGGCCGTAGAGGTGTTGGGGTTGCAGCGAACCGGGTTTTCCCTCCACGCACAAGACCATGGCTTCGCCGTTTTTCTCGTTGAGTTTGACGACTTCACACAGCACCGTGTCGCCCACTTCGGGGGCAACGATCGCTTTGCTCGAGCTGACACGGATGGTGTCGCCTTCGACATGGACATAACCGACGACGGTTGAGACAATGTTTCCATCGGCCAGGGCGGTCCCTTCGCCGTGTTCGTGCTCGCCTTCCTGGGCGATGATGCTTCCTGGGGTGACGAGGCTCGCCGTCATGTTTCTCATTCCATGTGCAGGCATGGCCCGAGATGGGTCGCACACCGTTCGCTAATTGAGGGCGAGGGTTCCCTCCTTTTGAACCCCCCTTATCGCTTACGCCGTGTCTTCGCTGGGCAGCCGAGCATCGCCAGGACGATGGAACCGCCAACATTGCACGTCGGTGGAAGCGGTTCGCTTGGCGTGATGAGCGTAGAGGGGAGGAAGACGAAACGTCGTTCTCAGCACGGCTTCGTTGTCCCACCCGTGGTCCTTGCCAAGTGCCGTAGCATGGGTCGCACGGTCGCTGTGGAGAAGGTGAATGGCGCTCGCTGGACTGGTGAAGGCAGCATGGAGAAACGGACGGTCTGCCTTGGCTGTCTGAACCCCCCAAGGCGGGTTCATCACGACGATTTCAACGCTCTTGAGGTCAAGCGGGTCCGTACCGATGGTGCTTGAATGAACGGTCCAACGATCGTGCAGCGATGCATCGAGCGAGGCAAGGTTCTCAGCCAGCACGTCCAACGCCGCCTTGTCGCATTCCACAAAGTGGACGTGGCGTGCTCCTAACAGCAGGCATGCCACACCGAGGATACCGTTTCCTGCACCCAAATCGGCCACAACCCGACCTTCCATGCCGTCCAGTTCGTCCACGGCCAACATCCAATAGGCAGCAAGGTCGCCTTCCGTGGCGTATTGCTCAAGCGAGACATCCTCACAGGGGTGCGGTTTGAGTTTTGAAAGCGCCATCGCAAGGTGCTTGGGGCGCATTCGCCTCACCAGCGACGTTGTTGATACGGGTTTCCTTGGGGTGGTTGGCTCTGCATTTGCAAGCGCATGCTGTGGATTTGTTGGGCCTCAACACGGAGTCGTTGGAGCAACTGTTCGCCAGGCTGCTGGTTTCCACAAAAACGGCAGAAGCGGGTGCCATCAGGATGTTGTTGGCCGCAGTTGATGCAGAATCCCATGGTGTTCCCTCGGCCATTCGGTGGTGTTGCTTTGTTTTGAATCTTCTCAGCCCATGGCCGTCATTTCAAGAAGGATGGGCCATGATTCCAGCCCCTCAGCGATGCAACGCTCGTTGAGGTCTTCCCATCGGGGGTCGTCCATGAACCCGGATGGCTCAACCCCGGCATCGATCAGTTCTTGGAAAAACGCTCGCACCTCGCCTTCGAGTTCAGACACCTCTTCCGAGGGTTCCTCTTCGACCTCTGGCAGCGCGATGTTTTCGGTCGTTTCTTCGGCTTCGGGGGCGGCTTCTTCCGCAGTTTCATCCGCTGAAGGAGGAAGAGGAACCGCTGCGTCTTCGACAGGCTCGTCAACCACTTCAACCGGTGTTGCCGATGGTGGAAGGGGTACCGAAGCCGCCTCTTCGGCAGGGGGTTGTTCGTCCACCGGGCCCTCTGCCGACGCTTCTGAGGTTTCGGGTTCTTTTGCGGCGGGTGAGACCTCCTCTAGGGCCGGTTCCAGCACGGGTGGTGCTTCCTGGACAACAGGCGCTGGCGCAGGTTCTGGGGCAGGTTCGGGCTTGGGCTTTTCAAGACGACCAATGCCCAAGACCTCGGCTTGCTGGCGAGCCATTTCGGCTGCGGCTCGGCGAGGCAGACTCACGAAGCATTTACCGGGAAGTGAATGCGGCGGGAACGGAAGGTAATAGCGTTCCAAGGCGGGAAGGGAGGGGTGGCGGAAACACAGGGTTTGCACGGCTTCAAACGGCCGCTGCGTGGGCAAACCAACGGAAAACGGGGTGGAGGCCAACTCCACGGTACCCCGCAGCCAACCTTCGGTGTTGACGAGTTGTTGCATCCAGATGCCGAGGTCGGCGGTGGCGATGTCGACGAATTGAAACGAGGCTGCACGGGTGTCAAACCCCTGCTCTTCAAGCAGCGGTGCTTCTGCTCGCGGTCGATGAAACACGGTCATCACGGGTTGGCCGTGCTCGACCATGTCGCCGTGCAGTTCCATCATTTTCCGCTCTTTTCTCGGGCAAAGCAAGAGCACGGTCATGCGTGTGGCGTGCGGGTCCCATATCTCCCCCCACCGAGCCGATGCCTCGGTGGTCAACTGACCGATGGTCATGTCGGGTATCATGGCGGTTAGTCCCATGGCGGCACCGATGAGGAGGAGGTGGTCCCGCCCTTTTACCCTGCGGGTGTTCGTTGTTGGTCAAACGAGGTTCATGGCACAGGCCATCTCAGCAAGGAACACCACGCCCCCTGCTGCCCCTCGCACCGTGTTGTGCGAAAAGGCTTCGAATTGGACGGTGGTTGGCCCACTGCATCGAATGTTCCCCACCACCACAGCCATCCCCGTTTTGAGGTCCTCGGCTGGGTTTGGGGATGCCTCGAAGGCATCGCCGTTGCCAAACAAATGTGCGTGGGGGTCGATCTCATCAACCACCATGATCGGCCGGTACGGTGAACTTGGTAGCAATGGATAATGATGCATCGAAGCCCACGCCTTGATGGCTGCTTCGACAGACTGGGGAACGACCTCTTGGGCCATCGTGGCTTCCACGAAGACATGGTGGCCGTCCTTTCGCATGACGCGTGAGCAGACCACGTCGGACGTTCCTGTCCACCGAAGGATGTGGCGAAACTCTGCGTCGGTTTTTTCGGCTTCACCCGGAATCTCAGACGCCACGCTTCCTTCACCAAGTGCCTGCATCATGAACGGATGGCCTCCACCGGAGAGACCCTGCTCGCTTCGCATCGTAAACCGCTCAAGGCCAAAAGCGGCGTTCATGGCAGCCAGTGGAAGAATGAGAGGCAACAAGGTGCAGTTGGTCGCACAAACAAGCCCCAATTTGTTGTCAACGGCAGCATCGTTCAGGTCTTCGGGATTGAGTTCAGGAATCACCAAGGGGATTCCGTCTTTTCGTCGGTGAGCGCTGGCGTTGGAAAACACCGTCATGCCGTGGGCCGCCCACAGCGGTTCAAGGCGTTCGGCTTCTTCAGTCGGAAGAGCAGAGAAGGCAACACAAACCCCTTCCTCAGCCAGGTCCCTCATCACGGTGACGTCAGTGACATCCACCACGGTATGGTCGACCATGGCTGGGCGTTCTTCATCCAAAATCCAAGGAACGCTCGAAAGGTTCTGCCCGCAAAATCGGGGCGAACCCGCCACGGCGGCGAGCTCGAACCAAGGGTGGTTGGTCAGCCGTTGTTGCAGACGCTGTGACACCAGCCCGCCTGCCCCAAGCACCACCGCTTTCCGCTGTTGCACGACCATGCCACCCATCCTCTCCCTTTGAGGTCTTGGCAGGTCCTCACATCAGCGGGGAGGGGAAGACGCGACGAGTGATGAGTTTCCTGAAGATTTTCCAGCCGTCTGCGGTTGACCCCAACTTGGCTTCCCCGAGACGGGCGCGGTAGGAGATGGGGTGGTAGCGAAACGGGACGCGTTGGTGAACCATACTGGCGAACATTTCGGCTTCGATTTCAAACGAGACGCTGTTGAGCCGAAGTTGCTCGATGGCTCCTCGACTGAAGGCCCAATACCCCGAACAGACATCCCGGCTGATGGAGCCGTAAAGGGCCGACGCCATCCATGTCAGCAGTCGGTTGCCGACGTAGTTTGTTCTCGTCATCGCATCGGGAGCCAAATCACCGTTGAGCCGGTCGCCGATGACGACGTTTTCGTCATTCAAGCCGACCAACAACGCCAGCATTTCGCTTGGATTGTACGTTCCATCAGCGTCCAACATCACCACGACGTCCGCCTCGAGTTCAACGGCCATACGGAAACCGTGTCGAATCGCACTCCCTTTGCCGTCCTCGTCCTGGTCGATGAACAACACGCCGAAGGACGACGCCACCTCTTCGGTTCGATCGGTGCTGTGACCGTCCATCACGAGCACCGTGGTTTCGTACCCCTTCGCCTTCAAGGCCTCGAGGGGGAGGCGCTCGAGCACCCATTGAAGGCCCAGCGCTTCGTTGAGCACCGGGAGGAGCACCATCAACCGCTGCATGGTGGTTGGTGTGGGTTTCCCCTCAAGGGGTTTGCCCACCGGAGGCGGTCTGCCATTCAAGCCACTGAAGTTTCAATCCTGTTTGGTCCAACAGCACGGTATCCCTGCCAGAAAGGCCGAGTGGATTGACCCACCGACTGGCCTCGTCACCCTTCCATGTCAGTGTCAAGGACTCTAGGGCAGAAGCGTTGTCAACGCCCACACACGCTTGATGATAGCCGGCGCTTGTTTGCAGGCTGTGAAAGGGGCGTTCAAGCCCGCCCGAGGCCTGAAGGTAGATGGCTTTCGGTTGACCGATGACCTCGTAGGTCAAGCATGCCTCAACGGCTCCCGCCGGCGGTTCAATGGACACCACACCCACCGTTCCCTCGGGCAGGAAGGGACGATCGTTGCCCAGACCAAGCGGGTCGCGGAACTTGTGATGCTGCCACGGATCCACCCGTGTGGTGCAAGCGTCGCAATCCGACTCATCGATGCCTTGGAGCACCGGAACCTCGGCGTTCCCTTCGGGGTCGAGCTGCCACAAGGTCGCCCCGTCTGCCTTGACGAGGGGGAACCAGTACGGAGAAGCAGCCAACGTCCACTGCACCGTGCCCAGGGGCGAAGTCAAGGCGTGCAGCATGTCGTTGTCGGTGAAATAGGAGACGTTCTCGGCATACAACGCTCGTGTTGCGGCAGCCTGTTCGCTTTGCGTCAAATGCACCAAGCCGAGCGTTGGAATCGAGGTGGTGCTGACGCCTTCGGGAGCGTCCCAAACATAGCCCCAGTGCATGTTTTCGGTGTAGATGTTGCCTTCCATGTCGGCCAATACATTTCGCAACGCAAGGTCACCGGGCGACACGGCCAGCAACTCGTCGTGTTCTGCGAGTTGAAAGGCCACGGCATTGGCCACCACGGTCGCCACAACCACCAGGGCTGTGAGGCCCCAAGCCACCGAGCGAGGCATGCTCACGAGCGAGGGAGACGTGTATTCGTCGTGGGGGGTCAACGCCGTCGTGCGGGACCACCACATGGCCACCAGAACGGCCAGCGGTACGTGAAAGGCATGAAGCGCCATCGAATACAGGGTGTAGGAGAGCAGAGAAAGAACGGGAATGTTTTGCAACCCTTCCACCAAATGCACCAAACTGAGCAACCACAACAACGCAAACCACGTGGTGGTGATCCGTCCTTCAACGGTGGTTCGTAGAAAGAAGGCGGCCACGGCCGCCACCGCAAGCAACGGACCGTTGTAGACCAGCATTGGCCGTCCGCCTTGCCAGCCATACTCCGAAAAGACGGCCTCGTCAAAGAGTCTGGGGGCGATGACCAACAGGGCTACGGCAAAGCCCACGGTGATGAACCCCGAGGCGACATACGCCACTTTTCGGACCCATTCGCGTTGTTCTTCGTTTTGCAACGAGAGTCCATGAAGCACGTGGGCGAGCAACAACAAGGCGAGGTAGATGGCGCCGGTGGGGTGAATCAAAGCGACGCACCACAACGCAAGGCACACACCCAGCGTGTGGTGCTTTTGGCGCTGCTCAGCAGGGCGCAACAACGCCAGAATGCCCACGATCATTCCCAACTGGCTGGCGACGCTGGGGTAGCCCGAATCGAAGGTTTTTGCAAACAACCCAATGCCAAGACCCATGGCGAGCATAGCCTGGGCACCTGCGCCGTGTCGGTCGAGACTGCCCATCAACCCGAGCAGCAGAACAAACAAGGTCCAGTGGCCGAGGTGGAACACGGCGACGCCTGGATTCATACCGGTCGTGGCGGCAAGCCATGCGGCCATCGATGGGTAAGCAGGGGGGTAGGTCCAGAAGCCTTCGTTGGTGCCCGCAAGGACGAGGGAACCTTCGAGCATCATCTGTTGGGTGAGCATGGAAAACCCAATCCAGTCCACGCCAAAGGGCAACGGTTGCAACACGGGGCTGACCAATGCAGTGAGGGAGATGGCTGCTCCCACAATCAACAACGGGATGTTGCGCTCGCGTTGAAACCGAAGTTGAATCTCTGCCTCACGGCTCAGGCTCGGTGCTTCCGAATCTTCAGCAAGTTCGCCGTGCATGGCAGCCTCAAGGCGCTGCCAGTGGCTTCGTTGGGCCACGATTTCATGGCGTGTGTTGACAATCTTGTAGGCCAAGATGTTGGTCGCGACGATGGCCAGCCAAGCCAGCCATACGGACCACACATCGAGAAGAAGAAGTGTACCGTTCAACCCGTACGCCACGAGCAAACCAAGTCCCGGTGCAAGCAGTGATTTTCGCACCCGGTCTCCACTCCCATCGAGGATGGAAGCAAGAGCCCATCCTGGCAACATGCTCACACCGAGCAAGACGACGATGCTACCGAGCATGGTCATCCACGGTGAGGTCATGTTTTCATGCTTCTCCGAAACCTCAAGTAGATTCGCCCATCTCCTCACCCTGTGGCCTCCAGCGACCGGTTTCCATTTCACCCAACGGTGGTCATTGACCAAGCGTACTGGGTGTTTGATTTCTCACGCCCTCAACCCAACGGCTGGGACGCCCCCTACACCTTCACCGTCGGCCGCTACGATGAACACCGTCCCGCCATGTACACCACCGAGTTGTTTGGCGGCGTTCGGGATCATCACGTTGGGTTGGACATCGGCGCGCCGGTGGGCACCCCCATCCACGCCTTTGGTCCAGGTACCGTTTATGCGGTGACCCTCAACGATGAGGACGGATCCTACGGACCCACCCTGATCACCCAACATCATCTTGCGTTGCCCCACCACGTTGGCGGGCCACTTGGCGATACGCCGGTCACGTTTTGGGTTCTGTACGGCCATCTGAGCACGGCCACCCTTGAACGATGGAAGGTCGGTGACCGGTTCGAGGAGGGCGACGTGCTCGCTTGGATGGGCGATGAATCCGAAAACGGTGGATGGCCTCCTCACGTTCACGTTCAACTTTCTTGGGCGGCTCCAGAAAACGGTGATTTACCGGGCGTTGTGGCTGCCGAAGACCGACAGGCTGCATTGGAGGCGTACCCCGACCCTCGCTTGATTTGCGGGCCGCTTTACTGAACGGAATCCAGATGGGCTTTCAGGGCGCGAATCGGTGCAATCGCCGACGGATCTTTACCGTGAAGCAGTGCCAAAGTTGTGGACAACCAATCCATCACCAAGCAGTGGTACAACAAGCACTCCAACAGGGATTCTCCTTCGCCCACGAGGTTCCATGCCGTTTCGGTGGTGGCGTGAGCCACCATCCAGTCCAAGCGTTGCTGAACTCGAGGGTGCATGCCGTTCCAGGTCAGCAACAACAGCGCCTGTTCGTCGGCCGAGGGGTCCCCGTCGTCTCCGATACCACCCCAAGCCACGCTCTCGTTGTGGTTCATTTCGGGGATCGTCCCCGTGCGAACAAAGCGAGCCGCATTCTCGTTCATCTGATTCTTGAATCGGTTCAATGCAGGGCCGAGTTCGGTCGGTCCGAGGACCGCCATGGGTCGGTCCATCAAGGAGGCGGCAAGCAAGGCGATGTCCCCCTCGGGTTGGGCGAGTGCATCGAAATGTTCGTTGTTGGCTTGAAGACGCTCAAACATGGCCTCTCGTTGCTGTGCATCCACGGTGTGCATCAAGCCGAGGTGCTCCAAACAAGCGACCTGTCGAGAAAAAAGATGGCCGAAGGCTGTTCGAGGAGGCTGGCCACCGATGCTGGGAATCAAATGGCATTTCGGATAGAGTTCGGGAAGTCCAGCCAGTTCACCTCCGGTGGCGATCACGATGACGGTGGCGTCGTTTTGCAACGCCTGATGAGCAGCCTGAACCGTTTCTTCGGTGTTGCCGCTGTGGCTGGTCGCCAACACCAACCACGTGGCATCAAACCATGCAGGCAGGGTGTAGTCACGGTGGACCACGACGGGACAAGGTCCGTTTTGCGAGGTCAAGGCAGCGAGGAAATCCCCGCCGGCGGCACTGCCTCCCATTCCCAAGCAGAGCACACCAGTCCAAGGGGCTTGTTTGAGGCCATCCAACCAAGGAAAGGCCTCGGCGTTGACGGCGGCGAAGCCTCGGCGAAGGTCGTTCACGGTTTGGCGCAAAAAGCCAATCATGTCTTCGCTGTCCAAACGTTGTGCCAAATCCACCAAGGTGGGGCCTTCTTCATGTTCATCGGGTTCCATCATGCTTCCTCCGGTTGTGGTGTTGAATCAACGGTCAAATGGGGCAGAGCAAGCCACGCATCTTCGTGGCGAACGAGCAGCCCCTTTCGGCCAGCAGCGTGATCGTAGGGGAGTCGTACCGAATCCATGTTCCAGGTGGTGGGGTCGAGGAATTCGCCCACCGACGCGTCTTCGTTGATGAACTCCACTTCCAAGGCTTCGTGAAGTTGCGCCACCACGTTGGCCGACTCGAGGTCCCTCCAGCTGGCACCGGTTCGCTCTCGTCGGTCGACCCGTTCCATGATCGCACCGTCCTTGGTCCACGCCGATGGCCGCCATAGGTTCCCTCGCCAAGCGACCACGTCGCCGATTTCATAACCCGGTTTGCGATACAGCAAGGTCAGGCGCGTGACGTCGACCCCGTCCTTGCGTCCAACCGTGGAATTGGTTTCAACGACCATACCTCCGTATTCGGAGACCAAATGCCGTCCCCATGCACGGGCCAACCCTTTGCTTCCCAACACCACGTCGTATCCACCGGTCACGGGTCCTTCGCTGGTGATGAAGAACATCGGGTCGTCGGAAAGTTTGTCCAGCACATCGTCGAGGGTGGTCCTCAAGCGTTGGAATTCCGGTTCCGTCAGACGGCGAGCGCTGGAACGCAATTGCACCGTCGCCTCGAAGTAATTGCCGGCTCTTCGCGTGCAGGTAAGGCACACCCCGTTGGCCATCCGAGCGCGCATGGTGTGCTCTTCTTGGAACAGCAAGTCGTCGATGACGCCTTCGAGTTGAATATGGAGCAGGGTGTGACGGTCCGACACTTTGACGGGCTCCATGGCCAGTTGAAGGTCCTCCGCACGCTCGTGAACTGCGAGATTGCGATGCAGCAATTCATCCCAAATTTCGGTTTCTGTCGTGCTTTCCCATTTCCCTTCAATCTCGACGATGCCGCAACGAGCGCACCGGACCCAAGGAACGTTTTCCGGGACCTTTCCCAGCACGGTTCGTGCCCTCAAACAGGGTTCGCACATGCGGTCCCCAAACAGCGGTGGGTCAGCCCCACAGACCAAACAGAATTCTCCACCGAGGTCCGTTGACATGCGCCTTCCCGTCTCGGTGTCGGGCTGGGCACTATGAAGGTGTGCGCTGGCTTGAGGTTCACTCGTCCTCATTTGCGTGCGTTTGCTCGCCGCCAGCGGACAACGCTGCTTCCATGGAGGCCAAGCGTTGTTCAAGACGCTGGCTTCGTTGCACCACCGTGTACGTCCACAAGGCGATGGCGATCAGCATCCCGAAGTATCCGACAGCCAGGTACGTCATGCCCTCCATCGTGCTCACCCGTCCATGGCATGCTGCAGTTCTTCAAGGCGTTGCTCCAATGCAGTGAGCCGCATGGACG
This sequence comes from Candidatus Poseidonia sp., assembly GCA_038136695.1. Taxonomy (GTDB): domain Archaea; phylum Thermoplasmatota; class Poseidoniia; order Poseidoniales; family Poseidoniaceae; genus Poseidonia. Next base: position 17,676 of record JAYQAK010000008.1, read on the forward strand.
CCACAATATGGCCGATGATGAACACCGTGAACGAAATGGCTGCGAACAGCAGCACCAACCCCATGTCGCTGTTGATCGAACTTCCATCCCCTGTTGCCACCACGGGCCCGGGATGTCGAATCGTCCAAATTCGTGTGGCGACATAGGTTACCGGCACCAACACGAAGCCATAGAGGCCAAAGGCAGCGAACGTGTCTCGCGTTTCCACACCGTCAGGCTGACTGTTGCGCCCGAGAACCACATAAATTGCCAGCAAGGTGAGGAGGCCAAAGGTGTTGAGGCGGACATCGGTCCAATCCCAAGGCGTGCCCCATTCGGCGGCGCCCCAAACGCACCCTGACCACACCGTCATCAAACCGGTGGCCAACCCTGCCTCGGCCCCTGCCACGTGCAAGCGCCACATCCTCTCCGACCGCTTGAACAACCATCCGGCAGAACCGATGAACAAGGCACCAAAGGCAATGAACGCAGCCCAAGCAGCAGGGACGTGCCAGTAGAAAATTCGTTGCGCTGCAGGCGATTCAAAGGCGTCGATGGAGACGCTCGGCGCCCACATCAGAGCGAGCAGCAGTGTTGCCCCCAACCCACCGAAACCAAGGAACAACAAAGCGTTCCCGAACCGCATGAGGTTGGCTCATGCGCCTCCTCCTTGAACTTGGTGCTTTCATCGTGTCAAGATGTCCAACAGCAGTGCATAGGGCAAGATGAGGACGGGTGTCAGCAAACCGATCAGCGCCGCTTGCGGTCGGGCAAGTCGTTCGGTTGAGCGTTGAGACCAACGGACAACGTGCCATACCGTCCAACAGAGTCCTCCACCCACGGCGAGGTGCTCGACAGCCAGCGGTTGTTGCAGACCAACGGTCGAAACAGCGGTGATGGCGACGCCCAAAACAATCGGCAACCAACTGGCATGTGGCACACCGCCGTCGATGGCACGCCACCAGGTTGAGGCTCGTTCTTCGCGCATGGCGGCCACGAGCGGTTCACCGCAAAGGCCAGCCGCCAGTGCTGGAGCAAGCACCGCTCCCAAGCGTTGCATGGCCGAGAAGCCGTCCATGAAGGAACCAAGGGACAGCAGAACACCCAACGTCAAGAGGGCTGCCATCCCGTTGGTGTTGAGCCACAGCATGGTTCGCATGTGGGTTTGCACGCCAAAGGCGCCACGCGAGGTGGGGCGTGTTGAAACGGGGGTTGCTGCCATCGTGGTTGAGGTGTCTTCGGGTGTTTGTGCGGTGGAGGTCTGTTCGCTGACGTCGTGAATGAACGTGGCCTGCCGTCGGATGCGCTCGTCGTGCGTGCAAACCAACAGGGCATGCCCCTCGTTCCGCAGTTGGGCCATCCACTGGCAGACGGTGCTGACCGCCTCATCGTCCAAGCCTGCGGCCGGTTCATCCAGCAGGACGAGACAGGGTTCTTGGCTCGCAAAGGCGGGCAAAAGGCCCGCCAAGACAGCCACTTTCCTCGCTTGACCCTGCGACAGATGGGCCACCAAATCCTGTGCACGATGGCGCAGGTTCAAGGCGTCGAGAAATGGATGCACGTCAATGCTTGAACCGCTTTTGGAGCACGCCAAGAGCAGGTGTTCTTCGACCACTTCACTGCCCAACATTCCGTTTTTCTGGAGCACCACGCCAACGGTGTGCGGGCCGCTTGTCCGACGCCCTTCTGCGTCCATGACGACAACGTTTCCGTGCTTGACGCTGCCGTGCTCGAGCGGCAACAGGGTGGCGGCTGTTTCAAGCAGGGTGGATTTTCCTGCGCCATTGGCGCCCACCAATGCCACGAGGTCTCCGCCGTTGACCTCCAAGGTGTGCTGCTTGAGCACGACGCTCATGCCGCGCCGGACCTCGACGTGGTCGAGGGTCAGCACCGGGGTCGCCATGGTGCTTGGGTCACGGTCTCTCGCAAGAACCCTCCTGTAGCACACGCCGCCTGCATAACTCCAAAGAGGACGACCCAGAGGCCACACCATGCCCTTCGCCATGACGCTGTTCAACACGGCGGAATGGTTTCTTCTCGTGCTGTGGTTCCTCGCCGTCATCGCACCGTTGGTGTACGCTGTCCGGTCGCAAACCTCGTTGGCGATGGGCGTGACGGTCAGTGTCCTCCTGGGTTCCGTGGTTCAGGTGTTGTGGTCGCTGTTCGCCTCGTGGGGGTGGGTGTATTACTGGGTGTGGAGTGATTTCGTTCTGGTGCCGGCGCGCACCACCGACCCGATGTTCTGGCACACCTTGTTTTCAGCGGGCTTCTTGCACAGCCAGGGCGATCTCATGCACGTGCTCGGTAACGTCATCATCTTGGCCTTGGTCGGCGTTCCGCTTGAACAGCGACTGGGTAGCCGACGTTTCGCAACGGTGTACGTCATCGGTCTGTTGGGAGGTTCCTTGGGCTGGGTCATGTTCAACGCCACGTCCATGTCACCGGCTCTGGGCGCTTCCGGGGCGGCGTTTGGCTTGTTGGGTGCGTATTTGGCAGGTTGGCCAAAAGACGAGATTCCTTTCCCGTTGTTGCTTATTCGACCTTGGCCGGTGGTGCTCATCGCCTTGCTGTATTTCGGTTTGGAACTGGCAAGGGCCTTGGCCACCATGGAATCCGGGGTTTCAAGCGGCATTGCTCACATGGCCCACATCGGCGGGTTTGTGGCGGCCTATGCCGTGCTGCCATGGGTTGCCAAAGGCGGGCCGGTGGAGTTGGGCGTCGTTGACGGCGGGCCAAGCCATCGAGACGCTCAATCTGCCAAGCGCAAACGCATCAAAGCGTCGATGGTGGACTTGCGGACGGTCGACGACCCGTGGACAGCACGAGGCTTGGAGGTGCCCAAACATCTCCGTTCAACGATGAAAAATTTGCTTCAGGCCAGCGATGAGCCCGAAACACGCACGGCATGGATGGAACACCTTGCCGATGCAGGCACCTGTCCCGAATGCGATGCACCGCTCGGTTTGGTTGAGCGCAGTACAGGCCCGCATGTCCAGTGCTCAGCACTCGCAGCGCATTTTGAATGGCCAACCGTTCAAAATTGACTCGGAAACGGATGACAGCGTGAGACATCGGTGGATAGAATCAAAGGTGGGCAAGGCGTCACAGGGACTGCGAGGTGGTATGATGGGTAGGAAAAACGGCTCCAGCCGTGTCGCGGCCGCCTTGCTGTTTTCGGCGGTCATCTTGCTGGCAGACGTGAGTGCGTTTGCCCTCTCCAACGATGTTGAAAGCGAACCTGTTGCGACGCATGCCCCGCCCATATTGATCGACGGGTTGCCTCCATTGATGTGCGGCGAGGACCTGTGTGAACGTCCGACACGTCTCATCGACCGAGGCGACCGGCCTTCCGAAGAGCCCGACATGTGGTGGCTTTCCTACGGGCCCGATTTGGATTGGAACGGCATGGACGACCGTTTGCAACGCGTGTTGGACGGTCAATCCTCGGTTTCACCCACCGCCATCATCGGTCCTGACGGGCGAAAGACGGTGGCCATCGTCGTGGACTATGCGTGGGCGCCCAACGCCGAGGAGGTGGCCCAACTTGAGACGGTGCTCGAGGAGCACGGATGGATTGGGACGTCCAACGGGGCGTGGTTCCAAGTGATGAATTCCATCGATTCCGTGGTGGTTGACAAGGTTCCCGTGAGTGCGCTGATGGACATCTACATGCTCCCCGGCGTCGTCGTCATCGAGATGCAAAACGTCATGATTCCGTTCAACGGTGTGGCTTCAGAGGCTGCAAGGGCCATGCCATCCGACGTGTACACGGCCAGTGCCTATGCCCGTGGCTACTCCGGCGAAGGTGTGGTCATTGCCGTGCTCGACACCGGGGTTGACAACGAGCACCGTGCCTTGAACGACTTTGACGACATCGACGATGAGCCGGACAGCGATGCGACCAGCTACAACGACCAGAAATGGGTGGCCGGTTACGACGCCACTTCAAGCGCTTCCAATCCGGACGGCACGGACGATCCTGACGACGGGCAAGGGCATGGCACCCACGTGGCTGCCACGGCTCTGGGAACCGGGGTGCTCAACGCGTGCACACCGGGACCGGAATGGGCGCCTACCTGGTCGACATCAAGGTCCTGACCGATGCTGGAGGGACGAACTCGCAATCCTCCTTGAACGGCATTCAATGGATGATCAACAACAAAAACACCGACTGGGGCAACAACGAGTCCAGCCGCGGTATTGACGTTGCATCGATGTCCTTTGGTTCGGTTGGCACCCCCCTCAACCCCGACGATGAAGGGGACAACGGCTCGGGTGCAGAGGCCCGTTTGGTCAACGATGCAAGAGACGCAGGCATCGTGTGCGTGGTGGCCATGGGCAACGACGGTAGCAAACGCGTTCCTTCTCCAGCCAGCGCTGACGGTGCGATTTCCATCGGGTCGGTCAACGACCGAAACTCCGTCAACCGCACCGACGATGTGGTTGCTTCCTACTCCAACTTTGGCCCCCGTTTGGACGACGGAGACGACGATGAATGGGACGAATTGAAACCGGATTTAACCGCCTTCGGCACCGCCATCATGTCGGCCACGGCCGCCACCGGCCCCTCCTTCCCCGGCCAACCGGAACGTCCTCTCGCCGACAACGATTACGATTCAAAGGACGGCACGAGCATGGCGACGCCTGTCGTCTCGGGCATCGTCGCCATCATGCTTCAGGCGGACGACACGCTCGACCCGGAAACGGTGCGCAACATCCTTCGCAATTCCTCCGAGGCTCGCGGCTCGGCCTCCGAGCCGGACGTGTCGAACCGATGGAACGACAAGTGGGGCTTTGGCTTGGTTGACGCATCTTGTGCGCTTGACAGGGTGCTTGGACGCACCTGCACGCCGCTTGAAGACAACGGGGGCGTCATCGTGGATCCACCTCCAGGCGGTGATGGCTTGGGACACGACGTGGACATGTCTTCGCCGGTCAACCAGTCGCTTTACCTGTCCGGAAACACCCTTTCGGTCGAGGGCACGACCGATGTCAGCGAGCACGATTATCTCGAGGTCCAAGTCAAGTTTGAACAGTTCTACGAAGACGGCGAGAGCACCGAACTGACCAACTGGTTGGGTGCTGACGGCACGGTGGAAGATTGGTACTTCGATATCACGGTGGACGACGATTGGGTCAACGCCGACGAGACCTACACGCTCGTCTATGCTCGAGCCCTCAATGCAGAAGGTGAAGCATCCATGATCGACCTACGTGTGATTCGCTTTGCCCGGATGTCGGTGACCATCAACGAACCTTCGCTTGGCACCGCTCTGGTGGGTTTGGTCGAATTCGAGGGCTCAACCGAAGGCACGGAACACGACCGTATCGAATACAAAATCGACAACGGCGATTGGGTGGTCGGTGATACGTTGACGTTCCAAGAAGAGGGTACACAGGACTGGTCGTTTACCTGGGACTCCACCACCGTGGGCGACGGCTCCCATCGAATCAGTGTCAGGATGGTCAACGCCAGCGAGCTTGCCAGCGATGTGCTGAAACGCACGTACGAAATTGACAACCTGCCCGCAGCGCCCGACTTTGCCTTCGCTGGCTCCGTTGGGGTCTACGATGGCGGTCTACCGGTCAATTCAGCCGTCGCAGGAACGGTGCTTGAGGTTCGTTTTGGATTGCGAAACATCGGGGATATGGACGCTGATGAAGTGTACCTCACGCTTGAAGGGGAAGGCAGTGCCTCCTCGACCTACCCCTCGGAGGGCAAAGTCACTTCCCTCGAGCAAGGTGAGAGCGTTCAGGTCACGCTGTATTGGTGGGCCACGGAAGCGGGAACCCACGATGTCACCCTGTCCCTTGACCCGACGCAACAATACAGCGACCCTGACCGAAGCAACAACGTCTACACCTTCTCGTTCCAAGTCGATGAACGCCCGCTGCAACCCATGTTGCGATTCCTTCCGGGCTCGGCACGCACCCAGCCGGAAATACCCGCACCGGGCACCCCGTTCGATATCCAACTTCGGGTGGACAACCTCGGTCAAGGCGACGCGACCAACTTGAACCTCGGTCTTGAACGCTGGATGGAAGGCATCGGCTGGCAACGGCTTGACGACCAGGGCCTCAACTTGGTCCCTGGTTCGAGCACCACATCCGGATACAGCTTCGCCCGATTTGCCGACATCGCCGATGAGGAAGGAGCCGTGTCGTACCGTGCGGTTCTCAGCGGCTCCGGCGTGGAACTCGCTCACAGTGAAATGCGATTCAACGTCACGATTGGCGATTTGTATCTCGGTTCGAAGGTCGGTGTTTCCCTCGCGGTTCGCGAAGTCCCCGTTGACTTCGTTGGTCTCGAAGACGGGGGTCTGCTGTTCACCACCAAGGACGGCGAGTTGCACGTTCGTACGGTCACTTCCACGCTGAGCATGCCTGGCGGGGTGATGCTTGAGGAAGCGTGGGGCGGAGAATTGGCCGTTTACCAACGGGACGACGGCTTGGTGCAAGTCGCCTGGACCCGACGCTCGCTCAGCGCCGAAGGTTACGTGTTGACCGACATCGCCATGACGTCCATTTCCGCTGCAGGCAAAACCACGCCCAAACACTATCACATGCAACCGTTAAAACTCTCTGAGGGGGCCTATTACGGCTTTTCGTTTGACCAATACGACGGCACGATGGTGCTGGCGGGGTACCATCGTGATCTCTCGACCAGTGGCTCCTGGCAGGACGTCACATCGCTCTTTGTCATCTCTTCATCAACCCCTGACAAGGGGAATTCATGGGGCAATCCCGTGACCGTCCTCTCCAACATCGATATCCGACCGGGCGATGTGCAACAACTCGGTGTTGCCATGGGTGAGGAATACCTTCACATCGTCTATCAGGAATATCGCGAAGACGTCACAGGCATTGAGCGGGTAGGCTTGATGTACACTCACGGACCGTTTTCCACTTCGTCATGGAGTTTCCAGTACTCCATCGGAGACGAGGCGATGCACCCACACATCGATGTCATCGTCGAAGATGAGGAAGACCGTTTGGTCCTTGCGTGGGTGGAAGGCCAAGGGAAGACCGCCGACGTGGTCACCGTGACCACCAACGCCGTCTGGTCAAACGAAGCGGTTCATCGCACCAACGCTCCCGGCGTCAGCAACCTCGGTCTTGCGAGTCGAGACGAAGGCGTGTATCTCTTCTACGACGAGATCAACGTCTACGGACCGATTTCTCGCATGGGACTGATCGCCACCAGCGAAGGGGATTCCGTGGCGGGTCTGTCCAACATGCTCTTCGAGGGTTACACCTTCGGGATTGGATTGATGGAGGACGACACCATTGTCTGCACCGTCACACCATCGGGTTCCTACAGTTTCAGCAAAGTGGTCTCCCTCTCCGGATCAACCAGCAATGTGGGATCACCCGGTCTTCTCGATACCTTGTTTGATTACCTCCCCGGCGGGTCAGACGAAGCAAAGTACCGAATCCTTGGCCTCAGCCTCCTTGGTCTGGTCGGTTTCCTGGCGGTGGTCGTGGTCATCTTGCGCCGTTCCCACACCGAAATGGAGGAACTTGAGGCAGCGCTGGACGAAGAATCCGATGCAATCGAACTGATGATCACGCCCGAACAGGATGAAGGTCCGCTGCTGTCGGTGGTTGACGAGGAAGAGGTCCTCACCGTCCAAGAATCCGCCGTGGCCGTGATCGAAGAGGAACCTGAAACCCTGGCCGACGAGTTGGAAAAGAAAGTTGAGGAGGGTGAGGGGAACGCTCGTCTCGAGCGACGCATGAAGCGAAAGCAACAGCGAGAAATGAGCGAGATGGCCGCAGCGCTCCAGTCCGGCTTGCCTCCCATTCCTTTGCCGATGCCGTTGCCCGATGCGGCACCTGCGCCAGCTCCGGCACCTCTTCCACTCCCCGACCTCAAGCGTGAGGCGCAATGCCCGTCCTGCCAAGCTCATTTCAGCATCAAAGATTTGATGCTCAAGCGAACCACGTGTCCCGTATGCAACACAGCGTTTGACCTCTGAGGCGATCTTATGTGCGGTATCTTTGGTTACATTGGGACGCAGCAAGCCCTGCCGCTGTTGGTGGAGGGCTTGCGCCGATTGGAATATCGCGGTTACGATTCAACCGGTGTGGCCATTGACGATGGAACGGCCGTGCACATCCACAAGACGGTGGGGAAGGTGGCCGACCTGCAAAACGTGTTGCCCGAGGTCACGGTAGGCACCATGGGCATTGCTCACACCCGATGGGCCACTCACGGGGGTGTGACTTACGTGAACACCCACCCACACGCCTCCGCCGATGGAAGCGTGCATTTGGTTCACAACGGCATCATCGAAAATTTCCGAATGCTTCGTCAGCATCTCGAATCCAAGGGGGTCTCCTGCGTGAGCGAAACCGATTCCGAGGTCTTGGTTCACCTGATTGCACTGGCTCGAAAAGACGGCGCTACGCCTCTGGAAGCGGTTCAGCAAACCCTCCGACGGGTTCGTGGAACCTGGGGGCTGTGCATCATGTTTCAGGATGAAGACCTCCTCATTTGCGCCCGCAACGGTTCACCGCTCATCATCGGCCAAGGCGACGGTGAAATGTTTGTCTCCAGCGACCCTCACCCGCTGACCTCCCACACCCAGCGCGTGCAGTACCTCGAGGACGGCGATATTGCCGTGGTGACCTCGTCCTCCTTCACCCTCACCTCGATCAAAGGACAGCACATCCAGCCGAACATCCACGTGTTGGAAGAATCCTGGGGCGAATCGGAATTGGGGGATGCGCCTCATTTCATGTTCAAGGAAATCTACGAACAACCCGATGCCCTTCGCCAGTGCATCGCCGGTCGCGTCGACCGAGAAATGGGGAACGGGCGACTCGGCGGCATGCGTCTTGAACATCAGGCCTTGGTCCAGGCTCCTCACGTTCGACTCTTGGGGTGCGGTACGGCTCACTATGCGGCCGAGATAGGGCAGATGCTCATTGAAAAAATGGCACGAATTCCGGCCGTGACCCACATCTCAAGCGAGTTCCGAAACAACGACCCGGTCATCAACCCAAAGGCCATCTATCTCGCCGTATCTCAGTCGGGCGAAACCGCCGACACGATTGCAGCGGTCAAGGAAATCAAGCTGAAAGGCGGGCAAATCTTTGGTGTTGTCAACGTCGTGGGCTCCACCATCGCTCGTTTGTGCGGTCAAGGCGTGTACATTCACTCCGGACCCGAACAATCCGTCGCCTCGACGAAGGCGTTCACCAACATGGTGGCGGCGCTTGCTATTTTCGCCACCCAACTCGGCCGAACGCGCCACTTGTCCAAAGAGCAAGGCCGTGAGGTGATTCAACACCTGCAACAGGCTCCCCATCTGATGGAGACGTACTTCGAAAACATCGGCCCTATCGACGAGGCGGTGGAGTTGCTCGCCGACGCTGGTTCGGTCTTGTTCTTGGGACGAGGGCTCTCAGCGTCCGTGGCCAAAGAAGGGGCCCTCAAACTCATGGAACTGGCCTACATTCCTTGTTTGGCTTATCCAGCGGGTGAAATGAAGCACGGGCCGATAGCCTTGCTCGAGGAAGGAAGCCCCGTGGTGGTGGTCGCCCCCAACGACCACCTGAAGGAAAAAACGCTCTCTGCCCTTCACGAGTGCAAGGCACGCGGTGCGAAGATCATCCTGATTCACGAGAAGGGAGATCCCATCGGAGAAGAGGGCGACATTTCCATTCCCCTTCCCTCGATTCATCCCTGGCTTACTCCGTTGCTGACGGTTCTTCCGCTGCAGTTGATGGCGTATCACACCGCGCTCAAGCTTGGAAGGGATGTGGACCGGCCGAGAAACCTCGCCAAATCCGTCACGGTAGAGTGAACTCAAAGGATGGTAAAGCGTTGTTCGCTTTCTTTCCAGTTGAACGGCTTGTACCCGAGCACGTGGTTGGTGTGACGCATTTTGACGATACCGATTTTCCGCGCAACATCGTCGCCGTGGCGCTCCATCACCAAGTGGACCACGCCATCTGAGAGGTAATCTTCCACGCCGTATTCACCGAATTGTTTGTGGTCTTCTCCGGTCATTTCGCAGATGAAGAACGACGTTAATTCAAGACGGCGAACGGCTTCAAACAATCTGAAAATCTCGTCACGAGGGTTTTCCATTTTGGTCAGGGTGAAAAAGGCACCAAGCGAGTCAAACACGAGGAGTTCAAACCCGATCGATTGGCGGTAGGAGGTCAGCTGTTTGATGAGTTGGCCCATCCAATCCACCCGGTTGCTCATGCCTTGTTCGTCCAGTTGGACGCGCAAGTCAGCCAGGTCAATGATGGCGATACGGTTTCGGACACGGGGGTCGTCCACGTTCATTCCCATGTTGGCCATGTGGGAGCGGAGCGAATCCTTGCCTTGTTCCAAGGTGACGTAAATACCGCTGGTTTCACCGTACAGAACAGCGTTGTAGAGCATGGAAAATGTCAGACTGGATTTCATGGCACCTGAGGCACCAGCAACGATGG